>NZ_JBIAPU010000007.1:0-367190 GCF_042888465.1 Streptomyces sp. NPDC002888 | reverse complement strand
CCGGGGGGTGGTGGGGGGCCTCGGGCCCCCCCCCCCCCCGCCCCCTCCCCCCCCCCCCCCCCCCCCCCCCCCCCCCCCCCCCCCCCCCCCCCCCCCCCCCCCCCCCCCCCCACTCCACTTTTGCGGTCTCTGAGCGCCAGGTAAGGTTAGGTTAGCCTTATTGATCTCGGCGGGAGGTGGATCCGCGTGTACGTCTGCAGCTGCTTCGGAGTGACCGAAGCGCAGGTCCAGAAGCACGTGGACGGCGGCGCCTGCACGCCCCGCCAGATCGCGTCCGCCTGCAAGGCCGGGACGGACTGCGGCTCCTGCGTCCGCCGTATCCAGGCGATCCTCGGCCGAGGCGCGTGCCCGCGCCGTGAGCCGGCCGACCAGGGCAAGCCGATGCTCGCGGGGATCTCCGGTCTGGAACCGGGTCTGGAAGAGGCCGCCTAGCTCTTCGCCCGGCCCTCCTCCGCCTAGCTCTCGGGCTGCTCGATGAGCTGGGCGATGTACAGCGCCTCGCCGAGCTTCTCCAGCAGTTCCAGCTGGGTGTCGAGGTAGTCGATGTGGTGCTCCTCGTCCGCGAGGATCGACTCGAAGATGTTCGCCGACGTGATGTCGCCCTTCTCGCGCATCACCTTGATCCCCCGCCTGAGCCGGTCGATCGCCTCGACCTCGACCTGCCGGTCGGCCTCGAACATCTCCCGGACCGTCTGCCCGACGCGCACATGGAACAGCCGCTGGTAGTTCGGCAGCCCCTCGAGGAACAGAATCCGGTCGGTGAGCACCTCGGCGTGCTTCATCTCGTCGAACGACTCGTGCCGCGTGTACTTCGCGAGCTTCGTCCAGCCGAAGTTCTCCTGCATCTTCGCGTGCAGGAAGTACTGGTTGATCGCGGTGAGCTCGGCGGTGAGCTGCTCGTTGAGGAATTCGATGACCTCGGGGTCGCCCTGCATCGCATGGGCTCCTTCCACGTGGGAAACAGCTGGGGGAGGCTTAGGGCCGCATGATTCCACCGGCAAAGAAGATCGTCCAGTAAGTGCGTACTTAGTAAGTAAGTCCTGGCTTAGTAGCTGTTGCCCGTTTCCGGACATGCCCGGTCATGTGCACTCCCCGGGGTCTGTCAGGATGGAGTCATGGGTCATCCGGCGGAGCGCGAATCTGGAGAAGCGGCACGGTCCGAGCTTCCGCCGGGGCAGCGACTGCAGCGGGGCTGGCCGGTCACGCACTACGGGCCGGTGCCCAAGTTCCGGCCCGAGCGCTGGGAGTTCAGGGTCTTCGGCGCCACCGCGGACGGCGAGAAGCACTGCTGGAACCACGAGGACTTCACGGCCCTGCCGTACACCACCGTCGTGGCCGATCTGCACTGCGTCACGAAGTTCAGCATGCTCGGCGCCGAGTGGGGCGGCATCCCGGCCCACATGATCCTGGAGGCCGCCCCGCCCGCCCCCGATGTCACCCATGTGATGGTGTGGGCGGAATACGGGTTCAGCTCCAACCTGCGCCTGGCTGACTTCGCCTCCGAGCGCACGATCTTCGCCACCCACAAGGACGGCGAACTGCTCACCGCCGAGCACGGCTTCCCGCTCCGCCTGGTCGTCCCCCATCTCTACGCCTGGAAGGGCCCCAAGTGGGTCCGCGGCGTCGAGTACATGACCGCCGACCGCCGGGGCTTCTGGGAGGAGCGCGGCTACCACAACATAGGCGACCCCTGGACGGAACAGCGGTACTCCTACCAGGAGGGGCCCGGGGACGGCCCGGAGCTCTGAGACGGTCTCCGGGCCGGTCCCTGAGTCAGTGGTGGTATTGGTGCACCACCGCGTGGCCCTTGCCGCGGCCGATCATCCACTTGTTGACCGGGGTGGTGGCCACGAAGGCGATGGCCAGGGAGATGGTCAGCGTCACCCAGAACAGCACGGTGCCGAGGCCGGCGTCCATCGCGCCCGGCCACAGCACGAGCACACCGTTGTCGATCAGCTCCATCACGGCGATCGAGAGCGTGTCCGCGGCCAGCGCCACCCGGATGGCGGCCCGGAGGCCGACACCCGCCTTCAGGACGCCGCGCAGCGTCAGGGAGTAGCCGAAGAAGAACGCCAGGATGACCGCCAGCACGGTCGTCGGCAGGTTGGCCCAGCCCAGCGCGGTGCCGATCACCATGCCGAGCACCTCGCCGATGGCACACCCGGTGAGGCAGTGAAGGGTGGCCTGGACGGCCATCGCCCAGGTGGCGACGGCCTGCGCCTCGTGCTGATGAGCGTGTGCCGCGTGCGTCTCGTGTTCCATGCGCGCCCCCAATGTCAGGTGTAGCTCCTGCGTCGGGCACCGACAAGATACCCCCGGGGGGTATTCCTGTAACGCGCTATCCGTCCCTGAGTTTCTTCAGCCGCTCGACATCCGCCGCGTGCCCCTCCTTGCCGCCGGGCGTCTCGATGATCAGCGGTACGCCCGCGGTGGCCGGGTGGGTCATCAGCGCCCGGAACGGGTCCTCGCCGATGTGCCCGGCGCCTATGTTCTCGTGCCGGTCCTTGTGGGCGCCGACCACGTCCTTGGAGTCGTTGGCGTGGATCAGTTTCAGCCGTCCCTCGCCGACGGTCTCCACCAGCAGGTCGAGCGTCTGGTGCATGCCGCTCGGCCCGGTCAGGTCGTGACCGGCCGCGAAGATGTGACACGTGTCCAGGCAGACACCCAGCTTCGGGTGCGCGTCCAGCGCCTCGAAGTACGGCCCGAAGTCCCAGGTCCGTGAGCAGAGCGAGGAACCCTGCCCGGCGGTGGACTCGAGCAGCAGGAACGGATCGTCGTCGTGGGAGAGCTCGTCGAGCAGCGGCAGCAGGTACTCCCTGACCTGCTTCAGCGCCACGGACCGCTCCCGGCCCCCGGTCGCACTCCCGGTGTGCACGACCACGCCGAGCGCGCCGATCTCCCGCCCGCGGCGCAGCGAGTGCCGCAGCGACTCCACGGACTTCTCCACGGTCGCCTCGGTGTGCGAGCCGAAGTTGATCAGGTACGGCGCGTGCACGTACGCCGGGATCGACTCGGCCGCGCAGGTCGCACGGAACGCCTCGTCCTGCCGGGGATCACCGGAGGGCGTGGCCCAGCCGCGCGGGTTGGCGACGAAGACCTGCACGGTCTCGGCCTTGAGGTCGTGGGCGTACGTCAGCCCCACCGAGTGCAGTCCGCCGGCCACGGGGACATGACCGCCGACGGGGTTGCGGGTGGGGCTGTGCTGCTGTTGTGTCACCCGTTCAGGGTGTCATGCCGCACGGCCCCGCCCGTCCACCGCGGACGTGAGCGCCCTCACCGGATGGTGATCGTGATCGTCGACCCCTTGGGTGCGGTGTCGCCGCCGTCCACGGACTGCTTCTTGACGGTGTCGCCGAACAGCCCGAGCAGCCCGCGGTCCTCCTTGACCTGGAAACCGGCGGACTCCAGCTGCTGCTTGGCGTCGTCGACGCTGTCACCGACCACGTCCGGGACCTCGATCATCTCCGGGCCCTTGGACAGCGTCAGCGTCACCGTGTCGCCCTCGGCGACCCGGCTGTCGGCCTCGGGTGACAGTGCGGCGACCTGGCCCTTGTCGAACTCGTCCGAGGTGACCTCCTCGGAGGCGACCTTCACCTTCAGGCCGGCTTCCTGCAGCTCGGCCCTGGCGTCCTCCAGGGACTCGCCGGTGACGTCCGGGACGTCGACCGGGGCGCCCTTGCTGACGACGATCGCGATCGCCGAGCCCGCCCGCCGCTCGGTGCCTTCGGCGGGGTTCGTGCGGATCACCAGGCCCTTGCCGATGTCCTCGCTGAACGCCTCGGTGACCATGCCGGGCTCCAGGCCGTCCGACTTCAGCAGGGCCTTGGCCTTGGCCAGGCGGGCGCCCTTCACGTCGGGCACGTTGACCGTCTCGGGGCCGTCGGAGAGGGTGAACGCCACGGAGTCGTTGTCGCGGATGCGGGTGCCGGGCGCAGGGTCGGTGCTGATGATCGTGCCGCGCTTGACGGTGTCGCTGTAGGCGTGGCTGACCTTGCCGACCTCGAGCCCGGACTCCTCCAGCCGGTCCCGGGCCTGCGCCTCGGTCTTCGTCAGCAGCGCCGGGACCTTGGTGAACTGGCCGGAGTTGATGTACCAGACGCCCGCGCCGACGCCGAGGACCAGCAGCAGGGCGGCGACGATCGAGATCACACCGCGCCGCGGCAGGCGCCGCCCGGGAGGCGGCGGAGGAGGAGGCGGCATCTCCAGACGGCTGGTGCGGTGCACCTCCGGCCCGGCGTCCTCGTTGACGGGGTTGACGGGCAGCAGCCGCGGCACCGTCAGCGAGCGCGGGATCACACTCGTACGGTCGTCCGCGTTGTCGTGCTCCGCGGTGACCGCCTGCGGCGGCAGCGCGTCGAGCTGGTCCGCGCTGAGCGCCTCGCGGGCCTGCCGGGTCTGCGCGAGCAGCGCCACGGCGTCGTACGGGCGCACGTCGGGATTGCGGGCGGTCGCCGAGGCGACCAGCTCGTCCAGCTCGTACGGCAGCCCCGGCACCGTCGCCGACGGCGGCGGGACGTCCTCGTGGAGGTGCTTGTAGAGCACCACGGCGGCCGAGTCCGCGTCGTGCGGCTTCTCGCCGGTCAGCATCTCGTAGAAGACGACACCGCACGCGTACACATCGACGCGGGGATCGGCGGAGCCCTGGTTCTCGATCTGCTCGGGCGCGAGGTACGACACGGTGCCGAGCACGGCGCCGGTGGTGGTGGTGACGGTGTCCACGGACCGCACGAGCCCGAAATCGGCCACCTTGACCCGGCCGTCGTCCCCGATCAGCACGTTCTCGGGCTTCATGTCCCGGTGCACGAACCCGGCGCGGTGCGCGGCGCCGAGCGCGGCCAGCACCGGCTCCAGGATGTCCAGCGCGGCACGCGGCTGCAGCGCCCCGCGCTCGCGCAGCACGTCACGCAGGGTGCAGCCGGCGACGTACTCCATGGCGAGATAGACGTACGACCCGTCGGCGCCCTGGTCGAAGACCTGCACGACGTTGGGGTGGGCGAGCCGGGCCACCGACTTCGCCTCCCGGATGAACCGCTCGACGAAGGTGCCGTCGGCCGCGAGCGCCGGGTGCATCACCTTCAGCGCGAGGACGCGGTCGAGGCGGGTGTCCAGGGCCCGGTAGACCGTGGCCATCCCACCGACGGCGATCCGCGCGTCGACGCGATAACGGCCGTCGAGCACCTGCCCGACGAGAGGGTCCTGAAGGGTCGTATCCACGCAGGCGAGTGTACGAGCCACAACTGACACCCCTGCGGCTACATCCGTATCGCGCCACGACTGCAGCCGACCTGTGACGCTTCACACGTTACGGCTTCACACGTCACAGAGGAGACGGCGGAGGGGGCGGCTCAGAAAGCGGGCCGTTCGGGATCCAGCACGGCCAACCCCTCCGCAGGAGACGACGCCTGCGCGAAGTGGCGGCGGGGAATCCGCCCCGCCAACCGGGCCAACCTCCCCGCCTCCACCCCGTGCTTCATCGCCGCCGCCATCAGTTCGGGCTCCTGCGCCCGCGTCACCGCCGACGCCAGCATCACCCCCGCACACCCCAGCTCCATCGCCAGCGCCGCATCCGACGCCGTACCGGCCCCCGCGTCCAGGATCACCGGCACACGCGCGTGCTCCACGATCAGCTGGAAGTTGTGCGGGTTGCGGATGCCGAGCCCGGAGCCGATCGGCGAGCCGAGCGGCATGATCGCCGCACAGCCCACGTCCTCCAGCTTCCGCGCCAGCACCGGGTCGTCGTTCGTGTACGGCAGCACCGTGAACCCGTCGTCGACCAACGTCTCCGCCGCGTCCAGCAACTCGATCGGATCCGGCAGCAGCGTCCGCTCGTCGGCGATGACCTCCAGCTTCACGAGATCGGTGCCCAGCGCCTCCCGCGCCAACCGCGCCGTCAGCAC
This sequence comes from Streptomyces sp. NPDC002888, assembly GCF_042888465.1. Lineage (NCBI taxonomy): Bacteria > Bacillati > Actinomycetota > Actinomycetes > Kitasatosporales > Streptomycetaceae > Streptomyces > Streptomyces sp. NPDC002888. Next base: position 361,293 of record NZ_JBIAPU010000007.1, on the reverse strand, counting down.
GGCCTCACCCGCGGTGAAGCACCCCGCCGTGTTCGGCAGCACCCGGATCCCGAGCTTCTCCAGCACCGACAGCACCGAACCGTGCACCGACGGGTTCACCCGCCGCATCGCGACCGTCGTCAGCTCGGTCCCGGACGCGACCAGCGACCGCTCCAGCACCTCCAGGCTGGGCGCGCCCCCCGTACCCATGATCAGCCGGGACGTGAAGGACGTGCCACCGAGGACAAAGGGATCGTCGGCCATGGTTCAGCCTCCTTGGACTGCGGTGAGGACTTCGACGCGGTCTCCCTCGGAGAGGGGTGTGGCGGACCACTGCGCGCGCGGGACGACGGTTTCGTTGAGCGCCGCGGCCACCCCGGAGGGCGCGGCGGTGAGGGACTTCACCAGCGTGTCGAGGGCCGTACCCGGTGCGACCTCGCGACGCTCGCCGTTGACCGAGATGGTGACCGGGATGTTCATACGGGCTGCTCCGTGAGTGCGGCGGTGCCGAAGCGGCGGGCGGTGAAGGGGCGGGCCTCGTCGGGGAGTTCACCGGTGGCCAGGGCATGCGCCAGGGCGTCGCCGGTGACCGGCGTGAGCAGCACGCCGTTGCGGTAGTGCCCGGTGGCCAGCAGCAGCCCCGCCAGCTCGGTCGGACCGAGCAGCGGCGCGTTGTCGGGCGAGCCGGGACGCAACCCCGCGCGGGTCTCCGTCAGCGGCAGCTCGGTGATGCCCGGCACCAGCTCGTGGGCGTCGCGCAGCAGCTCGTACACCCCGCCCGCGGTCACCGTCGTGTCCCAGCCGAGCTCCTCGCTGGTCGCGCCGACGACCAGCTCGCCGTTCTCACGCGGCACCAGGTAGACCTGGCTGCCGCGGACCACCGCGCGCACGGTCCGGCTCAGGAACGGCGCGTACCGCTTCGGCACGGTCAGCCGCAGCACCTGCCCCTTCACGGGCCGTACGGGCGGCAGGACGTCGTCCGGGACGCCCGCGAGCCGTCCGCTGAGGCTGCCGGCCGCGAGCACCACCTGCCCCGCGCCCAGCGCGACGCCGTCGCGCGTGACGACACCGGCCGCCCGCTCCCGTAGGACGGTGAGCCGGTCGACCCAGGTGCGGTGGAAGACCACGCCCGCCCGCTCGCACGCGGACACCAGCGCCCCGGCGAGCCGCCGCGGGTCGATCTGGTGGTCGCCGTCCACCCGCAGCCCGCCGCGCACCCCCGGCGCGAGCATCGGCTCCAGGCGCCGGCAGTCCCGCCCGGACAGCCACTCCGACTCCAGCCCCGACTGCCGTTGCAGGGCGTGCAGTTCGCGCAGGTGGGCGCGGTCGTCGGCGTCCAGCGCGACGGCGAGGGTGCCGTTGCGGCGGTAGCCGAGTTCGTGCCCGGTGAGTTCCGTGAGCTCGGCCGCGAAGTCGGGGTAGCGGCGGGCCGACTCCAGGTTCAGGCCGAGCAGGGTCTGCTCGCCGTAGTGCAGTTCCGTGACCGCGGCGAGCATCCCGGCCGCCACCTGCGCGGCCCCACCGCCAGGCTCGGGGTCCACCACGGCCGTGGCGAACCCCCGCTGAGCGGCCCGCCACGCGGTGACCAGACCGATGATTCCGCCCCCGACGACCAGGACGTCTGAGGTGTCGGACGTACGCGACATGGGCGTCCAGCCCCTCCCTTCGCCGGCATGACCCGGATCAGGTTCGTACGGTCGGAGGCCGCCAGCCTCCCTCTCAGCCCGGTGCGCCGGGCTCCCGCGTGTGCTTTACGGTGGCCACCCTAGCCCTCGGAGCAGCGCACTTGTAGGGAGCCTCACGCCATGTCCCGCTCACTGGACGGCCTCGTCCTCGCCCCCGTCGCCGACCAGGCCCCAGGTCAGGTGGGCACGAGCACCCGGTTCACGTACCACGAGAAGGACGGGGAGATCTGGGCCGAGTACGCGGGCGGCGACGTGGTGCGCGGGCATCTGGTGGGTACGCGTGAGGGCGACCGGCTGGACTTCCGGTACGTGCAGCTGAAGCACGACGGGACGACGTCGTCGGGGCACTGCGAGTCGACCGTCGTGGAACTGCCCGACGGCCGGGTGCGCCTGGAGGAGACCTGGGCGTGGGAGTCGCAGCCCGGCCGGGGCACGAGTGTGGTGGAACAGGTCACGGAACTCGACCGCTGACCGACAGCTGACTGACGGATGGTCAGTTGTCTATGGTGATCAGGTGAGCGAGCAGACACAGGAGCGGGGCACGTCGGGGGAACGGCGCGTGGTCGTCGTCGGCGCGGGCATGGCCGGGGTGCAGGCCGCGGTCGCCCTGCGGGAGCAGGGCTTCACCGGCACGGTGACGCTGATCGGCGCGGAGCCCCACCAGCCGTACGACCGGCCGCCGCTGTCCAAGGCCGTCCTGCTCGGCAAGTCCGAGGGCTCCGCCTTCGACATCGACTTCGAGGGGCTCGGCATCGAGCTCCACCTGGGGCGTGAGGTGCTCGGCGTACGCCCGGGCGACCACGAACTGGACACCGCCACCGGGCCGGTGCCCTACGACGTACTGGTCCTCGCGAGCGGTGCCGAACCGATCCGGCTGCCGGGCGCGGAGGGCGTGCCCGGCGTGCACCTGCTGCGCACCCTCGACGACGCCGAGCGACTGCGGCCCGTCCTCGCGCGGCAGCGCGACATCGTGGTCGTCGGCGCCGGCTGGATCGGGGCGGAGTTCGCCACCGCCGCGCGCGAGGCCGGCTGCGCGGTGACCGTCGTCGAGGCCGCGGACCGGCCGCTCGCGGGCGCGCTGCCCGCGGAGGTCGCCGCCCCGATGGCCGCCTGGTACGGCGACAGCGGCACGGTGCTGCGGACGCACGCGCGCGTGGCGCACGTCGAGCCCGGCGCGGTGGTGCTCGACGACGGCACCAGGCTGGCCGCGGGCGCCGTCGTCGTCGGCATCGGCGCCCGGCCCGCCACGGCCTGGCTGGCCGGCTCCGGCATCGAGACCGGCGCACACGGCGAGGTCGTGGCCGACGAGCGGCTGCGCGCCTCCGCGGCGGACGTGTACGCGGTCGGCGACTGCGCCTCCTTCCCCTCGGCGCGCTACGGACAGCGACTGCTGGTCCACCACTGGGACAACGCCCTCCAGGGTCCGCGCACGGTCGCCGCGAACATCATCGGCGGCCCCTCCGGCGAGCCCCCGGTGGTCTACGACCCGGTCCCGTACTTCTGGTCCGAGCAGTTCGGCCGCTTCGTCCAGTACGCCGGTCACCACCCGGCCGCCGACACCACCCTGTGGCGCGGCGACCCCTCCGGCCCGGCCTGGACGGTCTGCTGGCTCCGGGAGAACCGCCTGGTCGCCCTTTTGGCGGTGGGCCGCCCGAGGGACCTGGCCCAGGGGAGGCGGCTGATCGAGTCGGGCACCCCGATGAACCCGGAGCTCCTGACGGACCCGGCACGCCCGCTGAAGGCCGCGACGGCGTGACGAGGAGGCTCGTCCCGCACCCGGTATCCCCCCGGAGGGACGTGCCCGGCTACCCACTGTCAGTCCGGGATGGCAGTCTTGATGACGTGACCGAGATTGACGCAAAGATCGATGCTCTCGTCCCCGCCTGGCTCACCCTGCCCGACATCGCCGAAAGGTTCGACGTCGAGGTGACGCGCGTGCGGCAGCTGGTCAAGGACGGCCAGTTCATCGCCGTACGCCGTGGCGAGAACCGCGCACTGCACGTCCCCGCCGCCTTCATCGACGGGGACAAGGTCGTCAAGGGCCTGTCCGGCACCTTGACGCTCCTGCGGGACGACGGCTTCACGGACGAAGAGATGCTGGAGTGGCTCTTCACCCCCGACCCGACCCTGCCCGGCACCCCCGCGCAGGCTTTGAGCGAGAATCGCGGTACGGAGGTGAAGCGCCGCGCCCAGGCGCTCGCCGTCTGACCCGCTGATTCGAACAACCACCCGGCGTACGGGCCCGCGGGCCCGTACGCCACACCACGGGGGGACACACGCATGCCCGACACCGCCCGCGCCCGGCTCGCCGACGCCCGTCTCTACCTGTGCACGGACGCCCGCACGCGCCAGGGCGACCTGCCGCAGTTCCTGGACGCGGTCCTGGCCGGCGGTGTCGACATCGTGCAGCTGCGCGACAAGGGCATGGAGGCCGCCGAGGAGCTGGAGCACCTCGAGGTCTTCGCCGACGCCTGCGCCCGGCACGGCAGGCTGCTCGCGGTCAACGACCGCGCGGACGTCGCCCACGCCGCCGCCTCGGACGTCCTGCACCTGGGCCAGGGAGACCTCCCGGTGCCCGCCGCCCGCGCCGTCCTCGGCGACGACGTACTCATAGGCCGCTCCACGCACACCGAGTCGGAGGCCGCCGCGGCCGCCGTCCAGGAGGGCGTGGACTACTTCTGCACCGGCCCGTGCTGGCCGACCCCCACCAAGCCCGGTCGCCCCGCCCCCGGCCTCGACCTGGTCCGCCACACGGCCGCCCTGGGGACCGACCGCCCCTGGTTCGCCATCGGCGGCATCGACCTGAGCAACCTCGACGAGGTGCTGGAGGCGGGCGCCCGGCGTGTGGTCGTCGTCCGCGCGCTCACGGAGGCGGACGACCCGGGGGCGGCGGCGAGCGAGTTCGCCAAGCGGCTCCGGCAGGCCTGACCGCCCGGATCCCGGCCGTTTGTCCGATGGGTGGACAACAAACCGGCAAAGCGGGCAAATTTCCAGCATCCGGTTGGGGGACCGTCGCCCCCTGACTAACCTGCGGGTATGGCCCTCGGAACCGCATCCACCAGGACGGACCACGCGCGCACCGTTCGTGACATGCTCGCGACCGGCAAAACGACGTTCTCGTTCGAGTTCTACGCCCCGAAGACCCCGAAGGGCGAGCGGAACCTGTGGAACGCGCTGCGCCGTGTCGAGGCCGTGGCACCCGACTTCGTCTCCGTGACCTACGGCGCGGGCGGCTCCACCCGCGCGGGCACGGTCAAGGCGACCGAAGCCATCGCCTCGGACACCACCCTCACGCCGATCGCCCACCTCACGGCGGTCGACCACTCGGTCGCCGACCTGCGCAACATCATCGGCCAGTACGCCGACGCGGGGATCCGCAACATGCTGGCCCTGCGCGGTGACCCGCCGGGCGACCCGATGGGCGAGTGGGTGCCCCACCCGCAGGGCCTGGCGTACGCCGCCGAGCTCGTCGAACTCATCAAGGCGTCCGGCGACTTCTGCGTGGGCGTGGCGGCCTTCCCCGCGATGCACCCGCGCTCCAGCGAGTGGGACAGCGATGTCCGCCACTTCGTCGACAAGTGCCGCGCGGGCGCGGACTACGCCATCACTCAGATGTTCTTCCAGCCCGAGGACTACCTGCGACTGCGGGACCGCGTCGCGGCGGCCGGCTGCGACACCCCGATCATCCCCGAGGTCATGCCGATCGCCAGCGTGAAGACGTTGCAGCGTGTGCCGTCGCTCACCAACGCCGCCTTCCCGTCGGCGCTGAAAGAGCGGATCCTCACAGCAAAAGACGATCCGTCCGCTGTACGCTCCATTGGCATCGAATACGCCACGGAGTTCTGCGCTCGGCTGTTGGCCGAGGGAGTGCCCGGACTGCACTTCATCACGCTCAACAACTCCACGGCGACGCTGGAAATTCACGAAAACCTGGGCCTGCACCACCCGCCGCAGGCCTAGACCGGTCGCACCGACATACGACACACTGCGTAGCGGCCACTCTGAGAGGGGCGTACATGGGCTGGACGGTCCTCTACATCGCGTTCGGCATCGTCGCACTGTGGCTGCTCGGCGAGGTCCTGCTGCAGTACAAGGCACGGCTTCGCTGGCGGCTGCTCGCCTTCGTCGGCTTCGTCGGCGTCGTGCTCGGTGTGTTGATCCCGTCTGTCATCGTCATCGGGCTGGGCGCGGCCGCCTTCGCGGTCGGCCAGACCTACGTCACGCTGTCCTTCCGCCGCGGCTTCGCGGCCGGATGGGCCGTCAGCCGTCCCGGCGCCGAGGGCACCAAGCGCCGCCGCGGCAAGGGGGAGCGCCAGGAACCGACCCTCGAGGTCTCCGGCCTGGAGGCGGCCGAATCCGGCTACGGCGACGGTGCCTACAGCCCCGACAGCGCCTCGTACGGCCAGGACAAGGCCTCCTACGACGACTACGACCGTGACGACGTGTTCACGCCCGCCCGCACCGCCACGCCCACGGCCGCCGAGAGCACCGCCGTCTACGAGCCGCAGCCGATGCCGGACGACACCGGTTCGTACGGCATATACGCCGACTCCGCCGGCCACGGCGCGGACTCGTCGTTCGCGACCGCGGGCCAGCCCCAGGACCAGTACGCGACGGCCGACCAGGCCTACTCGTACGACGGCTACTCCGGCTACGGCCAGCAGTACGGCTACGACTCGACCGGCCAGCAGCAGTACGCCGCCTACTCCGACCCGTACATCGGCGGTCAGTCCTACGGCGGCTCGTACGACACCGGCTACGGCCAGCAGCAGTACGGCCAGCAGGGCTACGGGCAGGACCAGTACGCCACCGGCAACTACGGCGAGACCCCGCCCGGCGGTGTCTGGGTCCCGCAGCAGCGCAACACCGACGACCCGCTGGGCGGCGAGCTCCCGCCCGAGCAGCAGTACCCGTACCAGGGCGACGGGCAGCAGCAGGGGAACGGGTTCGGCGAGCAGTATCGGTTCTGAAGACCTCGGCGGTGAGGGCCGCCCGGCTCTACCGGGGCCTCACTGAGAGCCCCGGAAGTCCGGTCCCTCCACGATCAGCCCGGCCGCCAGCGCGCCCGACATGCCCGCATGGGGGAGGCCCCCGCCGGGGTGCGACCAGCCGCCGACGGTGAACAGGCCTGGCATACGGGTGGCGTTCGACGGGTGCAGCAGGCGGCCGTCCGCCCCGGCCAGCGCCGGCGCCGGGACCGCGCCCCCCTCCGCTCCGGTCGCGCCCGCGATGTCGGCCGGGGTGCGGACCTCGTGCCAGAGGAGGCGGGCGCGGAGGTCGGGTATCGCGCGCTCGGCGGTGGTGATCATGCGCTCGGCCTGATCGTCGTGGCCCTGCCCCGACTGTCCGGAGGGCACGGGAGCGGTGAGGGTGATCGCCTCGTGGTCGGGGTCCGGGGTCGACTCCGCGTCCTCGGGCCGCAGGACCGTCACCGTCGGATGCGCGGGCAGCCCCGGGTTCACACCGAACAGGCTCTCCAACTCGCCCTCCCGGTCCGCCGCGTGCACCACCGTCCGGTGAACCGCCCCCTCTTGGCGCCCGCCGCGCAGCGCCAGCAGGACCGTCAGACGACTCGGCAGGCCACGCTGCGGTGGGACCTCGCCGTCACCCGGGGCGGCTGTCTGCGTCCTCAGCGCGCCGGGGGCCACACCGGCGACCACGAAGTCCGCCTCCGCCACCGTCCCGTCGGCGAGCTCCACGCCCGCCGCCCGGCCGTCCTTCTCCAGGACCCCCGTCACCTCGGCGCCGAACACGAACTCCACCCTGCGGGCCACACACCGCTCGTACACCGCGCGCGCCAGCTCCCGGAGACCCCCGCGGACGTACCAGACACCGAAGGCGTGCTCCATGTACGGCAGCACGGCGGCGCTCGCCGGAGCGACGCGGGGGTCCAGGCCGCAGGCGAGCGCGTGGCTCTCCAGCAGGGCCGTGAGCCGGGGGTCGCGCAGCTCCCAGGAGCCGATCTCGGCGAGGGTGCCGGCGCGGCGGGTGCGCAGCAGCTTCTTGTGCGGGACCGACGGGTAGGGCTCGCGCTCGGCCAGGACCGACCAGTTCGGCCACAGGGGCTCCTCCAGGAGCGGCCTGCGGGTGCGGTCCCAGGTCTCGCGGGCCCGGACCAGGAAGTCGCCCCAGCGCTGCCCGGCGCCGGCCCCGAGCGCCTCGTCCAGGGCGGAGACGGCACCCGCGCGGGAGGCGTTCGGCAGGGACACGCGTGTGCCGTCCGCGAAGACATGGTGCGACGACGGGTCGACCTGGACCAGCTCGACGCACGCCTCCAGCGGTTCCTTGCCCGTCTTGACGAAGAGGTCGCGGTAGACCGCGGGCAGCGGCAGCAGTCCGGGGCCGGTGTCGAAGGAGAAGCCGTCCCGCTCGAAGCGGCGCACCGCTCCGCCGTACGTCTCCGTACGCTCGTACACCGCAACCCGGTGGCCCGCGACGGCCAGCCGGGCGGCGGCCGCCAGCGCGCCCATCCCGGCGCCGATCACCGCAATCCGTGCCATGCCTGCGACTTTATCGGTCGCTACTGACAGTCCGGCCCGGGCGGGGGAGTAGCGGCGCGGACGCGACGGTGACCATGCGGCGACGGAGCGTCCTGGGCCTGCGTGCGCAGGTCTGAGTACTCGTACTCAGGCACGGAGATGAGTACGCGCGCGGATGGGGTCCGACCTGCGTGAACGAGAGAGTGGAGACACGGAAAGGGGCACGGCTCCGGCACCGCCGACACGGGGCGGCGGAACGGTGCCGGCCCTCGACCGCTCCTTCCGCCGACACGGTCGGCGGGAGCGAGGCACGGGGGGAACCCCGGGGGAACGACCGAACGGGGGAAATCGGGGGAACAGGGGAAACGGGGGAGCACGCGGAAGCGCCGGTTCGACGGTGGCCCACGGGGGATGTGGCCACAGCGGACCGGCGCTTTCGCATGTGTGTGCGTCGGCTTCAGCGCCTGCCGCTCACCCGCCCCTGCAGGAGTCGCGACAGCGCCGAGTGGACATCGTCGAGGGAGCGCTCCGGCTGGAACGCCTGCCAGTCCAGGGCGGCCACCAGGACCATGCCGACCAGCGCGGCCGCGGTCAGCTGGACGTCGATCTCGTCGCTGAACTCGCCGCCCTCGATGCCTTCGCGCAGGACGCCCTCGACGACCGCCACCGCCTCCTGCCTGACCACCATGAGCGTGGACTGCCAGGCCCGGTTGGTGCGCCACAGCTCGGCCACGTACAGCTGAGTGAAGGCCGGGTAGCGGTCGATGAAGACGAGCCCCGCGCGGATCATCGCGTCCAGGGCGTCCACCTTGGTGCCGCCCTCGCGTGCCGTCCGCTCGGCCGCCTCCCTCAGGGAGGCGGTGAGGAGGCCCACTCCGTGCCGCAGCAGCTCCTCGAAGAGCACTGACTTGCTGGCGAAGTTGTAGTAGACGGTGCCCTTCGCGACGCCGGCCCGCTCGGCGATCTCGTCCACCGTGGTGGCGGAGAAGCCCTGTTCGGCGATGAGGGTGACGGCCGCCTCGTAGAGCTTCTGCCGGGTGGCCTCACGGCGCGAGCTGCCGCCCGACGTGGTGCTGCTGCTTTCCATGGCCCCGATTGTCACAGGAACCGTCTCCCCAAAGATCCGGACGTCACAGGCTCAGCTCCGGGTGCAGCCGGTCGAGCGTCCACACCTGGCGGCGGCGCGCCGACAGCGCGGTCAGCGCGAGAGCGCCGGCGGTGAAGGCGGCCAGCACCGCACACGCCGTCCACACCGGGCCGAGACCGCCGCCGGTGATGAGCCTGCGCAGGGCGTCGACGACGTAACTCATCGGCAGGAAGGGGTGCAGCGCGTTGAAGAAGCCCGGGCTGGTCTGCACGGGGTAGGTGCCGCCCGCGGACGTCAGTTGGAGCATCAGCAGGGCGAGGACCAGGATCCGGCCCGCCGCCCCGAACCGTGCGTTGAGCCATTGCACGAGCGCCGCGAAGCACGCCGTCACCAGGAACAGGAAGCCCACCGTCCCGGCCGCCCGCACCATCTCCAGGCCGACCGCCCAGTGCAGCACGGCCATCAGGGCCGCCGTCTGGAGCACCCCGACCGCCACCACCGGCAGCCAGCCGGCCAGGGCGATCCGCCACGCCGAGGCGCCCGTGGCGAGCGCCCGCCGGTTCATCGGGGGGATCAGCATGTACGCCACCATCGCGCCCACCCACAGGGACAGCGGGATGAAGTACGGGGCGAAACCGGTGCCGTAGTTGGGCGCCTTGTGCAGGTCCTGGGTGGCGAGCTGGACGGGGTCGGCCATGACGGCGGTGCGCCGGTCGCGGTCCTTCTTGTCGTAGTCCGGGATCTGCTCGGCCCCGTCGTGCAGGCCCCCGGCGAGCTTGCCGGAGCCGTCGACCAGCTTGAACATGCCGCCGTTGAGGTCGTCGGCGCCGGTCTTGAGCTTGCCGACGCCCTCGTCGAGGTCGACCGCTCCGGTCTTGGCGGTGCCCAGACCGGTGTGCAGCTTCTTCGCGCCCGCGGCGACCTTCTCGGCGCCGTCGTTCAGGTCGTTGACCTTGGTGACGGCGTCGTTGAGGTCCGTGGAGAGGTGGGGTGCGTCGTCGGCGAGCGCCTGGGCCTGCTTCTGGAGCGTCTCGAGGTGGGTGTCGAGCTTCTTCAGGTCCTCGTCGTGGCCGGTGACCAGCGTGTCGAGGTCCTCTGCGACGGTGGCCACGTCGGCCGCCGCGTCCTTGGCCTTCTTCAGGTCGGAGCAGGCGGAGTCGGGAAGTACCGGGGTCTCGCAGCGTGCCTTGTAGACGTCGTTCAGGTCGTCGGAGTCCGCGCGCGCGTTGTCGGCGGCGACCGGCGCCTGCTTCACCAGGGTGTCGAGGTCGTCGCGGATCGTTTCGGCCGAGTCGGCGACGAACTGGGCGGTGTCCCCGATGGCCTTCTCGTTGTCCTTCAGGAAGGGCCCCAGCTTCCCGTTGATCCCGTTGACCTTGTCGGCGAGCGTCTGGGTGCCTTCCGCGACCTTCTTCGAGCCGTCCTCCAGGCCGCTCGCGCCCTTGTTGAGCTTCTTCAGGCCCTTGGAGAGCTTGCCGCTGCCGTCCTCGGCGTCCTTCAGGCCGTCCGCGAGGTCCTTGGAGCCCTCCTCGGCCTTGCCGATGCCGCCCTTGAGCTTGTCGGCCCCGTCCGCCGCCTTCACCGTCTCGCCGTGGATGTCGGAGAACGAGACGAAGATCCGGTCCAGGAAGGAACGCGACGTCTTCGTGGACGCGGCCGTGCGCACCTCGCTGAAGACCGTCCGCGAGATCTGCCCGACGATGTAGTTGTTCGCGTCGTTCGTGCGCACCTGGAGCGCGCCCGCCTCGGGGGAGTCGCCCGAGCTGGAGGCGATGCGCCGACTGAAGTCGGCCGGCATGGTCAGCGACAGGTAGTACGTGCCGTCCTCCACGCCCGCGCGTGCCTGCGCCGCGCTCACCTCGTGCCAGTCGAACACGGCGCTGTCGCGCAGGCCCTCGGTGATGTCGTCGCCCGCGCGGAGTTTCTTCCCGTCGGCCGTCGCGCCCCTGTCGTCGTTCACGAGGGCCACGGGGATGCGGTCGAGGCGGCCGTACGGGTCCCAGAAGGACCACAGGTACAGGGCGCCGTACAGCAGGGGCAGCAGCAGAAGCGCGACCAGGGCGGCACGCGGCAGTCTGCCGCGGCCGAAGCGCCGGAGCTCAAGCGCCGCGAGTTTCGGCGACCGCATCGGGGTCCTCCTCCTTGTCGTCCTGTTCGGGGGCCGCCGGTGTTTCCCGGGTCGACACGGTCACCGCGCCCTCCGGGGCCTCGCTGCACACCGCCACGACCGTCGTCCCTGCCTCGGTGAGGGACCTCAACAGGGCCCAGATATCGGCCCGTTCGGCGTCGGAGAGCTTGAGGTCCGTGTCGTCGACACCGAGCAGCCGCGGGCGGCCGACGAGGGCGAGGGCGACGGACAGGCGCAGGGCCTGCACGCGTTCCAGATCGCGTACGGCCGTCCGCGGCCCCTTGGGCAGCGCCTCCCGGTCGAGGCCGGCGGCGGCCGACGCGTTGTCGACGCGCAGCGTCGCCTCGGTCGAGCGCTCGGCGCGCGACCGCAGCAGCCCCCGTACGGTGCCGCCGAACCGCCGCTCCAGCAGGGCCCGTTCGCGCAGGTGCTCCCCGACGGTCAGGGCGGGGTCGAGGTCGGTGACGCCCGGGACGTGGGCGAGCGCGCTCGCGCGGCGCAGGGCCGCCATCCGCCGGGGCAGTTCGAAGCCGCCGACGATCGCGGTCCCTTCCGTGGGCTTCATCCGCCCGGTGAGGGCGAGCAGAAGGCTCGTACGCCCCGAGCCCGACGGTCCCTCGATCGCGATCAGCGAGCCGGGTTCCGCGTCGACGGTGACCCCGCGGAACGTCCAGCCGCGGGGTCCTTTCAGCCCGAGGGCGCGGGCCGTGACGGCCAGGCCGTCCTGGGTTCCCCCCATGGTCATCCCCTGATGGAGAGTTTTTGAACTGACTGGTCAGTGCAAAAACTAACCCGAACTGTCGATCGAAGCAAAGGCCCAGGTCAGAACGGATTGTCAGTGCCATACCTCACGATGGGCACATACGGCCACAGTGCCGTCACCCAGACGACAGGAGGTTCGTCATGGCCAGCTACCACGCAGCCGCCGCCCGTCGGCGCCGCGCCACCGGCCCTGCCCCCTCACTGACCGGACCGGCGAGCGACGTACACCCCGTGCTCCGCCGGTCCTCGGCCCCGCCCGCCGCCCTCGATCTGCTCGCCCAGGCCCGGGCCGGACTCGACGAGGCAGCCGTCCTCGAAACGCCCAACGAGTGCTATGCGACGGCACACCTGGCCGCCCTGCGCACCGCGGCCGCCGTGCTTGCCGCCCGCGGGCGCCCCGAACCCACGACCCGGCGCCGGGCCCGCATCCGCAGCGCCTGGGAAGTGCTCCCCGAGATCGCGCCCGAACTCACCGAGTGGAGCGCGCTGTTCGCCTCAGGGGCCCGGCGCCGCGCCCGGGCCGAGGCGGGCATCCAGGGCGCGGCAACCCGACGGGACGCCGACGACCTGATACGCGACGCGGCGATGTTCCTGCGCCTGGTCGAGCGGATGCTGGTCCTCCAGCCGGTCCTCCCACAGCCCCGCCAGGACCCGGAGGGGGGAGACGACCCACACGACGGGGCGGCGATGCCGGACGCGGGCTGACGGCACCTGGGCTGATCGCGTGCTCGTGATGCGTGGTCCGGCGTGCGAGACGGTCGTGGGTGTGCGGTGCCGGGGTGACCGGGTCCGGTGCCGGAGGCAATAGGGTGGAGGGCGCCTGAAGCCTCCCCTCCGGTGCCTCCGGAAAGGGAGGCAGCCCGTCCGCTCCGCTCCGCTCAGGACGCGGGGCCGCGCCGAGGAGTCAACTGCCGTGTCGGACCCGATGCGACCCCGCGCCTCTCTCCGTACCGCCGTGGTCTGGGAGGTCCTCCAGGACGCCCTCGACCGCCGCGTCAAGGCCACGGGTCGGGAGTCGCTGGACGTCCTCGACACCGGAGGCGGCAGCGGCAAGTTCGCCGTGCCCGTCGCCCGCCTCGGCCACCGGGTCACCGTCGTCGACCCCAGCCCCAACGCGCTGTTCGCCCTGGAGCGCCGCACCGCCGAGGCCGGCGTCGCCGACCGCGTCCAGGGCGTCCAGGGCGACGCCCACGGCCTGTTCGACGTGGTCGAGCGCGGCGGGTACGACGTCGTGCTGTGCCACGGCGTCCTGGAGTACGTCGACGACCCGGCCGAGGGCATCGGCAACGCCGTGGCCGCCCTGCGCTCCGAGGGGGTCCTCAGCCTGCTCGCCGCCGGTCTCGGCGGTGCCGTGCTCGCGCGCGCCCTCGCCGGTCACTTCAAGGAGGCCAGGCAGGCCCTCGACGACCCGAACGGCCGTTGGGGCTCGGGTGATCCCGTGCCGCGCCGCTTCACCGCCGACCAGCTCACCGCGCTGGTCGAGGGCGCGGGGCTGACCGTCGGCGCCGTGCACGGCGTGCGGGTCTTCGCCGATCTCGTCCCCGGCGTGCTCGTCGACACCGAGCCCGGAGCGCTGGAGGCGCTGCTGAAGCTGGAGGAGGCCGCGGCCGAACTCCCGGCCTTCCACTCCGTGGCCACGCAACTTCATGTACTCGGCGAGACCCGGGGTGCCGCCGAGGCGTGAGCCGCCTCCCGTGGCATACCGCTGATCAGCGCCTCGGCTGCGGATGGAGTACGCCACAGGCCCCCCGTTCGGGCGCTGTGCGCCGTATGATCGAGGGAGACCACCCGGCATGACGGGTCGGCTGCTGGGGAATGGAATCTTCAGCGAGCCGGGCTGCTTCATGACGGATTCCGGTTGGCCAATTGGCGTAGAGGGGCGGGTTTCACGGGGGCGATTCCCTGCCTATCCTGAAGGGACCCCCCGGGTCGCCCCGGCGACTGCACGATGAGGAGGACTCCGTGCCGCTCTCGGAGCACGAGCAGCGCATGCTCGAGCAGATGGAGCGAGCGCTGTACGCCGAAGATCCCAAGTTCGCGACAGCGCTCGAGGGAAGCGGACTGCGTACGTACACCCGGCGACGGGTCTACCAGGCGGTCGCGGGCTTCCTCGTAGGTATCGCGCTCCTCATGGCCGGAATGGTCGCCAAGCAGGTGTGGCTCAGCGTGGTGGGCTTCCTGGTCATGCTGGGTTGTGCCGTGCTCGCCGTGACCGGCTGGCGCAAGGCTCCCAAGCCGGGCGAACAGCCCACCGGGGCCGCGCCGCACGCTCGCCGTCAGAGCCGCTCGAGACGCTCCATGATGGACCGCATCGAGCAGCGCTGGCAGCGCCGCCGCGACGAGCAGGGCCACTGACGGCCCTACCTACGGCTCCTGCATACAGACGCAGTGAGGGGGTGACCACCACCGGGTGGTCACCCCCTCAAGCATGCGCAGACCCCGATCCAGAGCGGGACGACGCGGAGCCGCCAGCAGGATGGGCGGGCGGGACCGGCGCAGTGCCTCTGGCAGGGGAGCGGGCGGGACCGGTGCAGTGCCTTTGGCAGGGGAGCGGGCGGGACCGGCGCGGTGCCTTTGGCAGGGGAGCGGGCGGGACCGGCGCAGAGCCTCCGGCAGGAGAGCCGGGGGCCCGGCGCAGAGCCTCCGGCAGGAGGGGCGAGCGGGGACAGCACACTGCCTCCGGGAGAACGGGCGGGCGCGCCCGGCGCAGTGCCTCTGGGGGAGTGGGCGAGCGGGACGGCCTACTGCCCTCGCCAGGAATGCGAGCGGGACGGCCCCCAGCCTCTGGCAGGGCGAAGGCGAGCGGGACCGGCACAGTGCCCCGCAAGAAGGGCGCAGGGCAGCGGCCCCCGTGTCGCGACAAAGCGGTGCCTGTGCTGCGACCAGCGGCCCCCGCCCCCGGAAACCCCGGGGCAGGGGCCGCTCTCCGTCTCTGGCGTCAGCCGCTCTGCTGGCCCGACGGGCGGCGCAGCAGGTTCGCCCGGCGGGTGGCCCAGCGGGCCTTCAGGGACGTCCAGCGGTCGGAGAGGTCCCACACCGCGCGGACGGCCGAGCGGGGCGCGACGACCGCACGCAGCCTGGTGGTCCAGTCGGCCCTGGAGCGCAGCGCCACCCGCAGCCCGCGCACGTCGTCGGCCAGCCCGGCCTCCGCCCGCGGCTGAGGCGCGAACAGCACCTGCTCCACGGCGCCCGCCACGCGGTGCACCGACGCGGCCGTGGGCTCGTCGAGCTCCCCGAGCCGCACGATCCGGGCCGCCGCCTTCCGCGGCGTCAGGGCGTCGTCCGGTGCGACGCCGTAGTCCCACGCCGTGTCGGTGAGCTCACGCCAGACCGCCAGGACATGCCCGACGGCCACCTCGGTGACCTGCCTCGACGGCATCTCGCCGGGCACCGCGTCCACGGAGATCTCACCCGTGTACTCCTCGCCCCCGCGCTCCTTGTCCCGCACCCCGGACGGCCCGGTGGCCGACGCCGTGTGCTGGGCCGAGGCCAGCCGCACCGAGCGCCTTCTGAACCGCCAGAGCATCGGCAGCAACGGCAGGACCACCGCCGCGACGCCCAGGAGCGTCCACCAGAGGATCTTGTACCAGGGCGGGCTCGCCTCGTCCGTCTGGCCCGGGTCCAGCGGCAGCGCGCCACTGCACCCCTCGACCTTCTTCTGCTCCGCCGAGCAGCTCGTGCTCGCCGACGGCGCGGTCGACGGAGCCGCGTCCGCGGAACGCGAGGCCTGCGGCAGGTCCGGGAGGGTGCTGCCCGGTGTGTCCGGCAGCGTGTACGGAGGAGTCGTACCGCGGTTGGGGGTGGGCTCGAAGCGGGTCCAGCCCACGCCCTCGAAGTACAGCTCGGGCCAGGCGTGGGCGTCCTTCAGGCCCACCGACACCGAACCGTCCGCCTGCGGGGAACCCGGCGCGAAGCCCACCGCGACCCGCGCAGGTATGCCCAGCGTGCGGGCCATCGCCGCCATCGCGAAGGAGAAGTGGACGCAGAAGCCCTGCTTGTCCCGCAGGAAGCGGGCGATCGCGTCGGGCCCGGTGCCGACCTCCACCTCGGTGTCGTAGGTGAACCCGCCGGTCACGGCGAAGTAGTCCTGGAGCTTGACCGCCCGCTCGTAGTCGCTCGCCGAGCCCTTGGTCACCTGGCGGGCTGTCCGGGACACCACCGCGGGCAGCGAGTCCGGCACCTTGGTGTACTGGTCCTTCAGGGACCCCGGTGGCGCCGGCGCGTCCTCGAGCTGCTGCGCCGTCGGCTCCACGTCGAGGCTGGTCACCTCGTAGGTCGCCCCGCGCGTCTTCTGGCCGTGGTCGCCGACGAGGGTCATGCCGACCGGTTCGTAGCGCCAGTTGCCCTTGATCTTGACGCCGCTCGGCGGGTACGGCATCGGCAGCCAGTCCTGGGCGTACCAGTCGGCGGCCGAGACACGGGTGCGGACCTCGGAGCGCCGGACGTCGGGGCCCAGGCCGGGCGGCGTGGGCAGCTCGTCCGGCAGGGCGACGATGTGCCGTTTGGACGGCTTCCAGGTGGTGCCGTCGAAGTCGTCCAGGGAGACGATCCGCAGGTAGAGACTCGAGATGTCGCTCGTGCTCGTGCGCAGGGAGAGCACCTGGCGGTCCTCGTCCACGTTCAGACTGTCGCGCAGTGACACCAGCGGGTTCACCGCGGAGATCGTGCCCCCGCCGCCGGTCCCCACCCCGACCCCGGTCCGGGCGCTGTCCAGCAGGCCGCCCTCTATCGCGGGCAGCGGCAGCAGCGGCACCACGAGGGCGACGCCCAGCGCGACCGCGCCGATGCGGCGCCCGGTGCGCACGGGTGCCACCGGACTGGACCCGCCGCCCCCGGAGCGCGCCGCGCCGCCGAAGACCCGGCCCCACTGGGAGAGCCGCTCCCGCCCCTCGGCGAGCAGCAGCATCAGATAGCCGGCCGACGCGACCAGGAACCACAGCCAGTCGGCCGCGCCGTCGGCCAGCCCCGCGGCCACGGAGTACAGCGCGAGCAGCGGCAGACCGGCCGGGGCCGCGCTGCGGAAGGTCACCGCGAGGGTGTCCACCATCAGCCCGATGACCAGCACACCGCCGATGAGCATCAGCCGGATGCCGTCCGACAGCGGCGCCGGGATCGCGTACCGCGCCACGTCGTCCGTGCCCTGTTGGAGCAGGTCGGCGAAGTGCCCGAAGGCCTCGGGCCCGGGGATCAGCCCGGCGAACGCCTGCTCCCGGGCGAACGTCAGGGTCAGCAGCATCAGCGTGACCACGGTCTGTGCCGCCACCGTGAGCGGCCGGGCCAGCGGCACCCGCCGGGTGAGCGCGCCGACCCCGGACTGGATCCCGAGCAGGGCGGCGGCCTGGAGGATCCATGTGGCCGGGTCGACCAGGGGCAGCAGGGCGCACGACGCCATCAGCGTGGCCGCCCAGGCGCACAGGGTCAGTCGTGCCCGCCCGCTCATGAACCCGCCTTTCCACTCGCCGCCACGACGCCCGTGCGCTCACGGTCCGCCTGCCGCCACAGGTCGTTCAGCGGAGTGCCCCGCGGCACGCTCAGGGCCGTCCAGCCCGCCTCGCGCAGCATCCGCAGCCGCTCCTCCGTCCTGTTCATCGGTCCGGCCGCGTCATTCGGTTCACGCACCCAGGTGTCGCTGTCCAGCACGAAGGCGAGGGCGCCGCCGCTGCGCTGGCGCATCTTGGCCGCCACCGTGGCCTGTTCCTCGTCGAGGTCGCCGAAGAAGGCCACCAGCAGCCCCTCGTTGCCGCCGCGCAGCACGTCGTAGGACCGGGACAGGCCCGTGCCGTCCGAGTGGTCGATCACGGCGAGGGTGTCCATCATCAGCCCGGCCGCGTCCGCCGACTCCTGGCTCGCGCCGGCGAACCCGTCGGCGCCCTCGCCGGGCACGGAGTTCCCGCTGTCGGTGAGCAGCCGTACGGAGAAGCCCCGCTCCAGCATGTGCACCAGCACGGACGCGGTGCCGGAGACCGCCCACTCGAAGGCCGAGTCGGGGCCGGCGCCCTGGAAGGCGATGCCCCGGGTGTCGAGCAGCACCGTGCAGCGGGAGCGCTGCGGCTGCTCCTCGCGGCGCACCATCAGCTCGCCGTAGCGCGCGGTCGAGCGCCAGTGCACCCGGCGCAGGTCGTCGCCGTAGCGGTACTCGCGCGGGATCACGTCGTCCTCGCCGGCCAGGGCGAGCGAGCGCTGCCGTCCGTCGCCGTAGCCCCTGGCCTCGCCGCTGAAGCGCACCGGTGACAGCGGCTCCACGCGCGGGATCACCGTCAGGGTGTCGTGCGTGGAGAAGGACCGGGTCAGCTCGCACAGGCCGAACGGGTCGTTCAGGCGCAGTTGCAGTGGGCCCAGCGGATAGCGGCCGCGCAGGTCGGAGCGGACCCGGTAGGACACCTCCCGCCGGCCGCCCGCCTCGACCCGGTCGAGGACGAAGCGGGGGCGCGGGCCGAGGACGTAGGGCACCCGGTCCTGGAGCATGAGCAGGCCGGTGGGCAGCCGGGAGACGTTGTCCATCCGCAGATGGACACGGGCCTCGCTGCCCGCGGGCACGCGCGCGGGGGAGAGCCGGCGGCTGCCGGCGACCCGGTAGCGGGTGCGGTAGAGGACGCCCGCGCAGACCAGCGGCAGCACGGCGAGCAGCAGGCCGACGCGGAGCAGGTCGGCCTGGCCGAGGACGTACGCGCAGATCGCGGCGGCGATCCCGGCGGCCAGGAAGGAGCGTCCGCGGGTGGTCAGGCCGGCCAGGGCCGTGCGGACCCCGCCCTTCTCGGCCCGGCCGGGTTCCGCGTGCCCCGTACTGCCGGAGGTCATCACAGCCTCCGCGGCGGCTGCTGGCCGTAGGCCTGTGTGCCGGTGCCCAGGCCGCCGTAGCCCTGCTGCTGGGGGGCCGCGGGGACAGGGGTCTGCTGGAGGATCTCCTGGACGACCTGTTCCGCCGTACGGCGGTTGAGCTGGGCCTGCGCGGTGGGCAGCAGACGGTGCGCCAGAACAGCGATGGCAAGCGCTTGCACATCGTCCGGCAGCGCGTACTCCCGGCCACTGAGGGCGGCGGACGCCTTCGCCGCGCGCAGCAGGTGCAGCGTGGCGCGTGGCGAGGCACCGAGTCTGAGGTCGGGGTGGGTGCGGGTGGCGGCGACCAGGTCGACCGCGTACCGCCGGACCGTGTCGGCGACGTGGACGCCGCGGACGGCGTCGATCAGCTTCAGGATCTCGTGCGCGTGCGCCACCGGCTGGAGATCGTCCAGGGGGCTGACCCCGCCGTGCACGTCGAGCATCTGGAGCTCGGCCTCCGCGCTCGGGTAGCCGATGGAGACGCGGGCCATGAAGCGGTCGCGCTGGGCCTCCGGCAGCGGGTAGGTGCCCTCCATCTCGACCGGGTTCTGCGTGGCCACCACCATGAAGGGACTGGGCAGTTCGTAGGTCTGCCCGTCGATGGTGACCTGACGCTCCTCCAGGGACTCCAGGAGCGCCGACTGCGTCTTGGGCGAGGCCCGGTTGATCTCGTCGCCGATCACGATCTGCGCGAAGATCGCGCCCGGCTTGAACTCGAAGTCCCGGCGCTGCTGGTCCCAGATGGACACACCCGTGATGTCCGACGGGAGCAGGTCGGGCGTGAACTGGATACGGCGCACCGTGCAGTCGATGGAGCGCGCCAGCGCCTTCGCGAGCATGGTCTTGCCCACGCCGGGGACATCCTCGATCAGAAGATGCCCCTCGGCGAGCAGCACGGTCAGCGAAAGCCGTACGACCTCGGGCTTGCCCTCGATCACCTGCTCCACAGAACTGCGGACCCGCTCCACCGTGGCAGTCAGATCAGTAAGGCTCGCACGCTCGTCATAGGTCGTCACCCGGCCCTCCTCGGCCCGTTCTTTCTCCGGGCCGACGCGTTACGCTGCGGACCGGCCCACCCCGAATCACGGACACCACCCGCGAAATGCTCAGTGGCGCCACACCCGCATTCTTGCTGCCGTTACCGATTCGTGTCACTCGCCTGTGGACAACTGCCCGCGATATGTCGGCCTTAACGCCTTATGCGGGCGGAGGGGCGGGAGTTTTCCGAGGAACGAGTGTCACGTGGGATGATTACGCCGGGTCGATCTCGCGCAGCAGACCCGTCTTCACGTCGAACACGAACCCGCGCACGTCGTCGGTGTGCAGCAGGAACGGCGAGGTGCGCACCCGCTGCATCGACTGCCGGACGTCCTGATCGACGTCTCGGAAGGCCTCCACGGCCCAGGCGGGGCGCTGGCCGACCTCCATCTCCAGTTCGGTACGGAAGTCCTCGGTGATCGCCTCCAGGCCGCAGCCCGTGTGGTGGATCAGCACGACGCTGCGCGTGCCCAGCTTGCGCTGGCTGATGGTGAGCGAGCGGATCACGTCGTCGGTGACCACACCGCCCGCGTTGCGGATGGTGTGACAGTCGCCGAGCTCCAGGCCGAGCGCGGCGTGCAGGTCGAGACGGGCGTCCATACAGGCCACGACCGCGACCTGCAGGACGGGCCGGGCGTCCCTGCCGGGGTCGGCGAACGCTGCGGCGTACCGCTCGTTCGCCTCGACGAGGCGGTCGGTGACGGTGCCGGTCGGTATGGCGCCTTCGGACGTGGCGGGAACGGATGCGGAGGTCGTCATATTCATGACGGTACTGGTCACGGCGGTTCCGGTCCTGCGGTGAGATGGGAAAAAGACCGTCATGACGGTCTGTGTGAGGTAATCCACAGAGGTGATGAGAGCGCGCCCACCCGGGTCCTTTTACCCAGTTTGTCGCGTGGTGCACGCGTCCGTCCGCGACGCGCAGGCCGGTTGATTGACCGCGTGACACGGTGCACTAAAGTGACGCGAAGCGGGAGGCGAGGCCCTCCCTGCTGGACTGAATCCCCCGGGATCCGGCGAGCCCGCCGGAGATCTCCCCCACGTGCGCGGCGCGTACGGACGGCTCGGCCTCGCGTACGGCCCGCGCCGGACCTGAGAGGGCCCCTTGAGCCAGAGTCGACACGTCCCGGTGATGCTCCAGCGGTGCCTGGACCTGCTGGCACCCGCGCTGGAGGGCCCGGGAGCGGTGGTCGTCGACTGCACCCTCGGCCTCGGCGGCCACAGCGAGGCCCTGCTGGAGCGGTTTCCCGAGGCCCGGCTCGTCGCCCTGGACCGCGACAAGGAGGCCCTGCGCCTGTCCGGCGAGCGGCTGGCGCCGTACGGGGAGCGCGCCACCCTCGTGCACGCGGTCTACGACGAGCTGCCCGACGTGCTCGACCGGCTCGGCATCGCGCGCGTGCAGGGCGTCCTCTTCGACCTCGGCGTCTCCTCGATGCAGCTCGACGAGGCCGACCGCGGCTTCGCCTACGCCCAGGACGCCCCCCTCGACATGCGCATGGACCAGACGACCGGCGCGAGCGCGGCCGAGGTCCTCAACACCTACCCGCCCGGCGAACTCGTGCGGATCCTGCGCGCCTACGGCGAGGAGAAGCAGGCCAAGCGGATCGTCGGCGCAGTCGTGCGCGAGCGCGAGAAGGAGCCGTTCAGCAACAGCGCGCGGCTCGTCGAGCTGATCCGGGACGCTCTCCCGCAGGCCGCCAAGCGCACCGGCGGCAACCCCGCCAAGCGCACCTTCCAGGCACTGCGCATCGAGGTCAACGGGGAGCTGACCGTCCTGGAGCGTGCGATCCCGGCCGCCGTGAAGACGCTCGACGTCGGCGGGCGGATCGCCGTGCTGTCGTACCACTCGCTGGAGGACCGGCTGGTCAAGCAGGTCTTCGCGGCCGGCGCCGCCTCCACCGCCCCGCCCGGCCTGCCGGTGGTCCCCGAGCGCTACCAGCCCCGGCTCAAGCTGCTCACGCGCGGTGCCGAACTTCCCACCGAGGAAGAGGTCGCCGAGAACCGGCGGGCGGCCCCGGCGCGGCTGCGCGGGGCCCAGCGCATCAGGGAGGACGTGGAGTGACGCAGGCCATGGGGCGGGCGGCCGGGTTGGAAACTCGAACTCAGGGGAGGGCGGGTGAGTAGGAAACCCGAACTGAGAGGGAGGGCTGCCCGGCTCGCCCGGCTCTTCCCCGGCGCGACGAGTTCCGGCCAGGCGGCCCGCACGCCCTTCGTCCTCCTCGTCGTCCTGCTCCTCGGCGGCGGCCTCATCGGACTGCTGGTGCTGAACTCCGCGCTCAGCGAAGGCGCGTTCAAGATGGACGACCTGCAGCGGGACACCAAGAACCTCACCGACGAGGAACAGGCCCTCCAGCGGGACATCGACGCCTACTCCGCCCCCGACGCCCTCCAGCGGCGCGCCCGCGAGCTCGGCATGGTGCCCGGCGGCGACCCCGCCTTCCTCGACCGCGACGGCACCGTCAAGGGCGTCCCCAGCCCCGCCCCGGCCTCCGGCGGTGGGCAGACGTCCATGGGCGCCCCGCTGGTCCTCGCCCCCGAGGCACTGACCGCGCCCCCCGCGGCCGCCCCCGCCCCCGCGCAGCCCTCCACACCCACCACGACCCCCGGCAGGTGACGGAAGTGTCCGACAGGGAACCGCCGCGCCGCCGCGTGCCCGGCCCCGCCCGGCCCGCCCGACCCGGCAATCAGCGGCGCCCCGGCCCCGGCGCCCGCCCGGCCCGCCGCCCGGCCCCGCCCCGCCCCGGGGCCCCGCGCATCATCCGGCTGGGCAGCCCCCGCCCCCGGCTGCGCCTGGTCGGCCTGGCACTGGCCCTGGTGATGATCGCCTTCGTCGTACGGCTGCTGCAGGTCCAGGCGGTCGACGCGAGCACGTACGCCGCCAAGGCCGAGCGCAACCGCTACGTCGGCTACGTCCTGGCCGCCGAGCGCGGCGGCATCACCGACCGCTCCGGCGTGGCCCTCGCCACCAGCGTCGACGCCTACGACATCACGGCCGACCCCACGATGTTCACCAGCAAGCAGCTGAAGGTCGGCGACGGACCTGAGCAGGCGGCCGCGCTGCTGGCGCCGATCCTCGGCCAGGACCAGGAGACGCTGATCACGAAGCTGAAGGCGAAGGGGCAGTACGTCATGCTCGCCCGCCGGCAGACCCCCCAGGTCTGGAAGCAGATCAAGGACCTGCGGACCGCGCTCGTCGCCAAGGGCAAGACCGACCCCTCCACCGCCAACGTCCTCTCGGGCGTCTTCGCGGTGTCCAGCAGCAAACGCGTCTACCCCAACGGCGACCTCGC
The DNA here is from genome assembly GCF_042888465.1 of Streptomyces sp. NPDC002888. Lineage (NCBI taxonomy): Bacteria > Bacillati > Actinomycetota > Actinomycetes > Kitasatosporales > Streptomycetaceae > Streptomyces > Streptomyces sp. NPDC002888. Next base: position 338,026 of record NZ_JBIAPU010000007.1, on the reverse strand, counting down.
CGCCGGGATACTGGGGTGGGTCAACGACGAGGGCAAGGGCGGCGGCGGTGTCGAGCAGCAGCTGAACGGCCTCCTCGCCGGCAAGGACGGCAAGATCCGCTACGCCCAGTCCGGCGGCCGCCAGGTCCCCACCGCGGGCTCCACCGAGACGCCCGCCGTGCCCGGGGCCGACGTCGAGCTGACCATCGACCGCGACATCCAGTGGGCCGCGCAGAACGCCATCACCCAGCAGGTGAAGGAGTCCGCGGCGGACCGTGGCTACGTGATCGTCCAGGACGCCCGGACCGGTGAGGTCCTCGCCATGGCCAACTCGCCCGGCTTCGACCCCAACGACCTCTCCCAGGCCAACTCGGCCGCCATGGGCAACGCGGCCCTCCAGGACGCCTACGAGCCCGGCTCCACCGCCAAGGTCATGTCCATGGCCGCAGTGCTGGAGGAGAACGCCGCCACGCCACAGACGCACGTCGTCGTGCCCAACCGGCTGCACCGCGGCGACCGGCTGTTCAAGGACGACATCGACCACCCGACCTGGTATCTCACCCTCAACGGCGTGCTCGCCAAGTCCAGCAACATCGGCACCATCCTGGCGACCGGCCAGCTCGGCAAGACGCAGGCCGAGGCCAACCAGGTCCTCTCGTCCTACCTCCGCAAGTTCGGCATCGGCGCCTACACCGGACTCGACTTCCCCGGCGAGACCAAGGGCATCCTGGCGCCGGCGGACAAGTGGTCGACCTCGCAGCAGTACACGATTCCTTTCGGCCAGGGCGTGTCCATGAACGCGATGCAGGCGGCGTCGGTCTACTCGACGATCGCCAACGGCGGCGTACGCGTCGAACCGACGCTCGTGCGCGGCACGAAGGGACCCGACGGACGTTTTGAACCCGCCCCGAAGCCCAAGAAGACAAGGGTCGTCAGCGCGAAGACGGCGAAGACCCTCGCCCAGATGCTGGAGTCGGTGGTGGACGACGAGGAAGGCACGGGGACCAAGGCGCGCATCCCCGGCTACCGGGTGGCGGGCAAGACCGGCACGGCCAACCGCGTGGATCCGGCCACCGGCAAGTACCACGGCTACACCTCTTCGTTCGCCGGATTCGCCCCCGCCGACAAGCCCCGCATCACCGTCTACTGCGCCATCCAGAACGCGACCAAGGGCAGCTACTTCGGTGGCCAGATCTGTGGCCCCGTCTACAAGCAGGTGATGGAGTTCGCGCTGAAGTCGCTCCAGATCCCGCCCACGGGAGCGAAGGCCGCCAAGCTGCCCGTCACCTACCGACCCTGATCGGCGCAACCAGCCAGGAACGATCCGTGACCATGATCACTCCCGATCCCGGGGACCGCACCCCGCCCACCCCCTCGCCCATCCCCTCACCCACGCCCTCGCTTCGCTCCGGAGCGGGTGCGCCCGGTACGCTCACCGCCGTGCCACACGCTGATCAGTCCCAAATCACCCAGAAGGGCCACCCCGTGACATATCCGGGACCGCCCAGGCCGGTCCAGATCTCCGCCGCACCCCTCGCGGAGCTCGCCGATCAGCTGGGTGCCGAGCCGCCGGAGAGTGCCGCCGAGGTCACGGGCATCACCCATGACTCGCGCGCGGTCCGCCCCGGCGACCTGTACGCCGCCCTGCCGGGCGCCCGCCTGCACGGCGCCGACTTCGTCACCCAGGCCGCGGGCCTGGGCGCCGTCGCCGTGCTGACCGACCCGACGGGCGCCGAGCGCGCCGCGGCCACCGGCCTGCCGGTCCTGGTCGCGGACGACCCGCGCGCACGGATGGGCGCACTGGCGGCCACGATCTACGGCCACCCCGGCCGGGACCTGCTGCAGATCGGCATCACCGGCACCTCCGGCAAGACCACCACCGCCTACCTCGTCGAGGGCGGCCTGCGAGCGGGCAACCGTGCCACCGGGCTGATCGGCACGGTCGAGATGCGCATCGGCGACGAACGCATCAAGTCCGAGCGCACCACCCCCGAAGCCACCGACCTGCAGGCCCTGTTCGCGGTCATGCGGGAGCGCGGCGTCGAGGCGGTCGCGATGGAGGTCTCCAGCCACGCCCTGGTCCTCGGCCGGGTCGACGGCTGTGTCTTCGACATCGCAGTCTTCAACAACCTCAGCCCGGAACACATGGAGTTCCACTCCGGCATGGAGGACTACTTCCAGGCCAAGGCGCAGCTGTTCACGCCGAAACGCAGCAAACTCGGCGTGGTCAACCTCGACGACGAGTACGGCCGGCGCCTCGCCGAGGAGGCCACCGTCCCCGTCGTCACCTTCTCCGCCGAGGGCCACCCCGACGCCGACTGGCGCGCCGAGGACGTCGAGGTCGGCCCGCTGGACTCGACCTTCACGATCGTCGTGCCCGACGGCCGGCGCGTCACCGCCAAGTCGCCGCTGGCGGGCCCCTTCAACGTGGCCAACAGCCTCGCCGCCGTCGTCGCCCTCGCCTGCGCCGGCCTCGACCCGCAGACCGCAGCCGACGGCGTCGCCGCCGTGCCGGGTGTGCCCGGGCGGCTGGAGCGCGTGGACGCCGGGCAGCCGTACCTCGCGGTCGTCGACTACGCCCACAAGACGGACGCCGTCGAGTCGGTGCTGCGCGCCCTGCGCAAGGTCACCAAGGGCCAGGTGCACATCGTGGTCGGCTGCGGCGGCGACCGCGACCGGACCAAGCGCGGCCCGATGGGCGCCGCCGCGGCGCGCCTCGCCGACACAGCCGTACTGACCGCGGACAACCCCCGCTCCGAGGACCCCCTGGCGATCCTCGCCACGATGCTGGAGGGCGCGGCGTCCGTGCCCTCGCACGAGCGCGGCGAGGTGCTGCTGTTCGAGGACCGGGCCGCGGCGATCGAAGCCGTCGTCGCCCGCGCACAGCCCGGGGACACCGTGCTGATCGCGGGCAAGGGCCACGAGCAGGGCCAGGACATCGCCGGGGTGGTGCGTCCCTTCGACGACCGCCAGGTGCTTCGCGAAGCTATCCAGAAGACCCAGGGATGAACTTGTGATCGCCCTCTCTCTCGCCGAGATCGCAGCAGCCGTCGGCGGGCAGACGCACGACATACCGGATCCGTCGGTGCAGGTCACCGGGCCGGTGGTCCGGGACTCCCGTGAGGTGGTGCCCGGCAGCCTGTTCGCCGCCTTCGTCGGCGAGCGCGTCGACGGCCACGACTACGCACCGGCAGTGGTCCAGGCGGGCGCGGCAGCCGTTCTGGCGTCGCGCCCCGTCGGCGTGCCCGCGATCGTCGTCGAGGACGTCCAGACGGCCCTCGGCGCCCTCGCCCGGCACGTCGTGCACCGACTCGGCACGACCCTCGTGGCTCTCACCGGCTCGGCGGGCAAGACCAGCACCAAGGACCTCATCGCGCAGGTGCTCCAGCGCAAGGGGCCGACGGTGTGGACGCCCGGATCGTTCAACAACGAGATCGGGCTGCCGCTGACCGCGCTCAGCGCCACCGAGGAGACCCGGTTCCTCGTCCTGGAGATGGGCGCGCGCGGCGTCGGCCACATCCGCTACCTCACCGGTCTGACGCCCCCGAAGATCGGCCTCGTGCTCAACGTCGGCACCGCCCACATCGGCGAGTTCGGCGGACGCGAGCAGATCGCACAGGCGAAGGGCGAACTCGTGGAGGCCCTTCCCGCGGCGGAGGAGGGCGGTGCCGCGATCCTCAACGCCGACGATCCGTTGGTCCGGGCCATGGCCTCCCGTACCAAGGCGAAGGTGATCCTTTTCGGAGAGTCCGGCGAAGCGGACGTACGCGCCGAGAACGTGCGACTCACGGACAGCGGACAGCCCGCCTTCAGCCTTCACACACCCTCCGGGTGCAGTGATGTGACCATGCGCCTGTACGGTGAGCACCACGTGTCGAACGCGCTCGCCGCGGCCGCCGTCGCCCATGAGCTGGGCATGTCCGCGGAAGAGATCGCCACCGCGCTTTCCCAGGCGGGCTCCCTCTCCCGCTGGCGGATGGAGGTCACCGAGCGCCCGGACGGCGTGACGATCGTCAACGACGCCTACAACGCGAACCCTGAGTCCATGCGAGCGGCCCTGCGTGCGCTTGCAGCGATGGGCGGAGCCTCACGGGCACAGGGGGGTCGGACCTGGGCGGTGCTCGGCAAGATGGCCGAGCTCGGGGACGAGGCGCTCGCCGAGCACGACGCGGTCGGACGGCTCGCCGTCCGACTCAACGTCAGCAAGCTCGTCGCGGTCGGGGGAATCGAAGCCTCCTGGCTGCAACTGGGCGCATATAACGAGGGTTCGTGGGGTGAGGAGTCGGTGCACGTGTCCGACGCACAGGCGGCGGTCGACCTGTTGCGCAGCGAGTTGCGCCCGGGAGACGTCGTACTCGTGAAGGCGTCCCGTTCGGTCGGGCTCGAGAGCGTGGCGCAGGCGCTCATCGAGACCGGTGCCGAGGGTGAGGTTGCCGCCCGATGATGAAGCAGATCCTGTTCGCAGGAGTCATTGGCCTGTTCCTGACCTTGATCGGCACCCCGCTGCTGATCAAGCTCCTGGCCCGCAAGGGGTACGGCCAGTACATCCGCGACGACGGCCCGCGCGAGCACGCCAGCAAGCGCGGTACGCCGACCATGGGTGGTATCGCCTTCATCCTGGCGACGGTCGCCGCGTACTTCCTGTCCAAGGTGATCACGGGCAAGCCGGTGACCTATTCAGGTGTGCTGGTGCTCGGCCTGATGGTCGGCATGGGGCTGGTCGGCTTCCTCGACGACTACATCAAAATCGTCAAGCGGCGTTCGCTGGGTCTGCGGGCCAAGGCGAAGATGGCCGGCCAGCTGCTCGGCGGTATCGCCTTCGCGGTGCTCTCGCTGCAGTTCGCGGACTCCCGCGGCAACACCCCGGCCTCGACGAAGCTGTCGTTCATCACGGACTTCGGCTGGACGATCGGCCCCGTGCTGTTCGTCGTCTGGGCGCTGTTCATGATCCTCGCGATGTCGAACGGCGTGAACCTGACGGACGGTCTGGACGGCCTCGCCACCGGCGCCTCCGTGCTGGTCTTCGGCGCCTACACCTTCATCGGCGTCTGGCAGTACCAGGAGTCCTGCGCCAACGGCGAGACCCTGACCAACCCGAACGCCTGCTACGAGGTGCGCGACCCACTCGACCTCGCGGTCGTCTCCGCCGCGCTGATGGGCGCCTGCCTCGGCTTCCTGTGGTGGAACACCTCGCCCGCCAAGATCTTCATGGGTGACACCGGTTCGCTGGCGCTCGGCGGTGTGCTCGCCGGCCTCGCGATCTGCTCCCGCACCGAGCTGCTGCTCGCACTGCTCGGCGGCCTGTTCGTGCTCATCACCATGTCGGTGGTCATCCAGGTCGGCTCCTTCCGCCTGACCGGCAAGCGCGTCTTCCGCATGGCGCCACTTCAACATCACTTCGAACTCAAGGGCTGGTCCGAAGTCCTTGTGGTGGTCCGCTTCTGGATCATCCAGGGCATCTGTGTGATTGTCGGACTGGGCCTCTTCTACGCGGGATGGGCAGCGGACAAGTGACCGACTGGCAGGGAAAGAACGTCACCGTCGCCGGGCTCGGCGTCTCCGGCATCCCGGCGGCCAAGGTGCTGCACGGGCTCGGCGCGAAGGTCACCGTCGTCAACGACGGCGACGACGCCCGCGCGCGGGAGCAGGCCGCCGAACTTCAGGCGCTCGGTGTCACCGTGCGCCTCGGTGACGGGGCGACCCTGCCCGAGGGAACCGAGCTGATCGTCACAGCGCCCGGCTGGAAGCCGGACAAGCCGCTGTTCGCGGCGGCGCGCGACGCCGGCGTGCCGGTCTGGGGCGATGTCGAGCTGGCCTGGCGGCTGCGGGGCCCCGACGCCGCACCCTGGCTGGCCGTCACCGGCACCAACGGCAAGACCACCACCGTCCAGATGCTCGCCTCCATCCTGAAGGCGGCGGGCCTGCGCACGGCCGCCGTCGGCAACATCGGCGTCTCGCTGCTCGACGTGGTCCTCGGCGAGGAGCAGTACGACGTCCTGGCGGTGGAGCTCTCCAGCTACCAGCTCCACTGGGCGCCCTCCCTGCGCGCCCACTCGGCCGCCGTCCTCAACCTCGCCCCCGACCACCTCGACTGGCACGGCTCCATGGAGGCGTACGCGGCCGACAAGGGCCGTATCTACGAGGGCAACCGGGTCGCCTGCGTCTACAACGCCGCCGACAAGGCCACCGAGGACCTGGTGCGCGAGGCGGACGTCGAGGAGGGCTGCCGGGCCGTCGGCTTCACCCTCGGCACCCCGGGCCCCTCCCAACTCGGCGTCGTGGAGGGCATCCTGGTCGACCGCGCCTTCGTCGAGAACCGGCAGAAGAACGCCCAGGAGCTGGCGGAGGTCTCCGACGTCAACCCGCCCGCCCCGCACAACATCGCCAACGCCCTCGCCGCCGCGGCTCTCGCCCGGGCCTTCGGAGTGCCCGCCAAGGCCGTACGGGACGGCCTGCGGGCCTTCACCCCGGACGCCCACCGCATCGCACACGTGGCCGACGTGGACGGCGTCTCCTACGTCGACGACTCCAAGGCCACCAACACCCACGCGGCGGAAGCCTCGTTGGCGGCGTACGAGTCGATCGTGTGGATCGCGGGCGGCCTCGCCAAGGGCGCGAACTTCGACGAACTGGTCGCGGGGTCGGCGAAGCGGCTGCGCGGGGTCGTCCTCATCGGCGCCGACCGCGCGCTCATCCGTGAAGCCCTCGCGCGACACGCCCCCGAGGTACCCGTCGTCGACCTCGACCGGACCGACACTGGGGCGATGCTCCAGGCCGTCCAGGAGGCGAAGCGGCTCGCGGTCGCGGGCGACACGGTGCTCCTCGCCCCCGCCTGCGCCTCCATGGACATGTTCACCAACTACAACAAGCGCGGTGACGCGTTCGCGGAAGCGGTTCGCGAACTCGGCGCGGGCACCTGACGGCGGGGCTTGGCCACGGCGGGTGCATCGGGACCCTTGGAGGGACGCGTGACTCGGATGTGGCCCGGGTGTGATCGGCGGGTGTCCGCCGGTGACGCGGGGATGTGCCGGCCTCTCCCCGGCCGGGTGCACCGCTGCGCGGGAGCCGCTGATGCCCGGTAGCCGTACCGGGCGGCCGCCCGCGCAGCGGCGCGTCACCAGGCCCCCCGCCCCCCGCGCACCGCGCGAGAACCCCCTGCGCACCTTCTACACGCGCGCGCGGAAGGCCTGGGACCGGCCGCTGACCGCGTACTACCTGATCCTCGGCGGCAGTCTGCTGATCACCGGGCTCGGTCTGGTGATGGTCTACTCGGCCTCCCAGATCACCGCGCTGCAGATGTCGCTGCCGGGTTCCTTCTTCTTCCGCAAGCAGTTCCTGGCCGCCGCCATCGGCACCGCACTGCTGCTGACCGCCTCCCGGATGCCGGTGAAGCTGCACCGGGCGCTGGCCTACCCGATCCTCGCCGGAGCCGTCTTCCTGATGGCCCTGGTGCAGGTGCCCGGGATAGGGATGGCCGTCAACGGCAACCAGAACTGGATCTCGCTCGGCGGCTCCTTCCAGATCCAGCCCAGCGAGTTCGGCAAGCTCGCGCTCGTGCTGTGGGGCGCCGACCTGCTCGCCCGCAAGCAGGACAAGAAGCTGCTGACCCAGTGGAAGCACATGCTGGTGCCGCTCGTACCGGTCGCCTTCCTGCTGCTCGGGCTGATCATGCTCGGCGGCGACATGGGAACGGCGATCATCCTGACGGCGATCCTGTTCGGCCTGCTGTGGCTGGTCGGCGCCCCGACCAGGCTGTTCGCCGGTGTGCTGTCCGTCGCCGCCCTGATCGGCGTGATCCTCATCAAGACCAGCCCGAACCGCATGGCACGGCTCGCCTGCATCGGCGCCACCGAGCCCCGCTCGGGCGGCGCCGACTGCTGGCAGGCCGTGCACGGCATCTACGCCCTCGCCTCCGGCGGAATCTTCGGTTCGGGGCTCGGCGCGAGTGTGGAAAAATGGGGCCAACTCCCTGAAGCCCACACCGACTTCATCTTCGCCGTCACCGGCGAGGAACTGGGCCTCGCGGGGACGCTGTCGGTGCTCGCCCTGTTCGCGGCTCTAGGCTATGCGGGTATCCGCGTGGCCGGACGCACGGAGGACCCCTTCGTGAGGTATGCCGCGGGAGGCGTGACCACCTGGATCACGGCCCAGGCCGTGATCAACGTCGGTGCGGTGCTCGGCCTGCTGCCGATCGCCGGCGTCCCCCTCCCGCTGTTCTCCTACGGAGGGTCCGCCCTGCTGCCGACCATGTTCGCCATCGGGTTGCTGATCGCCTTCGCGCGCGACGAACCCGCTGCGCGGGCGGCGCTAGCGATGCGGCAACCTCGCTTTGGTAGAAAGCGGGCGGGAGGCCCCGGGCTCGGCCGGGGGCCTCGGAGATGGAACACGATGCGACGGCGTGCCTCGGCGGCGCGCACGTCCGGAGAGCGGTGAATTTCGGTGCATGTCGTACTCGCCGGTGGGGGGACCGCCGGCCACATCGAGCCCGCGCTCGCCCTCGCGGACGCCCTGCGCAGGCAGGATCCGACCGTGGGGATCACAGCCCTGGGCACGGAGCGTGGCCTGGAGACCCGGCTCGTACCGGAGCGGGGATACGAGCTCGCGCTGATCCCCGCGGTACCGCTGCCGCGCAAACCCACCCCTGAGCTCATCACCGTCCCGGGTCGGCTGCGCGGCACGATCAAGGCCGCCGAGCAGATCCTGGAGCGCACCAAGGCAGACGCCGTCGTCGGCTTCGGCGGGTACGTGGCCCTGCCCGGCTACCTCGCCGCCAAGCGCCTCGGTGTGCCCATCGTGATCCACGAGGCGAACGCCCGCCCCGGCCTCGCCAACAAGATCGGCTCGCGGTACGCCGCCCGGGTCGCCGTCTCCACCCCCGACAGCAAGCTGCGTGACGCCCGCTACATCGGCATCCCGCTGCGCCGCTCCATCGCCACGCTCGACCGGGCCGCCGCCCGCCCCGAGGCCCGCGCGATGTTCGGGCTCGACCCGAACCTGCCCACGCTGCTCGTCTCCGGCGGCTCCCAGGGCGCCCGCCGCCTCAACGAGGTGGTCCAGCAGGTCGCCCCCTGGCTCCAGCAGGCCGGGATCCAGATCCTGCATGCGGTCGGCCCGAAGAACGAACTGCCACACGTCCAGCAGATGCCGGGAATGCCCCCTTACCTCCCGGTACCGTATCTGGACCGGATGGACCTCGCGTACGCCGCGGCCGACATGATGCTCTGCCGCGCGGGCGCGATGACCGTCGCCGAACTCTCCGCCGTCGGGCTCCCGGCCGCCTACGTTCCGCTGCCCATCGGCAACGGCGAGCAGCGGCTCAACGCCCAGCCGGTGGTGAAGGCCGGCGGCGGCCTCCTCGTCGACGACGCGGAACTGACGCCCGACTGGGTGCGGGGGAACGTCCTGCCGGTGCTCGCCGACCCGCACCGGCTGTACGAGATGTCCCGCGCCGCCGGTGAGTTCGGCCGCCGGGACGCCGACGACCTGCTCGTCGGCATGGTGTACGAGGCGATCGCCTCGCGCCGTTAGGCACGTGTGACGAAAGGGCTGGGAACGTGGCCGGACCGACGACTGCGGAACGCGGGGACCGTCAGCAGAAGTCGTCCGGCCCGCCCCTCGTCCGAAGGTTCCGGCCGCGCCGGCTTCGTACGATCATCATCTTCGCGATCGCGCTCGTCCTCCTGGGTGCGGGCAGCGTCTGGGTGTTGTACGGCTCGCAGTGGCTGCGCGTGGAGCGGGTGTCCATCTCCGGTACGCGCGTCCTGACCCCGGCGCAGGTGCGTGAGGCCGCCGACGTCCCGGTCGGGGAACCGTTGATTTCCGTCGACCTCGAGGCGATCGAGGCCCGGTTGCGCCAGAAATTGCCCCGAATTGACACCATTGACGTGACCCGTTCCTGGCCTCATGGAATCGGACTGAAAGTGGTCGAGCGCACTCCGGTTCTGATTGTCCGAAAAGGCGAAAAGTTCATCGAAGTGGACGATGAAGGTGTCCGTTTCGCCACGGTTTCCGAGGCCCCGAAAGGCGTGCCCGCGTTGGAATTGGCCATCTCCTCGTCGGGCTCGGCCACCGCGAGTCTGCGGCGCTTCGGCGAGGACCGGCTGGTGCGCGAGGCCGTCCGGGTCGCCGGCGCCCTTCCGGCCGCCGTCGCGCGGGAGGCCGGGGCCGTCAAGGTGCGCTCCTACGACGACATCTCGCTGGAGTTGAGCGGCGGGCGGACCGTCGACTGGGGAAGCGGCGAGAAAGGTGCCACCAAGGCCCGTACGCTCAGCGCTCTCATGAAAGCCGCCCCGGATGCGCAACACTTCGACGTCAGCGTTCCCACCGCCCCGGCGTCATCGGGAAGTTGACGCACATCCGCGCAGGCCAGCACCCTGGTTGGGCAGTGACACGGCTGATCACATAGGGTGAAAAGAAAAACGGGAGGTTCGGCGTGTTCGTTGAACGGGCGCCACTTGTCGACTTAGTGTCCGTTCAGAAGACTCCAGGGAACAGACACACTGGTAACCCTAAACTTCAGCGTTAGGGTTCGGGTCGGCGCTACGGACCGTCCCATTCGGCATCAGTCGTCGCATCGCGAAGCGCAGCGCGTTCTTGTGATCCGACGACCCGTAACTCGAGGCGAGAGGCCTTCGACGTGGCAGCACCGCAGAACTACCTCGCAGTCATCAAAGTCATCGGTGTCGGCGGCGGTGGTGTCAATGCCATCAACCGGATGATCGAGGTCGGTCTCAAGGGCGTCGAGTTCATCGCCATCAACACCGACGCGCAGGCGCTGTTGATGAGCGACGCCGACGTCAAGCTCGACGTCGGCCGTGAACTCACCCGCGGACTCGGCGCCGGAGCCAACCCGGCCGTGGGCCGCAAGGCCGCCGAGGACCACCGCGAGGAGATCGAGGAGGTCCTCAAGGGGGCCGACATGGTCTTCGTGACGGCCGGTGAAGGCGGCGGCACCGGCACCGGCGGCGCCCCCGTGGTGGCGAACATCGCCCGCTCCCTCGGCGCCCTCACCATCGGCGTGGTCACGCGCCCGTTCACCTTCGAGGGACGGCGGCGCGCGAACCAGGCCGAGGACGGCATCGCCGAGCTCCGCGAAGAGGTCGACACCCTCATCGTCATCCCCAACGACCGGCTGCTGTCGATCTCGGACCGCCAGGTCTCCGTCCTCGACGCCTTCAAGTCGGCCGACCAGGTTCTGCTCTCCGGTGTCCAGGGCATCACCGACCTGATCACCACGCCCGGTCTGATCAACCTCGACTTCGCCGACGTCAAGTCGGTCATGTCCGAGGCCGGTTCGGCCCTCATGGGCATCGGCTCGGCCCGCGGCGACGACCGCGCGGTGGCCGCGGCCGAGATGGCGATCTCCTCGCCCCTGCTCGAGGCGTCCATCGACGGCGCCCGGGGCGTGCTGCTCTCCATCTCCGGCGGTTCCGACCTCGGCCTGTTCGAGATCAACGAGGCCGCCCAGCTGGTCAGCGAGGCCGCCCACCCCGAGGCCAACATCATCTTCGGCGCGGTCATCGACGACGCCCTCGGCGACGAGGTCCGGGTCACCGTGATCGCGGCCGGCTTCGACGGGGGCCAGCCGCCCGCCAAGCGGGACAACGTCCTCGGCTCGTCCTCCGCCTCGGCCCGCCGCGAGGAGCCCACTCCGGTCCGGCAGCCCGAGAGCCGCCCGACCTTCGGCTCGCTCGGCAGCGTGACCCCGAAGGAGGAGCCGGAGCCCGCGCCGGAGCCGGTGGCCGACATCCCGGCCGGCCCGCCGGTCCCGCCGTCGCGGACCTATGACAGCGCGGCCGAGGAGCTGGACGTACCGGACTTCCTGAAGTGATAGGACAGCGCGAAAGCGCGAGCGGCGCGCACTTCGCCTTCACCGACCGGTGGGGCGGGGTGAGCGCCGCTCCGTTTGCGGAGCTCAACCTCGGCGGCGCGGTCGGCGACGACCCCGAAGCCGTAAGGAACAACCGGGAACTGGCCGCGAAGTCGCTCGGCCTCGACCCCACCCTGGTCGTCTGGATGAACCAGGTGCACGGCAACGACGTCGCCGAGGTCGACGGGCCGTGGAGCACCGATCCTGTTCCCCAGGTCGACGCACTGGTGACGGCCACGCGCGGACTCGCCCTCGCCGTGCTCACCGCCGACTGCGTGCCGGTCCTGCTGGCCGACCCGGTCGCCGAAGTGGTCTCCGCGGCCCACGCCGGCCGGCCCGGCATGGTCGCCGGGGTCGTCCCCGCCGCCGTACGGGCCATGGTGAAGCTCGGCGCCGACCCGTCCCGGATCGTCGCCCGCACCGGACCCGCCGTCTGCGGCCGGTGCTACGAGGTGCCGGAGGCGATGCGCGCCGAGGTCGTCGCCGTCGAACCGGCGGCGCACGCCGTGACGAGGCGGGGCACGCCCGCCGTGGACGTCGCCGCCGGAGTGCACGCGCAGCTCGACCGGCTCGGGGTGCGCGACCGGGAGCAGTCGCCGGTGTGCACACTGGAGTCGGATGATCACTTCTCCTACCGCCGCGACCGCGCCACGGGGCGACTCGCGGGATATGTCTGGCTGGGCTGATGGGACATGACGGACCGTAAGGGCGAACTCGCCGGAAACCTGGCGCAAGTCGAGCAGCGGATCGCCGCCGCGTGCGCGGCCGCCGGTCGCAAGCGAGAAGAAGTGACCCTCATCGTGGTCACCAAGACCTACCCGGCGAGCGATGTGCGGGCCCTGTCCGAACTCGGTGTGCGGCACGTCGCCGAGAACCGCGACCAGGACGCGGCGCCGAAGGCCGCCGCATGCTCGGATCTGCCCCTTGCCTGGCATTTCGTCGGCCAGTTGCAGACCAACAAGGTGCGATCCGTGGTCGGTTATGCGGATGTCGTGCAGTCCGTCGATCGCTCCAAGCTGGTGACGGCCCTGTCGAAGGAGGCCGTACGGGTCGGGCGCGAGGTCGGCTGCCTCCTCCAGGTCGCACTCGACGCCGGCGAGAGCGCGCGGGGTGAGCGGGGTGGCGTGGCGCCCGGCGGCATCGCGGAGTTGGCCGACCTCGTGGCCGGGGCTCCGGGGTTGCGGCTCGACGGACTGATGACGGTCGCGCCCCTCACCGGTGAGTACGCGGGACGCCAACAGGCGGCCTTCGAGCGACTGGTGGATTTGTCGACCGACCTGCGCCGGACCCATCCGGCTGCGAACATGGTGTCGGCAGGGATGAGTGCGGACCTCGAGCAGGCTGTGGCGGCCGGAGCGACACATGTGCGCATCGGCACCGCGGTACTCGGAGTCCGCCCCAGGCTCGGGTAACGTCGCCAAGAAGTCGGACCACAGCAGAAAATATGGTCATTACCGTCGAAAGGCGGACTTAAGGGCCACGTGGATCGCGGGACTTGGTAGTCGTCAGCCGATCCACCACAGAGCGGAGGACCAAGAGCATGGCCGGCGCGATGCGCAAGATGGCGGTCTACCTCGGCCTCGTGGAGGACGATGGGTACGACGGCCGAGGTTTTGACCCGGACGACGACTTCGAACCCGAACTGGACCCGGAACTCGAGCGGGACCACCGACGGCATGAGCCGTCTCACCAGTCGCACAGTGCACACCAGTCCCAAAGGGACGAACCGGTGCGAGTGGTACAGCCTTCGATGCCGCGCGACCCGGTGCCCCATTCCGCTTCGCTCGCCGCGGAATCCGGGCGCCCGGTGCGCATCGCGCCCGTGGCATCCATCACACAAGAACGCGCAAGCCTGGAGAAGAACGCACCGGTGATCATGCCCAAGGTCGTGTCGGAACGAGAGCCGTACCGGATCACCACACTTCACCCCCGGACCTACAACGAGGCCCGTACCATCGGGGAACACTTCCGTGAAGGCACGCCGGTGATCATGAATCTGACTGAGATGGACGACACAGATGCGAAGCGACTTGTCGACTTTGCGGCCGGTTTGGTGTTTGGTCTTCACGGCAGTATCGAGCGGGTGACGCAGAAGGTGTTCCTGTTGTCGCCTGCTAACGTCGATGTCACGGCGGAGGACAAGGCCCGCATCGCAGAGGGCGGGTTCTTCAACCAGAGCTGAGACGCACGACTGGAAACAGCAGTACACGGCAGCAAGACGGCAGTACGTGAGCAGGGGAGAGGGAAACACCGATCATGAGCGTGGTCCTGGATGTCATCTACATCGCGCTGATGGTGTTCCTCATCGTGCTCATCTTCCGGTTGGTCATGGACTACGTCTTCCAGTTCGCCCGTTCGTGGCAACCCGGCAAGGCGATGGTGGTCGTTCTGGAGGCCACCTACACTGTCACCGACCCACCGCTCAAGCTTCTGCGGCGGGTGATCCCGCCGCTGCGTCTCGGGGGCGTGGCGCTCGACCTGTCCTTCTTCGTACTGATGATCATCGTCTACATCCTGATCTCGATCGTGAGCCAGGTGTGAGTCGATGTGAACTACCGTCTTGCCGAATGCCGACGACTACGTTGAGGTGAAGAGATGCCGTTGACCCCCGAGGACGTGCGGAACAAGCAGTTCACGACCGTCCGCCTCCGAGAAGGCTATGACGAGGATGAGGTCGATGCCTTCCTCGACGAGGTCGAAGCCGAACTGACCCGCCTGCTCCGCGAGAACGAGGACCTGCGCGCCAAACTGGCCGCGGCCACGCGCGCTGCTGCCCAGAACCAGCAGAACATGCGCAAGCCCCCGGAGCAGGATCAACAGCAGGGCGGCATGCCTCAGCAGGGTGGTATGCCCCAGCAGGGCGGTATGCCTCAGCAAGGTGGTATGCCCCAGCAGGGCGGTATGGGCCAGCAGGGTGGTATGCCTCAGCAGGGCATGCGAGGTCCCGGCGCTCCTGTGCCCGCCGGCATATCGGGCCCGCCGCAGCAGCAGATGGGTGGCCCCATGGGTGGCCCGCCCCAGCTGCCGAGCGGTGCCCCGCAGCTGCCCGCCGGTCCCGGCGGTGGTCAGGGCGGTCCTCAGGGTCCCGGCCCGATGGGTCAGGGTCCGATGGGTCAGGGCCCCATGGGTCAGGGCCCGATGGGTGGCCAGCCCCCGATGCAGCAGCAGATGGGTGGCCCGATGGGCGGCCCCATGGGCGGTCCGATGGGCGGCCCCGGTCAGGGTCCCGGTGGCGACAGCGCCGCCCGTGTCCTCTCGCTGGCCCAGCAGACCGCCGACCAGGCGATCGCCGAGGCCCGCTCCGAAGCCAACAAGATCGTGGGCGAGGCGCGTTCGCGTGCCGAGGGCCTCGAGCGTGACGCCCGTGCCAAGGCCGACGCCCTGGAGCGGGACGCACAGGAGAAGCACCGCGTCGCCATGGGCTCCCTGGAGTCCGCCCGTGCCACGCTGGAGCGCAAGGTCGAGGACCTGCGCGGCTTCGAGCGCGAGTACCGTACGCGCCTGAAGTCGTACCTCGAGTCCCAGCTGCGCCAGCTGGAGACCCAGGCCGACGACTCGCTCGCCCCGCCGCGCACCCCGGCCACGGCCTCTCTGCCGCCGTCCCCGGCGCCTTCCATGGCTCCGGCCGGCGCCAGTGCCCCGTCGTACGGCGGCAACCAGGGCATGGGTGGTGCGCCGGGTCCCGCCGCCCCGTCCTACGGCGGTCAGCAGCAGATGACGCCCGCGATGACGCAGCCCATGGCGCCGGTGCGGCCGCAGGGTCCGTCGCCGATGGGCCAGGCTCCCTCGCCGATGCGTGGGTTCCTGATCGACGAGGACGACAACTGACGGTTGGAGTACCACTGACGGTTGGTAGTACGCCTTAGGCGTCGGCAGCGTTCAGGGCGAGGCCCCGGAATTTCATCCGGGGCCTCGCCCTTTTTACGCGTGTTGCGTCCGAACACGGTTGACCAGGGGCGACGATCAGGTACGACGAAGGCCCGGCCTCCTCGAGGGGAGACCGGGCCTTCGTGTTGCCGGCTACGCCTTGCGCAGGCGGAACGTCAGCGTCAGGCCCTCGTCGGTGAACGGGGTGCCGTAGGTGTCGTCCGCGTCGCCCTGGGCGCTGTGCTCATTCAAGAAGGCCGTGGCGAGGACCTCGTCGGCGATCAGGCCCGCGTGCTCGGTCAGTGCCTCGGTGACGGCCGGGTCGGTCGCGGCCCAGCGCAGTGCGATGCGGTCGGCGACGTCGAGGCCGCTGTTCTTGCGGGCTTCCTGGATCAGGCGGATCGCGTCACGGGCGAGGCCGGCGCGACGGAGGTCCTCCGTGATCTCGAGGTCCAGGGCGACGGTCGCACCCGAGTCGGAGGCGACGGACCAACCCTCGCGCGGGGTCTCCGTGATGATCACCTCGTCCGGGGCGAGGGTGATCGTCTCACCGTCGACCTCCACCGACGCCGTGCCCTCGCGCAGGGCCAGGGACAGCGCCGCCGCGTCGGCGTTCGCCACGGCCTTCGCCACGTCCTGGACGCGCTTGCCGAACCGCTTGCCCAGGGCGCGGAAGTTGGCCTTCGCCGTCGTGTCGACCAGGGAGCCGCCCACCTCGGAGAGGGAGGCCAGCGACTCGACGTTGAGCTCCTCCGTGATCTGCGTGTGCAGTTCGGGGGAGAGGGCGGCGAAGCCGGTGGCCGCGACCAGGGCGCGCCGCAGGGGCTGGCGGGTCTTCACACCCGACTCCGCGCGCGTGGCACGGCCCAGCTCCACCAGGCGACGCACCAGCACCATCTGCCTCGACAGTTCCGGGTCGATCGCGGACAGGTCCGCCTCGGGCCAGGCCGACAGGTGCACCGACTCCGGGGCGCCCGGGGTGACCGGCACGATCATGTCCTGCCAGACCCGCTCGGTGATGAACGGGGTCAGCGGGGCCATCAGCTTGGTGACCGTCTCGACGACCTCGTGCAGGGTGCGCAGCGCCGCCTTGTCGCCCTGCCAGAAGCGGCGCCGTGAGCGACGCACGTACCAGTTGGAAAGGTCGTCGACGAACGCCGACAGCAGCTTGCCGGCGCGCTGGGTGTCGTAGGCCTCCAGGGACTGGGTGACCTGGTCGGCCAGCGCGTGCAGTTCGGACAGCAGCCAGCGGTCCAGCAGCGGGCGGTCGGCCGGGGCGGGGTCCGCCTCGGACGGGGCCCAGCCGGACGTGCGTGCGTACAGGGCCTGGAAGGCGACGGTGTTCCAGTAGGTGAGGAGCGTCTTGCGGACGACCTCCTGGATCGTGCCGTGGCCGACGCGGCGGGCCGCCCAGGGGGAGCCGCCGGCCGCCATGAACCAGCGGACCGCGTCGGCGCCGTGCTGGTCCATGAGCGGGATCGGCTGCAGGATGTTGCCCAGGTGCTTGGACATCTTGCGGCCGTCCTCGGCGAGGATGTGGCCGAGGCACACGACGTTCTCGTACGACGTCTTGTCGAAGACCAGGGTGCCGACCGCCATCAGCGTGTAGAACCAGCCGCGGGTCTGGTCGATGGCCTCGCTGATGAACTGCGCCGGGTAGCGGGACTCGAAGAGTTCCTTGTTCTTGTACGGGTAGCCCCACTGCGCGAACGGCATCGAACCCGAGTCGTACCAGGCGTCGATGACCTCGGGCACGCGCGTGGCCGTCTTGCGGCACTTCGGGCAGGCGAAGGTGACGTCGTCGATGAACGGGCGGTGCGGGTCCAGCTCGGACTGGTCGGTGCCGGTCAGTTCGGTCAGCTCCGCGCGGGAGCCGGCGACGGTGAGGTGGTCGTCCTCGCAGCGCCAGATCGGCAGCGGGGTGCCCCAGTAGCGGTTGCGGGACAGGGCCCAGTCGATGTTGTTGTTGAGCCAGTCGCCGTACCGGCCGTTCTTGACGTTCTCCGGGAACCAGTTGGTGTTCTCGTTCTCCTGGAGGAGGCGGTCCTTGATGGCGGTGGTGCGGATGTACCAGGACGGCTGTGCGTAGTAGAGGAGCGCGGTGTGGCAGCGCCAGCAGTGCGGGTAGCTGTGCTCGTACGGCAGGTGCTTGAAGAGCAGGCCGCGGTTGTTCAGGTCGTCCGTGAGCGCCTCGTCCGCCTTCTTGAAGAAGACGCCGCCGACCAGCGGGACGTCCTCCTCGAAGGTGCCGTCGGGGCGGACGGGGTTCACGACCGGCAGGCCGTAGGCGCGGCAGACCCTGAGGTCGTCCTCGCCGAAAGCGGGGGACTGGTGGACCAGACCCGTACCGTCCTCGGTCGTGACGTAGTCGGCGTTCACCACGAAGTGGGCCGCTTCGGGGCTGTGCCCGTTGGTTCCCTCGCCGACGCTCGGGAACTCCACGAGCTCGAACGGACGTTGATAGGTCCAGCGCTCCATTTCGGCGCCGGTGAAGGTCTGGCCGGTGGGCTCGAAGCCCTCGCCGAGCGCCTTGCCGACGAGCGGCTCGGCGACGACGAGCTTCTCCTCGCCGTTCGTCGCGACGACGTAGGTGACCTCGGGGTGCGCGGCGACGGCCGTGTTGGAGACCAGCGTCCACGGGGTCGTCGTCCACACCAGGAGCGCGGCCTCGCCCGCGAGCGGACCGGAGGTGAGCGGGAAACGGACGTACACGGACGGGTCGACGACCGTCTCGTAGCCCTGCGCCAGCTCGTGGTCGGACAGGCCGGTGCCGCAGCGCGGGCACCAGGGGGCGACGCGGTGGTCCTGGACCAGCAGGCCCTTGTTGAAGATCTCCTTGAGCGACCACCAGACCGACTCGATGTACTCGGGGTCCATCGTGACGTAGGCCTCTTCGAGGTCGACCCAGTAGCCCATGCGGGTCGTGAGCTCTTCGAAGGCGTCGGTGTGGCGCAGTACGGAGTCGCGGCACCTGGCGTTGAACTCGGCGATGCCGTACGCCTCGATGTCCTTCTTGCCGCTGAAGCCGAGTTCCTTCTCGACCGCGAGCTCCACCGGGAGGCCGTGGCAGTCCCAGCCGGCCTTGCGGGCTACGTGGTAGCCGCGCATGGTGCGGAAGCGGGGGAAGACGTCCTTGAAGACGCGGGCCTCGATGTGGTGGGCGCCGGGCATGCCGTTGGCGGTGGGCGGGCCCTCGTAGAACACCCACTCGGGGCGGCCCTCGGACTGCTCCAGGCTCTTGGCGAAGATCTTCTGCTCGCGCCAGAAGTCGAGCACCGCGTGCTCGAGCGCGGGCAGGTCGACCTGGGCGGGCACCTGGCGGTACGTCGGCGTTGTCATCAGCGAGCTTCCTCCGGCGGACTTGCTGCCTTCCGTCGGAGGGACGAGAGCTTTCTTTCCTGTCTACGCCATGTGCGGCGCGCTCCCGCGGTACCACCCTCCTTGGCTCGCCCGGGTGCCCTGCGCACCGGTGAGCCCCCTCATTGGGGTCGCGATGCCGGTTCTACTCGCCTTGGCCGATCAGCCGTGGCTTTCCTCCGGCGGCTCCGGGGTGATCTTCACGTCGCGCTCGCCCCCGGGCTTCCACCGTCCCCGGGTCGCTCTGGGCTGCGTACGGCGCTACTCGTCCCCATCCACGCTTTTTCGCTCCGCCCAGTGTACGGCGCCGCGCGGACACGGGGGGACCGGTTTTTCGGGGCCCGGGCCGCCGGGCGTGCGGGAGGCGGGGTGCCCCGAATGGAGCGGTACGCCTGTTCGGATGCTGGGACCGTGAGCTCGTCGGATTACCCGGCGGGGAGCTGGGCACAACGCAGGCAGGCTTGTCGCGTGGCACTCGCGGGGCGGGCGAATCGGGCGGCGTGCCCCGTTGCCGCGGGACTCAAGTCGATTTATCGTCCCAGCACGATTCGCGAGCAAGATCACAATATGTGAAGGGGCCGCGGCATGGTGGGTAAGAAGACCGCCGTACAGCAGTCGGCGTCGGGCAGGTCCACGCGTGCCAAGGCCTCCGGCGGTGCGGCGAAGGATGTGGACGGGAAGAAGAGCACCCAGGCAGGTACCGGGGTGGCTCGTGGGGCGCGTGCGGCTCGTGAGGCGGAGCCGGCGACGCCGGTGAAGAGCGTGCGGGCGGTGCGGTCGGCTGCCGCCGGGGCCGCGCGGGAGTCGGCGGCCGGGAAGGCGACGGGCAAGAAGGCGGCTGCGGCTGTCAAGAAGGCCACGATGGAGACGGCCACGACGGAGACGGCCACGACGGAGACGGCCACGACGGAGACGGCCACGACGGAGACGGCCACGACGGAGACGGCTGCGGGGAAGACGGCTGCGGGGAAGACGGCTGCGGGGAAGACGGCTGCGGGGAAGACGGCTGCGGGGAAGACGGCTGCGGGGAAGACGGCTGCGAAGAAGGCAGCCCCTGCCAAGACCTCCGCTACGAAGACACCCGCCGCCACGAAAGCCGCCGCGAAGAAGGTGACCGCGAAGAAGGTGGCCGGCAGGAAGGCCACCACCGCCGGGAAGCGGGCGGCCGTCGAGGTCGTGGAGGAGAAGGCGGTGGCCGGGAAGAAGGCCGGCGCGGCGAAGGCGGCCGGGAAGAGGGCCGGGGCTTTGAAGGCGGCCGGCGGGGAAGAGGTCGCCACAGCGGGTGCGGCAGTCGGGGTGAAGGGTGCCGTTGGGAAGGGCGGTGCGGGCAAGGGCGGCTCCACGAAGGGTGCGGCCAAGAAGAGCACGTCCAAGAAAGTGGGCGCGGCCCAGGCCGCGAAGCAGACGGGAGCCACGAACGTGGTTGCGAAGAAGACTCCTGGCACGGCCACGGCGGCGCAGAGCGCGGTACCCAAGGCACGGGTCGCCGCGGTGGAGCCGGGCGAGCTCGCGGTGCGCCCCGGTGAGGACCCCTGGACGCCGGAGGAGGTCGAGGAGGCGCGGACCGAGCTGCTGTCCGAGGGGAAGCGGCTGCGCGAGGAGATCGCCTCGTCCGAGGCGTCCCTGGTGGGCCTCATGCGTGACTCCGGTGACGGCGCGGGCGACGACCAGGCGGACACCGGCACCAAGAACATCACGCGCGAGCACGAGATGGCGCTGGCCGCCAACGCGCGCGAGATGCTGATCCAGACCGAGCGAGCCCTGGAACGGCTGGACGCGGGCACCTACGGCCTGTGCGAGAACTGCGGCAACCCCATCGGCAAGGCCCGGATGCAGGCCTTCCCGCGGGCCACGCTGTGCGTCGAGTGCAAGCAGAAGCAGGAGCGCCGGTACTGACCTGCGGTATCCGGCGAGTCCTCGCGCGGGGCGTGCCGTACCCTCGTCCTCAGTCAGGCACCTAGGTTGAGGGACTCACGTGGCAGAGGCGGAGCGCATCATCGGTACGCCGGACACCCCGGACGCGGCGCGGGCCGATCAGGAGCAGCCCGGTGACGACGCCGCGTCGGGCGAGCGGTCCGACGCCGAGGGGACGGCGGCCCCGGCCGGCGGTTCCGGCACCAGCGGTTCCGACGGGACGTCGGCGACGAACGGTGCCGAGGCGCAGGAGACCCCTGCCGAGCGGTCCCGGGGCAAGCGGCGCATCCCCGTGCTCTTCGCCGTCGCGGCCTTCGCGTACGTCCTGGACCTGGTCAGCAAGATGATCGTGGTCGCCAAGCTGGAGCACCACGCGCCGATCGAGATCGTCGGGGACTGGCTGAAGTTCGAGGCGATCCGCAACGCGGGCGCCGCGTTCGGCTTCGGCGAGGCCTTCACCGTGATCTTCACGATGATCGCGGCGGCGGTGATCGTGGTGATCGCCCGGCTCGCCCGCAAGCTCTACAGCCTGCCCTGGGCGATCGCGCTCGGCCTGCTGCTCGGCGGCGCGCTCGGCAACCTCACCGACCGCATCTTCCGCTCGCCGGGCGTCTTCGAGGGCGCGGTCGTCGACTTCATCGCGCCGAAGCACTTCGCGGTGTTCAACCTCGCCGACTCGGCGATCGTCTGCGGCGGCATCCTGATCGTGCTGCTGTCCTTCCGCGGCCTCGACCCGGACGGCACCGTCCACAAGGACTGAGCCCGCGAGGGGCTGCCCGGGTTGCCCGGGTTGTCCACAGGCTCCGTACGGGGCTGTCGGCCCCGTCCGGCATACTCGACGGGTGAGCACGATTCCCGAGATCCGTACCCTGCCCGTGCCCGACGGCCTGGAGGGCGAGCGCGTCGACGCCGCCATCTCCCGCATGTTCGGCTTCTCCCGTACGAAGGCCGCCGAGCTCGCCGCGGCGGGGAAGGTCACGGTCGACGGCTCGGTGGTCGGGAAGTCCGAGCGGGTGCACGGTGGGGCCTGGCTCGAGGTCGAGATGCCGCAGGCGCCCGCGCCCGTGCAGATCGTCGCGGAGCCGGTCGAGGGCATGGAGATCGTGCACGACGACGATGACGTGGTCGTGATCGTCAAGCCGGTCGGCGTCGCCGCGCACCCCAGCCCCGGCTGGACCGGCCCGACCGTCATCGGCGGGCTGGCCGCCGCCGGGTACCGCATCTCCACCTCGGGCGCCGCCGAGCGCCAGGGCATCGTGCACCGCCTCGACGTGGGCACCTCCGGCCTGATGGTCGTCGCCAAGTCCGAGTACGCGTACACGTCGCTGAAGCGCCAGTTCAAGGAGCGCACGGTCGACAAGCGCTACCACACGCTCGTCCAGGGCCACCCCGACCCGACCAGCGGCACCATCGACGCGCCCATCGGCCGCCACCCCCACCACGACTACAAGTGGGCGGTCACGGCCGAGGGCAAGCCGTCCGTCACGCACTACGACCTCATCGAGGCGTTCCGCGCGGCCTCGCTGCTCGACGTGAAGCTGGAGACCGGCCGCACGCACCAGATCCGCGTGCACATGGCGGCTCACCGCCACCCCTGCGTCGGTGACCTCACCTACGGCGCCGACCCGACCCTCGCCAAGCGGCTGCACCTGACCCGCCAGTGGCTGCACGCCGTGCGGCTGGGCTTCGAGCACCCCGGGGACGGCCAGTGGGCCGAGTTCGAGAGCGACTACCCCGCCGACCTCCAGAAGGCCCTCGACCAGGTCCGCGAGGAGACGTACGCGTGAGCCTGCCCCCGTACGCGGTGCGCGTCGCCGCGGACTCCGCCGACCGGGAGGCGTGCTTCGCGGTGCGCAAGGAGGTCTTCGTCGCGGAGCAGGGCGTTCCGCAGGAGATCGAGTACGACGCGTACGACGCCGACGCGGTGCACGTGCTGGCGATCCGGGAGGACGGGGTGCCGCTCGGCACCGCTCGGCTGCTGTACGGGGAGGCCGCCGCGGCGAAGACCGACGGTGACCCGGCGGTGGGGTCCCTGGGCCGGCTCGCCGTCGCGCAGGCGGCGCGTGGGCTGGGCGTCGGAGCGGCGCTGGTACGGGCCGTCGAGGAGGCGGCCCGCGCGCGTGGGCTGACGGCGGTGGACCTGCACGCGCAGACGCACGCGCTGGGGTTCTACGAGCGGTTGGGGTACGTGCCCTACGGGCCGGAGTTCCCGGACGCGGGCATACCGCACCGGGCGATGCGGCGTGCGCTCTAGCTGTTCTGTTCGGGGGCGGTACGGGCGGGACGTGGCAGGCTTGGGGTCTGTTGTGTGACGTCGACCCTGCGGAGCGCTGAGCGTGGATCAGCTGGCCCTGTTGTTCGTCCTGTTGCTCGGGGCCGTGGTGAGCGTCCCGGTGGGGGATCGTTTCGGGCTGCCGGCACCGGTGCTGATGACGTTGCTCGGGATCGTGCTCGCGGTGCTCGACTTCGTGCCGAACGTGAGCGTCCCCCCGGACCTGATCCTGCCCCTGCTGCTGCCTCCGCTGCTGTACGCCGCCGTACGGCGCACGTCCTGGCGGCAGTTCACGGCCAACAAACGGCCGATCTTCCTGCTGGCCGTGGCGCTGGTGTTCGTCACCACGTTCTGCGTGGCCGCCGTCGCGAGCGCGATCGTGCCGGGGCTGCCCGTCGCCGCGGCGGTGGCGCTCGGGGCGCTGGTCGCGCCACCCGACCCCGTGGCCGCGACCGCCGTCGCCGGGCAGCTCGGGCTGCCGCGTCGGCTGGTGTCCATCCTGGAGGGCGAGGGGCTCTTCAACGACGTGACGGCCATCGTGCTGTACCACGTGGCGATCACCGCCGCGGTGAGCGGAACCTTCTCGCCGTGGCGGGCGGGACTTGACCTGGTGCTGTCCGCCGTGGTGGCGGTGGCGGTCGGGCTCGGGCTCGGGTGGGGCGCCAACAGGCTGATGGATCTGCTCGGGGACGCGACCCTGCAGATCGGGCTGACCCTGCTGGTGCCGTACGCCTCGTACGTGATGGCCGAGGAGTTCCACGGGTCCGGGGTGCTCGCCGTGCTCACCACCGCGTTGTTCATCGCCGAGTACGCCACCGATCCCGACGACGTGATGACACGGCTGGCCGGGCACACGTTCTGGGACATCGTCGACACGCTCGTCACGGGCGTGGCGTTCGGGCTGATCGGCCTGGAGCTGCACAACGCGATCCGGACGGCGTCCGGGCGGTGGGGGGAGATGCTCGGGTGGGCGGCGGCGATCGTGGGGGTGGTCGTGTTCGTGCGGTTGGCGTGGTTGCTGCCGGCCACGTGGCTGACCAAGCGGCTGCACGCCAAGCGGGACCACGATGAGGACATTCCGATGGGCTGGCGGGAGACCGTCGTGATGTGGTGGGCGGGGATGCGGGGGGTCGCCTCGGTCGCGTTGGCGCTGGCGGTTCCGTTGGAGACGGACACGGGGACGGCGTTTCCCGACCGGGACGAGATCGTGTTCATCGCGTTCGGGGTGATCATGGCGACGCTGGTGTTGCAGGGACTGACGTTGCCGTGGCTGGTGCGGCGGCTGGGGGTGCAGGCCGACACCGATCGGGAGAAGGAGTTCGAGAAGGAGTTGGCGGTGCGGGCGGCGAAGGCTGCGAAGCGCAGGCTGCGGGAGATCGAGGCGGAGGAGGATCTGTCGGAGGAGCTGTCCGAGCAGATGTTGCGGCGCGCGTTCGACATCGGGCTGCGGATCAGTCCCGACATGGGGGAGGACGAGCGGCGGGAGGCACATGAGCATCGGGTGCGGCGGCTGAAGCGGGTTCGGCGGATCCAGGCGGAGATGCTGAGTGCCGCGCGGCATGAGGTGGTGGCGGCGCGGAGTGAGGCGGGGGCGGATCCGGAGGTCGTGGATCGGGTGCTTCGGCACCTTGATGTGCGTAGTCTGCGGTGAGATCTCCCACCCGCGCAGCGCACGTTTTCAGTGGGACGAGGGGTGGGCGTTTCCCCCGGGGGATGTTCGCCGTCGGCGGCTTTCCGGCCGTGGTGGAACGACCCCGGCGCCGGCCGCGGGAGCGGCTCGTCGGCGGCACGTCCACCGGGCGTGCCGGTACGCCCGGTGGACGTCATGTCAGCGGCCCGTGCGCGGGGGCTCTTACGTGCGGCGCGGTACCGCGCCCTCGCGGGAGCCGTCGCGGGACGAGCCGCCGCGGGACCGGTCGCCGTTCGTCCGGTCACCGTTCGTCCGGTCGCCGCCTGGCCGGTCGCCGTTGGTTCGGCTCGGCGGCAGGAGCGCGTCGGCCGTGTTGACGCGGGGCAGCGCGTACGGGTGCTCCTCGGACAGCCAGCGGATCATGCGCTCGCGGACCGTGACCCGGACCGTCCAGATGTCGTCCGCGTCCTTGGCCGTCACCAGCGCCCGCACCTGCAGGGTGTTCGGCGTGGTGTCCGTGACGTCGAGACCGCAGGCACGGCCGTCCCAGGCCGGGCACTCGCGCAGGATGTCCTTCAGCTTGTCGCGCATCGCGTCCAGCGGCGCCGAGTGGTCGAGGTGCCAGAAGACGATGCCGGTCATCTGCGGGGTGCCGCGCGACCAGTTCTCGAAGGGCTTCGAGGTGAAGTACGAGACCGGCATGGTGATCCGGCGCTCGTCCCATGTCCGCACCGTCAGGAAGGTCAGCGTGATCTCCTCGACGGTGCCCCACTCGCCGTCCACCACGACCGTGTCGCCGATGCGCACCATGTCGCCGAAGGCGATCTGCAGCCCGGCGAACAGGTTGCTCAGCGTGGACTGGGCGGCCACACCGGCGACGATGCCGAGGACGCCGGCCGAGGCCAGCAGCGAGGCACCCGCCGCCCGGAACGCGGGGAACGTCAGCAGCATCGCGGCCGACGCCACCACGCCCACGACGGCGGAGACCACCCGCATGATAAGCGTCACCTGGGTCCGCACGCGCCTGACCCGGGCCGGGTCGCGGTGCATGCGCGCGTACCGCGTGTACGACGTCTCGACGACCGCCCCCGCGATCCGGATCACCAGCCACGCGGCCGACCCGATCAGCACCAGCGTCAGGGTCCGGCCGATGCCGACCCGGTGGTCCTGAAGCACGTGGACCTGGTCGTAGGACCCTCTCAGCAGCGCCGCGCACAGCACGAGCTGGTACGGGATGCGGCCCCGGCGCAGCAGCCCCCACAGGGGCGTCTCCGGGTGCCGGTTGTCGGCCTTGCACAGCAGACGGTCGGTGGCCCAGCCGATGAACAGCGTCAGGACGACCGAACCGCCGATCACGATCACGGGGCGGAGCAGATTCTCCATGCCTTCGAACGTAACCGGCCGAGCGGGCCCGTGAACATGTGGCTTCTGTGAAGAGGGCCACGATCGGCGTTGTGGGTGCCGAACGGCGTTGTCGGTGCCGGCTGGCACCATGGCCTCATGAACATCATGCTCTTCCACTCGACCCATGGACTGCGCCCCGCGGTGCGCGCGGCGGCGGACCGGCTGCGTTCCGCCGGGCACGAGGTGTGGACTCCGGACCTCTTCGAGGGACGCACGTTCGACACGGTCGAGGAAGGCATGGCCTTCAACACGGCGATCGGCAAGGACGAACTGCTCAGGCGGGCCGTCCTGGCCGCTGCCCCCTACTCGGAGCGAGGGCTCGTGTACGCGGGGTTCTCGCTCGGTGCCTCCATCGCGCAGACCCTCGCGCTCGGCGACGAGAAGGCGCGTGGACTGCTGCTCCTGCACGGCACCTCGGACCTCGCGCCGAACACCTCGGTCGACGACCTGCCGGTCCAGCTGCACGTCGCCGAGCCCGACCCGTTCGAGACGGACGACTGGCTGAGTGCCTGGTATCTCCAGATGGGCAGAGCGGGCGCCGACGTGGAGGTCTACCGGTATGCCGGGGCCGGGCACCTGTACACCGACCCCGACCTGCCGGATTACGACGAGGAGGCCGCCGAGGCCACCTGGCGGGTGGCGCTCGGCTTCCTCGAGACCCTCTGACAGACGGGCTACACGGGGTCGTACGTCCGCTCCACCTGCTGCGTGCCGCTGCGCGTGCGGTACGAACGGGCCCAGGCGGAGGTCGCGGAGGCCTTCGTGCGGTCGGACAGGACGTAGTAGTCCATCTGCGCGCGGTCCGCGGTGATGTCCAGGACGCCGTAGCCGTGGCGGTCGGTGTCGACCCAGTGCACATGCCGGTTGGCGGCCCGGATGATCGGGGAGGCGATCGTGGAGACCGTGCCCTCGGGGACCTTCACGATGTCGTCGAGGTTGTCCGAGGTGACCGAGGTGACCACGAACTCCGTGGCGGCCGACGCCGACAGCGGGTACGTCCCGGCGTCCACCGGCACGTCGTTGGCCCACGCCATGTGGATGTCGCCGGTCAGGAAGACGGTGTTGCGGATGGCGTTCGAGCGCAGGTGGGCCAGGAGTTCACGGCGGTCGTCGGTGTAGCCGTCCCACTGGTCGGTGTTGAGGGCCAGGCCCTCCTGCGGCAGCCCCAGCAGCTTGGCGAGGGGCTTCAGCAGGTCCGCGGAGAGGGAGCCGATCGCGAACGGCGAGATCATCACCGAGTTGCCCACCAGCCGCCAGGTGGTGTCGGACGCCTTCAGGCCCGCCTTCAGCCAGTCGAGTTGGGCGCGCCCGGTGAGCGTACGGTCCGGGTCGTCGACCGAGCCGTTGCCGACCGAGACCTGCTGCGAGCGGTAGGAACGCAGGTCGAGCAGCGACAGGTCGGCGAGCTTGCCGAAGCGCAGCCGGCGGTAGGTGGTGCCCGCGACGGCCGGGCGGACCGGCATCCACTCGAAGTACGCCTGCTTGGCGGCGGCCTGACGCGCCGACCAGATGCCCTCCGCGCCCTCGGTGTGGTTCTCGGCGCCGCCCGACCAGGCGTCGTTGGCGAACTCGTGGTCGTCCCAGATCGCGATGACGGGAGCCTTCGCGTGCAGGGCCTGGAGGTCCGGGTCGGTCTTGTACTTGGCGTGCCGGGTGCGGTAGTCGGCGAGCGTGAGGATCTCGTGGGTCGGCGCGTGCTGCCGTACGACGGTGCCGCGCGTCCCGTACGCGCCGGTGCCGTACTCGTAGATGTAGTCACCCAGGTGCAGCCACGCGTCCAGGTCGCCGCGCGCGGCGAGATGGCGGTAGGCGGAGAAGTAACCGGCCTCCCAGTTGGCACAGGAGACCACGCCGAAGCGGAGGCCCGCCACGGAGGCGTCCGCCGCCGGCGCGGTGCGGGTACGCGCCACCGGGGAGTCCGTGCCGCCGGCCGAGAAGCGGAACCAGTAGTCCGTGGCCGGTGCCAGACCGCGGATGTCGGCCTTGACGGTGTGGTCGGAGGCGGAGGTCGCCGTGGTGGAGCCCTTGGCGACCACGTTCGTCAGCGCCTTGTCCTTGGCCACGATCCAGCTGACCTCGGTGTCCGGGCCGAGCCCCGAGCCAGGTGTCGCCTCGGCTGTCGGCGTCACCCGGGTCCACAGCAGAACACCGTCGGGCAACGGGTCGCCGGAGGCGAGGCCGTGCAGGAAGGCGGGGGTGTCGGCGGCCGCCCGGGCGGGCAGCGCGGCGGCGAGGGGGCCGGCGAGGACCGCGGTGGCGGCCGCGGCCTTGACGACCGTACGGCGGCGCGGCGCAAAGGAGTTGGCCGGGTGAGCGCTCTCGGATGATCTGTGTCGTCTGGTCACGGGCGATCAGATTACTGACCAGTACGACAAAAGAGCGGGCGAACTGGCAAAAGTTCGCCCGCTCTTCGGCTGGAGGTCGGCTCAGGCCCGACCGGCGCCGGCTCGGCTCAGCCCTTGAGGGCCGCCTCGAGCGCGGTGTTGAAGTCGGCGACCGTCATCGGCGCGTTCTTGCTGCCGGGGGCGGTCAGCGTCTTGTCGTCCATCTTCAGCGTCGGGGTGCCCTTGACACCGCTGTCGTCGAAGGTCTTGGACATCTCCAGCGCCCACTTGTCGTAGGTGCCGTCCTTCACGGCCTTCTGGAAGGCCGCGTTGCCCTTCAGCGCGGAGACCGTGTCCGCCACCTTGATCAGGTAGGCGTCGTCCTTGAACTTGTCGTCGTCCTCCGCGGGGTGCCACTTCGTGGAGTACAGCGCGGTCTTGTACTCCAGGAACGCCTCGGAGCTGACGTTGAGCGCCGCGCCCAGGGCGCTGAGGGCGTTCTTGGAGCCCTCGCCGCCCAGGCCGTTGTCGAGGAAGGTGGCGCCGACGTACTGGATCTTGAACTTGCCCTCGTCGAGGTCCTTGTCCACCGTGGAGCCGACGGTCTGCTCGAACTGGGCGCAGATCGGGCAGCGCGGGTCCTCGTACATCACGAGGGTCTTCTTGGCGGTGCTCTTGCCGACGACGACGGTCGTGCCGTCGGTGCCGGTGGTGTTGGCCGGCTTGACGAGCTTGTCGTCCTTCGCGGCCTCCCAGTAGCCGGGCTTGTTGCCCTGGACGACGGCGTAGCTGATGCCGCCGGCTATCGCGAGGACGCCGACCAGGGAGGCGGCCACGATGACCTGACGCTTGATCTTGTCGCGCTTGGCCTGGCGCTCGCGCTCCTGGCGCAGCCGATCCCGGGCGGCGCTCTTCGCGGCCTGGCTGTTCCGCTTGCTCATGGTGATGATCTCCGTAGGGAACGCACAGTCGTGTGCGGGATGGGTAAGGGGGACTTGTGGTGCTCAGGGGGCTGTCAGGCGACAGCGGCCGAGCACGGCGGTCCACGCCGTCCCAGGGAGTACACGAGGATCAGGTCGCGGGCGGTCGCCGTACGACGCGCCGGGCGCGGCAGGCGGTGGGTCCGCGGGGCGAGCCGCACGCTCACGGCGGCGACGGCCAGCAGCAGCGGCCGGAACGTCGTCGCGGTCACCGCCCGCAGCAGCTGGGCCAGCGCCCGCTCGCCCCGGCGCAGCCAGGCGGCGGCGAGGAGGCCGACGCCGACGTGCGCGCCGAGCAGCAGCCAGGCGGTCGCCGGGTCGGCGTGGGCGAGCAGGGCGGCGAGCCGGTCGGTGTCGGCGCCGGGCACCGCCGCCAGCGGGGTGCCCACGTCGGAGCCGCTGCCGCACAGCACGTCCCAGCCGACCGAGCGCAGGGGGCCGGCGACCGGGCCGCCCGCGCGGCCGTAGCAGACGTGCTGGCCGGTGGTGAAGACCGTGTCGGCCGCCAGCTCCAGCGGGATGAGCAGGGCGGCGATCCGGCCGAAGCCGCGCTCGCGGCCCGCGAGGGCGTACGCGAGGGCGAACACGGCGACCGCGACCGCGGCCACCGTGTTCAGCGGCAGCGGGGCCCGCGACAGCAGCACGTGCGACGCGGTGCTGAGCGTCACGACGAGTGTCGTGAACAGCGCCGCGCGTACGACTCTGAGGTGGGTCCCGGATATGTCCATAGCGCAGGAGAGTGTGTCACGTGGTCCCGTAAGGGACTCCTAAAGGGTGCCTGTGAGAGCTCTTTTCGTTACGGATCCCGGCATGGATCCCGTCACAGGCCCGGGATGCGGCCGTTGCGGAAGAGGTCCACGAAGATCTGGTGGTCGGCACGCGCGCGTGCGCCGTAGCTGTGCGCGAAGTCGACCAGGAGCGGCGCGAAGCCCTCCTCGTCGGCCGCGATCGCCGCGTCGATGGCGCGCTCGGTGGAGAAGGGCACCAGGGACTCGCCGGACTGGTCGTCGGCGGCCGAGTGCATCGTGGCCGTGGCGCGGCCCAGGTCGGCGACGACGCCCGCGATCTCCTCCGGGTCGTCGATGTCGCCCCAGTCCAGGTCGACCGCGTACGGCGAGACCTCGGCGACCAGCTGCCCCGAGCCGCCCAGCTCGGTCCAGCCCAGCCACGGGTCGGCGTGCGCCTGGAGGGCGCGCTGGGAGATCACCGTGCGGTGCCCCTCGTGCTGGAAGTAGTCGCGGATCGCCGGGTCCGTGATGTGCCGGGAGACAGCCGGGGTCTGGGCCTGCTTGATGTAGATCACGACATCGTTCTCCAGGGCGTCGCTGTGGCCCTCCAGGAGGATGTTGTACGACGGCAGGCCGGCCGAGCCGATGCCGATGCCGCGGCGGCCGACGACGTCCTTCACCCGGTACGAGTCGGGGCGGGCCAGGGAGGTCTCCGGGAGCGTCTCCAGGTAGCCGTCGAAGGCGGCGAGGACCTTGTAGCGCGTGGCGGCGTCCAGCTCGATGGAGCCGCCGCCCGCGGCGAACCGGCGCTCGAAGTCACGGATCTCGGTCATCGAGTCCAGCAGCCCGAAGCGGGTGAGCGAGCGGGCGTCACGCAGCGCGTCCAGAAGCGGGCCCTGGGCGGTGTCCAGGGTGAAGGGCGGCACCTCGTCGCTCTTCGCGCCCGTGGACAGGGCGTGGATGCGCTCGCGGTACGCGCCCGCGTACACCTGCACCAGCTCGGTGATCTGGTCGTCGCTGAGCGCCTTCGCGTACCCGACGAGGGCGATCGAGGCGGACAGGCGCTTCAGGTCCCACGTGAAGGGGCCGACGTACGCCTCGTCGAAGTCGTTGACGTTGAAGATCAGCCGGCCGTTGGCGTCCATGTACGTGCCGAAGTTCTCCGCGTGCAGGTCGCCGTGGATCCACACGCGCGAGGTGCGCTCGTCCAGGTAGGGGCCGCCCCGCTTCTCCACGTCCAGGTCGTGGTAGAAGAGGCCGGCCGTGCCCCGGTAGAACGCGAAGGCCGAGGCCGCCATCTTCCGGAACTTCACGCGGAACGCGGCCGGGTCGGCGGCCAGGAGCTGGCCGAAGGCGGTGTCGAAGACGGCGAGGATCTCCTCGCCGCGGTGCTCGTCGTTGAGCTGCGGAACCGACATCGCTGGTGCCTCCTGGTGCGGTACATGTACGACAGAGTCTCTGCCGTCTCCAACGCACGAAGGTACGCGGAGGTGCCCGCCGAGTGTCAGTGCCGAGGCATAGACTTCGACGCTGTCCCCCAGACCGTCCGCTGCCGGTCGGACATCCGTAAAAGTACGTTTTTCTTGGAGGCCGAAACCGTGTCGAAGCCGCCGTTCACGCACCTGCACGTCCACACCCAGTACTCGCTGCTGGACGGTGCCGCGCGGCTGAAGGACATGTTCGACGCCTGCAACGAGATGGGCATGACGCACATCGCCATGTCCGACCACGGCAACCTCCACGGGGCGTACGACTTCTTCCACACCGCGAAGAAGGCCGGAGTCACCCCGATCATCGGGATCGAGGCGTATGTCGCGCCCGAGTCGCGGCGCAACAAGCGCAAGATCCAGTGGGGCCAGCCGCACCAGAAGAGGGACGACGTCTCCGGTTCCGGTGGTTACACCCACAAGACGATCTGGGCGGCGAACCAGACCGGCCTGCACAACCTCTTCCGGCTCTCCTCGGACGCGTATGCCGAGGGCTGGCTCCAGAAGTGGCCCCGCATGGACAAGGAGACCATCTCCCAGTGGTCCGAGGGGCTCATCGCCTCCACCGGCTGCCCCTCCGGCGAGGTCCAGACGCGGCTGCGCCTCGGCCACTTCGACGAGGCCGTGAAGGCGGCCGCCGACTACCAGGACATCTTCGGCAAGGACCGCTACTTCCTGGAGCTGATGGACCACGGCATCGACATCGAGCACCGGGTCCGCGACGGTCTGCTGGAGATCGGCAAGAAGCTCGGCATCCCGCCCCTGGTGACGAACGACTCGCACTACACGTACGCGCACGAGGCGACCGCGCACGACGCGCTGCTGTGCATCCAGACCGGCAAGAACCTCTCCGACCCGGACCGTTTCCGCTTCGACGGCACCGGCTACTACCTGAAGTCCACGGACGAGATGTACGCCATCGACTCCTCGGACGCCTGGCAGGAGGGGTGCGCCAACACCCTCCTGGTCGCCGAGCAGATCGACACCACCGGCATGTTCGAGGCCAAGAACCTCATGCCGAAGTTCGACATCCCCGAGGGCTTCACCGAGATCACCTGGTTCAAGGAGGAGGTCCGCCGCGGCATGGAGCGCCGCTTCTCCGGCAACGTGCCGGAGGACCGGCAGAAGCAGGTCGAGTACGAGATGGACGTCATCATCCAGATGGGGTTCCCGGGCTACTTCCTCGTCGTCGCCGACTTCATCATGTGGGCCAAGAACAACGGCATCGCGGTCGGCCCCGGCCGAGGCTCCGCGGCCGGCTCGATCGTCGCGTACGCCATGGGCATCACCGACCTCGACCCGATCCCGCACGGCCTGATCTTCGAGCGGTTCCTCAACCCCGAGCGTGTCTCCATGCCCGATGTCGACATCGACTTCGACGAGCGTCGGCGCGTCGAGGTGATCAGGTACGTGACCGAGAAGTACGGCGCCGACAAGGTCGCCATGATCGGCACCTACGGCAAGATCAAGGCCAAGAACGCGATCAAGGACTCCGCGCGCGTGCTGGGCTACCCGTACGCGATGGGCGACCGCCTCACCAAGGCGATGCCCGCCGACGTCCTGGGCAAGGGCATCGACCTCAACGGCATCACCGACCCCTCGCACCCCCGCTACAGCGAGG
This sequence comes from Streptomyces sp. NPDC002888, assembly GCF_042888465.1. Lineage (NCBI taxonomy): Bacteria > Bacillati > Actinomycetota > Actinomycetes > Kitasatosporales > Streptomycetaceae > Streptomyces > Streptomyces sp. NPDC002888. Next base: position 304,594 of record NZ_JBIAPU010000007.1, on the reverse strand, counting down.
CGGGCGAGATCCGCGCGATGTACGAGAACGAGCCGGACGTGAAGAAGGTCATCGACACCGCCAAGGGCGTCGAGGGCCTGGTCCGGCAGATGGGTGTGCACGCGGCCGGTGTGATCATGTCCAGCGAGCCCATCGTCGACCACGCCCCCATCTGGGTGCGGCACACGGACGGCGTGACCATCACGCAGTGGGACTACCCGCAGTGCGAGTCGCTCGGCCTGCTGAAGATGGACTTCCTCGGCCTGCGCAACCTGACGATCATGGACGACGCCGTCAAGATGGTGAGGTCCAACAAGGGGATCGACCTCGACCTGCTCTCGTTGCCGCTCGACGATCCGACGACCTTCGAACTGCTCCAGCGCGGTGAGACCCTCGGCGTCTTCCAGTTCGACGGCGGCCCCATGCGCTCGTTGCTGCGCCTGATGAAGCCCGACAACTTCGAAGACATCTCCGCCGTCTCCGCGCTCTACCGTCCCGGCCCGATGGGCATGGACTCGCACACGAACTACGCGCTCCGCAAGAACAAGCTCCAGGAGATCACCCCGATCCACAAGGAGCTGGAGGAGCCCCTCGAAGAGGTCCTGGCGGTCACCTACGGCCTGATCGTCTACCAGGAGCAGGTGCAGAAGGCCGCCCAGATCATCGCCGGCTACTCGCTCGGCGAGGCCGACATCCTCCGCCGAGTGATGGGCAAGAAGAAGCCGGACGAACTGGCGAAGAACTTCGTCCTCTTCCAGGCGGGCGCCCGGAAGAACGGCTACAGCGACGAGGCGATCCAGGCCCTGTGGGACGTGCTGGTCCCCTTCGCCGGCTACGCCTTCAACAAGGCGCACTCCGCCGCGTACGGCCTGGTCTCGTACTGGACCGCCTATCTCAAGGCGAACCACCCCGCCGAGTACATGGCCGGACTCCTGACGTCCGTCAAGGACGACAAGGACAAGTCGGCCGTCTACCTCAACGAGTGCCGCCGCATGGGCATCAAGGTGCTCCCGCCGAACGTCAACGAGTCGATGTCCAACTTCGCCGCGCAGGGCGACGACGTGATCCTCTTCGGCCTCTCCGCCGTCCGCAACGTCGGTACGAACGTCGTCGAGTCGATCATCAAGTGCCGCAAGGCCAAGGGGAAGTACCTCTCCTTCCCGGACTACCTCGACAAGGTCGACGCGGTGGTCTGCAACAAGCGGACCACGGAATCCCTGATCAAGGCCGGCGCCTTCGACTCCATGAACCACACCCGCAAGGGCCTCACCGCGCAGTACGAGCCGATGATCGACAACGTGGTCGCGGTCAAGCGCAAGGAGGCCGAGGGCCAGTTCGACCTCTTCGGCGGCATGGGCGAGGCGGACACCAGCGAGCCCGGGTTCGGACTCGACGTCGAGTTCACCACCGACGAGTGGGACAAGACCTACCTGCTCGCGCAGGAGCGCGAGATGCTCGGCCTCTACGTCTCCGACCACCCGCTGTTCGGCCTGGAGCACGTGCTGTCCGACAAGGCCGACGCGGGCATCGCCCAGCTCACCGGAGGCGAGCACGCCGACGGGGCCGTGGTGACCATCGGCGGCATCATCTCCGGCCTCCAGCGCAAGATGACCAAGCAGGGCAACGCCTGGGCGATCGCCACGGTCGAGGACCTCGCGGGCTCCATCGAGTGCATGTTCTTCCCGGCGACCTACCAACTGGTGTCGACCCAACTCGTCGAGGACGCCGTCGTGTTCGTCAAGGGCCGCCTCGACAAGCGCGAGGACGTGCCGAGGCTCGTCGCGATGGAGCTCCAGGTCCCCGACCTGTCCAACGCGGGCACCAACGCGCCCGTGGTCCTCACCATCCCGGCCACGCGCGTCACCCCGCCGATGGTCAGCCGCCTCGGTGAGATCCTCAGCCACCACAAGGGCGACAGCGAGGTCCGCATCAAGCTCCAGGGGCCGACCAAGACGACGGTGCTGCGCCTGGACCGGCACCGGGTCAAGCCCGACCCGGCACTCTTCGGCGATCTGAAGGTGCTGCTCGGACCGTCCTGCCTGGCCGGCTGAGGGACGTGAACGCAGGAAGGGGCGCATCCGGCATCGGATGCGCCCCTCGCTGTGCCTGGGCTGCAACAGCCCTTTACGCAGATGTCAGTTGTGACCGAAGCGCTTCTGCCGGCCCTTGTGCGCCAGGTCACCAGGGGTGGCCTGGGAGGCGTGCTGCTCGTTCGGCGGCTCCATCACGGACTGCGGGGTCTGCTGCGCGCGGTCGGACTGCGACGGCTTGCGGTCACGGTTCTTGTTCTTGGCCATGGTGATCTGCCTCCTGTGGGTGATCTAGGGGCCAGGGCCGGGACCAGATTCACATAGGCTGGCAAGAGGCGCATTTCGGATAATTACCGTCTGTGACAGGCTTTGTCGAAGAGCGCGGACCGGAAACGCCACGCCGAAGATCGAGTTCCGGCCGTTAACCCCCGCGCTGTCGGGCAGACTCGAAGCAGGCCCTAAGCAAACCTCCGGGGAAGAGGGTGAGTCGTGTGGACCGTTGCATCGTCCTGGTGGACGCCGGGTATCTGCTGGGGGCCGCCGCCAGCCTCCTCGCCGGGGAGCCCTCGCGGTCCCGCATCACCGTCGAGCACGCCGCCCTCATCCAGGGGCTGCGCGAACAGGCCGAGTCGGACACCCAGCGCCCGCTGCTGCGCATCTACTGGTTCGACGGCGCCCCCGACCGTGTCCCCCAGCCCGAACACCGCAGACTGCGCGTCATGCCCCGGGTCACCGTCCGGCTCGGCGCCCTGACCCGCAGCGACGGCCGCTGGGCGCAGAAGGGCGTGGACGCCGCCATGCACGCCGAGCTGACCGAGCTGGCCCGCAACCGCGCCTGCTCCGACATCGTCCTCGTCACCGGCGACGGCGACCTGCTGCCGGGCATGATGGCCGCCAAGGAACACGGGGTGGCCGTACACCTGTGGGCCGTGCAGGCCGCCGACGGCGACTACAACCAGTCCGAGGACCTCGTCGCCGAGGCCGACGAACGGCGCGTGCTGGACCGGGCGTGGATCACCAAGGCCGTACGGGCCAAGGACCTGGGCGGGATCTGCGCGCCGCCGCCCGCGCCCCGCCCCGAGATCGCCGCGATCCTCTCCGCGCCGCTGCCCGACTCCTCGCTCGCCCCGGCGGCCGAGCGGCCCGCCGAGGAGCGGGAGCACCCCGCCGCTACCGCCGCCTCCGAGAACGGCACACAGGAGCGTGTGCCCTCCTCCAAGGGCGTGCCCACCCCGAAGGACCTGGCCGCCCTGCGCACCCCGGGCGCGCACCCCGTGCAGCATCCCGCGACCGCGACCCTGCGCTGGTCCTCCGACAAGGGCTGGGTCGACCGGCCGGGTGGCGCCGCGGAGCCCCCCGAGGTCGCCTCGATGCCGACCCTCGCGCAGCTGACCACGGCGGAGCAGCGGTGGGCCGACCGGGAGGAGGACATCACCACCGTCGGCGGGGATCCGTACGAGGTGGGGCAGGTCTTCGCGCGGCGGTGGATGGAACGGCTGGGCGACCAGAGCCACCTGCAGAAGCTGTCCACCATGTACCCCCGGATCCCGCACCGGGTCGACGGAGAGCTGCTCCGGTACGCGGCACGGTTCGGGCTGCTGGCGCACAAGGACGACCAGATCGACGAGCACGACCGCTACGCGATCCGGGCCGGGTTCTGGCGGGAGGTCGACGTGCGGACGGCGGCGGAACGCGTACCGGCGGCGGATCAGTGAATCGGTTGTAGTGCCCCAGGGGCGAGCAAAGCTCGCCGACCCCGTAGTCTCGTTGCTTGTGAGTACGCGCGCGGCACCGGTGATCCGGCACAGTGACGAGGTCGTGTGTGCGCGCGGGCTGACGAAGACCTACCCGGCGGTACGCGGCCGGCGCGGCGCTCCCGGAACACCCGAAGTACGGGCCACCGACGATGTACGGCTGGACGTCCGACGGGGTGAGATCTTCGGGCTGCTCGGTCCGAACGGGGCCGGCAAGACCACCCTCGTACGGCAGCTCACCGGGCTGATGCGGCCCGACACCGGCGCGGTCGAGATCCTCGGGCACGACATCGTGCGGCACCCGGAGCGGGCCGCGCGGATCCTCGCCTACCTCGGGCAGGAGTCCAGTGCCCTCGACGAGCTGACCGTGGCCCTCGCCACCGAGACGACCGGGCGGCTGCGCGGCCTCGACGTCCGCTCGGCGCGCGCCGAGCGGGACGCCGTACTGGACGAGCTGGGGCTCACGGCGATCGCCGGACGGCCGCTGAGGAAGCTGTCCGGCGGGCAGCGGCGGCTGGCCTGCTTCGCCGCCGCGCTGGTCGGTCATCGGCCGCTGCTGGTGCTCGACGAGCCGACCACCGGCATGGACCCGGTGGCGCGGCGGGCCGTCTGGGCCGCCGTCGACCGGCGGCGGGCGCAGCACGGGACGACCGTGCTGCTCGTCACCCACAACGTCATCGAGGCGGAGACCGTCCTCGACCGGGTCGCCGTCCTCGACGAGGGGCGGGTCATCGCCTGCGACACGCCCGCCGGGCTCAAGGAGCAGGTCGCCGACGAGGTGCGGGTGGAGCTGGTGTGGCGCGAGCGGGCGCCGCTGGACGTGCCGGAGGTCGCCGCGCTGCAGGACCGGGCCGTCGCCTCCGGGCGCCGCTGGACGCTGCGGCTGGCCCCCGAGGAGGCCCGCACGGTCGTGGCCACCGTCACCGGCGGCGCCGCGTTCGCCGCGCTCGACGACTTCACCCTGGCCACGCCGAGCCTGGAGGACGTCTACCTGGCGCTGGGCGGCGCCGCTCGACAGGGGCTGGTGAGGGCTTGAGCACGCGAGCCCCCGTTTCCGTACGGATCAGCGCGAAGACCGAAGCGAAGAGGAGCTGCGCGACGTGAGTGTCGTACCCGCCGAGGTTGTGCCGGGTGGTGCCCGGGCCGCGCAGTCGACGGCCCCGGCCCCGGCCGAGCTCGGGCCGCGTGCGCGGCTGTGGCCGTCGCTGGTGGCCGTGTACCGGGCGCAGCTGTCCCGGGCGCGGGTGGCGCGCATCCCGTTGCTGTTCGTGGCGACCTTCCAGTCGGTCGGCATCCTGATCATGATGCGCGGGGTCGTGGACGGCGGGAGCGAGGCGGAGGCCGTGGTGGCCGGGTCGGCGGTCCTCGTCGTCGCGTTCGTCGCGCTGAACCTGCTCGCGCAGTACTTCGGGCAGCTGCGGGCGAGCGGGGGCCTCGACCACTACGCCACCCTGCCGGTGCCGCCGGCGGCGGTCGTACTGGGCGCGGCGGGGGCGTACGCCTCCTTCACCGTGCCCGGGACCGTGGTGACCGCCGTGTTCGGGTGCGCGCTGTTCGGGCTGCCGCTGACGCACCTGTGGGTACTCCTCGCGGTGATCCCGCTCGCGGGCGCCGCGCTGTCCGGGCTCGGCGCGGCCTTCGGGCTGCTCGCGCCGCGGCCGGAGCTGGCCACGCTGCTCGGGCAGTTGGGCATGTCGGCGGCGCTGCTCCTCGGGGTGCTGCCGGCCGACCGGATGCCGGAGGTGGTGCGGTTCGCGCGGGACCTGCTGCCGTCGACGTACGGCGTGGAGGCCCTGGCACGCACCTTCGGACCGCATCCCGACTGGGCGTTCGTGCTCGGTGACCTCGCCGTGTGCGCCGGGGTCGGTGTGGTCTCGCTGGCCGTCGCGACCTGGGCGTACCGTCGGGCCGCCGTCCGGTGACGCGCCGCACCGGCGCGCCTGGCACGATGTCAGGGTGACCGCACCACTGACTCCGCCTCCGCACGAACCGTCCTCGCAGGCCGCGCATTCCGCGCAGTCCTCGTCGCACCAGCCGTGGCCGCCGGCGCCCGCCGGGCATACGGGTGTGGCTTCAGCGCCGCATGACGCCGCGTACGGACAGGACGGGCCCGGGATGAAGACCGAAGTGCGAGAGGCCGCCGTGGTCACCGTGGTGGTGGCGCTCTGCGGGGCGCTGCTCGGGGTGCTGTGGTGGTGGCTGGCGCCGCAGGTGCAGCTGATCGGTGCCGTGGTGGAGGGCGGCTGGGTCGTCCTGGTCAAGGACACCGAGGGCGAGCAGGCCGTGGGCGTCGACGGAACGTTCACTCTGTTGGCGTTGGCGTTCGGAGCGGTGAGTGCCGTGGCCGTGTTCCTGTGGCGGCGCCGCGGGGGAGTGCCGCTGGTGGTGGCGCTGGCCGTCGGGGGGCTGCTCGGGTCGTTCCTGGCGTGGCGGGTCGGGGTGTGGCTCGGACCCACGTCGGATGTGATCGCCCACGCGAAGCAGGTGGGCAAGGGGGTGACATTCTCGGCGCCGCTGCGGCTTGGCGCGAAGGGGGCGTTGCTCGCTTGGCCGCTGGCGGGGTTGCTGGTGCATGTGGGGCTTACGGCGTTGTTCGGGCCTCGGGATCCTGAGGTGGAGCAGTTGCCGCCGTACGGGGGACAGTCGGCCTGAAATTCAGGCGCCCGGTGCTGGTGTGGGGGCTGGGTGGGTGCTGACGGGGTGCCGCCGTTCTTTGGGTCGGGAGCCGCCCCAGCGGCACGACTGCCCGCAGCTAGTGCCCCGACAGGCAACGTTCGCCCCGTCGCGACGCCCGGCACGCCCTCTCGCCGCACCGGCCGAAAACCCAAGTACATCCAGTACGAGGGCTTCCGGCCGGCACGCCGAGAGCACGCTCCCCCACTCTCGGCTTCGCTCGAGCGGGAGGGACCCCCACGACGCCGCTCCTTGACGGGCAAACGTTGCCTGCCGGGGCACTAGGGCGTCATGAACGGCCGATCGGAGCCAGCACCGCGTTCGTCAGCTTGGTCAACGCGTCCGGGTCCAGCTCCACCTCCAGGCCGCGGCGGCCCGCCGAGACGCAGATCGTGGCGTGGGTCGAAGCAGACGCGTCCAGGACGGTGGGGAGTTTCTTGCGCTGGCCCAGGGGAGAGATGCCGCCCCGCACATAGCCGGTGGTGCGTTCCGCGAGGGTCGGGTCGGCCATGGTCGCCCGCTTGCCGCCCACCGCCGATGCCAGGGCCTTGAGGTCCAGGGAGCCGGCCACCGGGACCACGGCCACCGTGAGGGTGCCGTCGACGTCCGCCACGAGGGTCTTGAAGACGCGGTCGGGGGAGACGCCCATCGCCTCGGCCGCCTCCTCGCCGTACGAGGGGTGGGAGGGGTCGTGCTCGTAGGCGTGGACCGTGTGGTCCACGCCCGCCGCCGTCAGCGCCACCGTCGCGGGCGTGCCGCCCGACTGCTGCTGCTTCTTCGCCTTCTTCGCCATCGAAGGTCCCCCGGCCTCAGTTCAGACTCGTCGGGCCGCGCGTCAGCTCCGACGCGGGCAACGACGGCAGATTACGGATGATCGCCGTCTCCGAGCGAAGGAGTTTCAGCTCGTCGCGCAGGCGGGACGCCGTGTCCGGGGCCTGGAGCAGGCGCTGCTTCGTCGGGGTGTCCAGCATCACCGCGGCCGCGACCAGGTACGACACCACGGACGGCTCGTCGGGCAGCTCCGCACCGCCCGTCAGTGACCGCTCCCGCGCACCCGCCAGGCGCTTCTGGTACTGGCGGAAGGCCCGCAGTACGCCCTCCGCGATCGCCCCGGCCTCGTCGCCCGGCTCCTCCGCCAGCTCCTCGAGCTCCGCCGTCAGGTAGGGGCCCGACGCGTCCACCGACAGCAGCCGCACCCGGGTGGTCCCCGTCGCCAGCACCTCGAAGGTGCCGTCGGGGCGCTCCCGGATCGTCGCCGCGTCGGCGATGCAGCCGACGCCGTGGAACGCCTTGGCCGGATCCGCGCCGAAACCGGCCGCCGGGCCGCGTTCGGGCAGCGTCGTCTGGTCGGGCATGCCGGGCGAGGCGGGGGCCACTTCGTGGCCGTCGCGGATCGCCACGACGGCGAACCGGCGCGGTTCGTCCTCGGGGGCCTTCAGGAGCTCGCGCATCATGGCGCGATAGCGCTCCTCGAAGACGTTGAGCGGGAGCACGAGCCCCGGGAACAGTACCGAGTTCAGGGGGAAGAGCGGCAGACGGACGGTGGTCACGACGCAAGAGCCTAATGGCCCAGAGCGCGCGCGTGTCCGCCGTGCCCACTCCTCGGATGCCACGGGGCGGGCGTGAGCCCGTGCGCGACCGCATCGCGCACCTCCTCCTGGACCGTCAGGAAGCGGGTCAACGCGTCGTCCGACTCCCAATCCCAGGGGAACGACGTGGCGTACGGCCCCGTCAGACGCAGCTGCTCCAGGGCGTCCGTCCAACGGTTCAGCCGGGCCAGGACGTACGTCAGCAGGTTCCGCAGCTCGGCCGACCACGGGTCGGCCGCCGGGAACCGGGCGGAGAGCACGATCGCCCGGTCGGCCGCCGCGTCCAGCCGCTCGCGCGGCACGCCCGGCCCGCAGCCGTCACTCAGGTAGGAGAAGGCCGCCAGCGCCGGCAGCGCCTGCACGAGCGCGTCCTCGGGTGCGTCCTGGGCGGCCCGGTCGGCGAAGTTCATGCACTCGCGGTGCGAGCCGTGCCAGGCGGACGCCAGATACCGCAGGGCCGCCACGTGACAGCCGAAGTGGTGCGGGGCCCGGCGGACCGCCGCCTCCCACAGTTCCTCGAAGTACCTGTGGCCCGCCCGGGCGCCGCGCGCGTGGTCCAGCGCGATCCGCCACGGCACCGGGTCGCGGTGGTCGCCCTGCGCGGCGGCCGTGATCAGGGGGCTCAGCTCGCGCAGCAGTTCGGCCCGGGCCGGCGACCCCCAGGCGCGGTCCACGGCCAGCTGGGCGGCGACCACCAGGGAGTCGGGGTCGTGCGGGGTGGCGGCGCGCCAGCGGTCGAGCCACTCGGGGCGTGAGCGGGCGAAGGCGGCGAGCCGGGTCGCGTACCGGTCGCGCTCCTCCCACTCGGCTCTCTTCCGGGTGACGGCGAGCAGCTCGGCGGCGGGCTCGTACGCGCCCCGCCCGGCCGCCACCAGGGCGGGTCCGAGACGGCCGTCGGGCGCGTCGAGGAGCACCTCGTCGTCGGCCGGGGCCGGCGCGACGGCGGGGCGCGCGAGGGTCCTGGTCATCCGGGACGCGCGGATGAACGGGGGCAGCAGAGCCATGGTGTCAACCATTGAAAAGCCGCAGGTCGGGGCGGCGCCAGGGGGTTCACACAACCTGCGGAAAGTTGTACGCGGAGCAGTCAAGGGACAGTAAAAGGTGAGTGTTCTTCATGTGTTGGTCCCTCCTGTGTCCCTTCACCTCCCCGGGGTTTCAAGGGCCTTCGAGGGCGCTCAACTGCGCCGCAGCAACCGCGTCGCGCCCGCCGCCACCGTCGTCGCCAGAATCCAGCCGAGCAGGATCAGTGCCGCGGCCAGCCACTGCCGGCCGCCGCGCAGCTCCCACTGGCCGACCTGGCCCAGATCGATGACCGGCAGGAGCAGGTCGAGGGCGAAGAGGGCCGGGTTCCACGGAGGGTGGCCCTCGCCCTTCGCCGGGGGAGGGGCGGAGTGTGCGAAGGCCAGGGAGCCCGCCGCCCACAGCACCGCCATCCACACCGCGGCCCGGCCCGGCCGGTAGCCGTAGGCCACCGTCCAGTCCTGCACGAACCCCCACAGCTTCGCGGCCGGCGGCAGCGTCTCGCGGCGGCGGCGCTGCTTGGCCAGCAGCACCTCGCGGGCGTCCTCGTCCTCGCCGCCCGCCCGCAGCACGGCGGCGAGACGCTCGTACGGCTCCGGGTTGTACTCGGCGGTCGCCGCGGACACCCACTCCAGTCGCTCGGCCAGCGGGAACGGGCCCCGCGGCACCAGGTTCTCGTACGTGAAGCCGCCCATGTGCAGGTTGCCCGGCCCCGGCCAGCTGTTCGCCCGGTCGACGAGGTTGACCACCCGTGCGCCCGACAGCACGACGCCCCCGCGCAGGGGCCGCTCCCCGAGGAAGCGCAGCTCGGGCGTCTGCACGCGGCGCAGCGACAGCTCCTGCTCGTCCGTGAAGGTGAACCGGGCCTGCTGGAGGTCCACGGCGTCGCCGAACCGCCCGTCGTCCAGGCGCACCCCGCCCTGGCACTCGAACCGCTGGATCCGCGTGCCGCGCGCCGGGGTCGTACCGCTGAGGGTCTGCCCGCCGATGCCGGCCGGGGTCAGGTATAACGTGCGCTCCACGGTCAGCTGCGGGGCGTTCAGCGCGAGCCGGGAGTACGGGTTGACGAGCTTCGCGCCGCGCAGGCTCAGCGAGACGCCGACGGTGGCGCTGCGCAGGCTCAGCTCGCCGTGCGACTCGAGGAGTTCGGCCTGGAGGTCCTGGCCCACGGTCATGCCGTCGCCTGCGATCGAGCGGCCGCTGCGGTCGCGGTACACGATCGCCTGGTTGAGCAGCAGATCCGTGCCTATGTGCGCGTCGGTCAGCCGTACGCCGTTGTGGAAGCGGCAGCGCGGCAGGTGCAGGTCGCCCTCCGTGTGCACCCGGGCCGCCTCCAGGCGCGGCACCGAGCAGTCCACCAGGCGCACGGTCGTGAAACGCGCTTCCGGCAGCAGCACCTCCCGCTCGAACCGGCAGCGCTTCAGCTCGACGTAGGGCACCACCGTGCCGCCCGCCAGGTCCAGGGTGCCGCTGATCTGCACGCCGGTGAGCTTCAGCGACGACACGCGTCCCGCGAGCGCGGGCGGGCCGTCGAGCAGCAGCCAGGCGACGATGCGGGCCCGCACGGTCCGGGCCGGCCGCCACGGATGCCCGCCGTGCGGATCGTCGACGACCGTGTCCCCGCTGCTCAGGTCGTACACCGTGCCGTTGCGGAACGCCTGCCACATGCCGGCCTCGGTGGCGGTCAGTTCGTCCGGCAGGTCGCTGCCGTCCCGGATGCCGGCACTGTCGGTCACTCTTTCAGCTCCTTCGGTCACAGATTGTGTTCGTACAACCGTTCATGCCCGCTGAGTGGCGCCCTGAACGCTCAAGGTGAAGGGGATCTTCCGGGTTCCGGCCACGTTCTGTATCAGCCATTGATACGCGCGGACGACCCGCATCCGGGTTCTGAGAGAATTGAGCCCGTGCTGCGATATTCCTTCCTGGCCCGAATCGATCTGCGCGGCGGCGCCCTCCCCGAGGGACCCGCCCTGCGCGACCTGCTGCCCCGAGCCGACTTCGACGTCTCGGCCGCCCTCGAGAAGGTGCGTCCGATCTGCGAGGCCGTGCATCATCGGGGCGACGCGGCGCTGATCGACTTCGCCGAGAAGTTCGACGGAGTGCTGCTGGAATCCGTACGGGTGCCGGCCGAGGCCCTGGTCAAGGCCCTCGCGGAGCTCGACCCGGCCGTCCGCGCGGCCCTGGAGGAGTCCATCCGCCGCGCCCGTCTCGTCCACCGCGAGCAGCGCCGTACGACCCACACGACCCAGGTCGTCCCCGGCGGCTCGGTGACCGAGAAGTGGGTGCCGGTCGAGCGCGTCGGGCTCTACGCCCCCGGCGGCCGGTCGGTCTACCCGTCCTCCGTGGTCATGAACGTCGTACCGGCTCAGGAGGCCGGCGTCGAGTCCATCGCGCTCGCCTCCCCGGCCCAGGCCGAGTTCGACGGGCTGCCGCACCCGACGATCCTCGCCGCGTGCGCGCTGCTGGGCGTCGACGAGGTCTACGCGGCCGGCGGCGCCACCGCCGTCGCGATGTTCGCGTACGGCACCGAGTCCTGCGCGCCCGCGAACATGGTCACCGGCCCCGGCAACATCTGGGTCGCCGCCGCCAAGCGCTACTTCACCGGCAAGATCGGCATCGATGCCGAGGCCGGCCCGACCGAGATCGCGATCCTCGCGGACTCCACCGCCGACCCCGTGTACATCGCCTCCGACCTGATCAGCCAGGCCGAGCACGACCCGCTCGCGGCCGCCGTCCTCGTCACCGACTCGACCGAGCTCGCCGACGCGGTGGAGAAGGAGCTGGAGCCTCAGGTCGCGGCCAGCAAGCACGTCGACGACCGGATCGTCCCCGCCCTGAAGGGCAGGCAGTCCGCGATCGTCCTGGTCGACGGCGTCGACGAGGGCCTGCGGGTGGTCGACGCGTACGGCGCCGAGCACCTGGAGATCCAGACGGCGGACGCCGCCGCCGTGGCCGACCGCGTGAAGAACGCGGGCGCGGTCTTCGTCGGCCCCTGGGCGCCCGTCTCGCTGGGCGACTACGCGGCGGGGTCCAACCACGTCCTGCCCACCGGCGGCTGCGCCTGCCACTCCTCGGGCCTGTCCGTCCAGTCCTTCCTGCGCGGCATCCACGTCGTCGACTACACGAAGGACGCGCTGGCCGAGGTCGCGCACCACGTGGTGACGCTGGCGGAGGCGGAGGACCTGCCCGCGCACGGCGCGGCGATCAAGGCGAGGTTCGGGTGGAAGGTACCGGCGAACAAGTGAACTTCGGAATCGACGATCTCCCCGTACGGGACGAGCTGCGCGGCAAGTCCCCCTACGGCGCGCCCCAGTTGGACGTCCCCGTACGGCTGAACACCAACGAGAACCCCTACTCGCTGCCCGAGCCGCTGGTCGAGCGGATCACCGAGCGGGTGCGCGAGGCGGCCCGGGATCTGAACCGCTACCCGGACCGGGACGCCGTCGAACTGCGCACCCAGCTCGCCAAGTACCTGACGGACACCTCCGGCCACGAGGTCGGCCTGGCCAACGTCTGGGCCGCCAACGGCTCCAACGAGGTCATCCAGCAGCTGCTGCAGACCTTCGCCGGGCCGGGCCGCACGGCGATCGGCTTCGAGCCGTCGTACTCCATGCACGGGCTCATCGCGCGCGGCACGGGCACGGGATGGATCTCCGGTCCGCGCAACGACGACTTCACCATCGATCTCGCGGCCGCCGAGAAGGCGATCGCCGAGAACAGGCCGGACGTCGTCTTCATCACGACCCCCAACAACCCCACGGGCAACGCGGTCCCGCCCGGGACGGTCCTCGCGCTGTACGAGGCCGCGCAGGCGGCCAAGCCGTCGATGGTGGTCGTGGACGAGGCGTACATCGAGTTCAGCCACGGCGACTCGCTGCTGCCGCTCATCGAAGGTCGGCCGAATCTCGTCGTCTCGCGGACGATGTCGAAGGCGTTCGGGGCTGCGGGCCTGAGGCTCGGCTACCTCGCCGCGCACCCCGCCGTCGTGGACGCCGTGCAACTCGTACGACTGCCCTACCACCTCTCGGCGATCACGCAGGCGACCGCTCTGGCCGCCCTGGAGCACACCGACACGCTGCTGAAGTACGTGGAGCAGCTGAAGGCCGAGCGGGACCGGCTGGTGAGCGAGCTGCGTGCCGTCGGTTACGAGGTCGTGGAGTCCGACGCGAACTTCGTGCAGTTCGGCCGGTTCGAGGACTCCCACACGGTCTGGCAGAAGATCCTCGACCGGGGCGTCCTGGTCCGGGACAACGGCATCCCGGGATGGCTGCGGGTCAGCGCCGGAACCCCCGAAGAGAACGACGCGTTCCTCGACGCGGTCCGTGAACTACTGAGCTTTGTGGGGGACACCCCCACACCCCCGAAGGAGCAGAGCACATGAACCGCGTGGGACGCGTGGAGCGAGTGACGAAGGAGACGTCGGTCCTCGTCGAGATCGACCTCGACGGGTCCGGCAAGGTCGACGTGTCGACCGGCGTCGGCTTCTACGACCACATGCTCGACCAGCTCGGCCGGCACGGTCTGTTCGACCTGACTGTGAAGACCGAGGGCGACCTGCACATCGACTCGCACCACACCATCGAGGACACCGCCCTCGCACTCGGCGCCGCGTTCAAGCAGGCGCTCGGCGACAAGGTGGGCATCTACCGCTTCGGCAACTGCACGGTCCCGCTGGACGAGTCCCTCGCCCAGGTCACCGTCGACCTCTCCGGCCGCCCCTACCTCGTGCACACCGAGCCCGAGAAGATGGCGCCGATGATCGGCGAGTACGACACCACGATGACCCGGCACATCCTGGAGTCCTTCGTCGCCCAGGCCCAGATCGCCCTGCACGTGCACGTGCCGTACGGGCGCAACGCGCACCACATCGTGGAGTGCCAGTTCAAGGCGCTGGCGCGGGCCCTGCGCTACGCCAGCGAGCGCGACCCGCGCGCGGCCGGCATCCTCCCCTCCACGAAGGGCGCGCTGTGAACGGGCTGTCCACCATCCTGATCGTCGTCGGTCTCTTCCTGGTCGGCGGCATCATTTCCTTCGTCAAGCAGCAGATGCCGAAGAACCTGATAGTGCTGCTGTCGATCGCCGCCGGGATGTGTCTCGTAGCGGGCGTCATGAGGCTGGAGGTGTGGAATTGAGCGCCGCTTCCAAGCGAGTCGTCGTCTTCGACTACGGCTTCGGCAACGTCCGCTCCGCCGAGCGTGCCCTCGCGCGCGCGGGGGCCGACGTCGAGATCACGCGTGACTACGACAAGGCCATGAACGCGAACGGCCTGCTGGTGCCGGGCGTCGGCGCCTTCGCCGCCTGCATGAAGGGCCTGACCGACGCGCGCGGGGACTGGATCATCGACCGTCGGCTGTCCGGCGGCCGCCCCGTCATGGGCATCTGCGTCGGCATGCAGATCCTCTTCGCACGCGGCATCGAGCACGGAGTCGAGACCGAGGGCCTCGACGAGTGGCCCGGCGCCGTCGAGCCGCTCCAGGCCGACATCGTGCCCCACATGGGCTGGAACACCGTCGAGGCACCGGCCGACTCCCAGCTGTTCGCCGGCCTGGACGCGGACGCGCGCTTCTACTTCGTGCACTCCTACGCCGTCCACGACTGGAGCCTGGAGACGCACAACGCGGCGATCCGGGCCCCGAAGGTGACCTGGTCGACGCACGGCAAGCCCTTCGTGGCGGCCGTCGAGAACGGCGCCCTGTGGGCCACGCAGTTCCACCCCGAGAAGTCCGGCGACGCCGGTGCCCAGCTCCTCACCAACTGGATCGGAACACTGTGAGCAAGCTCGAACTCCTCCCCGCCGTCGACGTCCGCGACGGCCAGGCCGTCCGCCTCGTGCACGGCGAGTCGGGCACCGAGACCTCCTACGGCTCCCCGCTCGAGGCCGCCCTCGCCTGGCAGCGCTCGGGCGCCGAGTGGCTGCACCTGGTCGACCTGGACGCCGCGTTCGGCACCGGCGACAACCGGGCCCTGATCGCCGAGGTGACCAAGGCCATGGACATCAAGGTGGAGCTGTCCGGCGGCATCCGCGACGACGCCACCCTCGCCGCCGCCCTGGCCACCGGCTGCACGCGCGTGAACCTCGGCACCGCCGCCCTGGAGACCCCCGAGTGGGTCGCCAAGGTCATCGCCGAGCACGGCGACAAGATCGCCGTCGGTCTCGACGTCCGCGGCACGACCCTGCGCGGCCGCGGCTGGACCCGCGACGGCGGCGACCTCTACGAGACGCTGGAGCGCCTCGACAAGGAGGGCTGCGCCCGGTACGTGGTGACGGACATCGCCAAGGACGGCACCCTCCAGGGCCCCAACCTGGAGCTGCTGAGGAACGTGTGCGCGGCGACCGATCGCCCGGTCGTGGCCTCCGGTGGCGTGTCGTCGCTCGACGACCTGCGGGCCATCGCCGAACTGGTACCTCTCGGTGTCGAGGGCGCCATCGTAGGGAAGGCGCTGTACGCGAAGGCGTTCACCCTTGAAGAGGCCTTGGAGGCGGTAGCCCAGTGAGCGACGTACGACGCGTGACGACCGGCGCGCCCTGGGAGGAGAGCTTCGGCTACTCCCGCGCGGTGGAGCTGCCCAACGGTCTGGTGCTGGTTTCCGGCTGCACCTCGATAGTGGACGGCGAGATCGCCGGAGGCGGTCCGTACGAGCAGGCGATCAACGCCTTCAACGTCGCGTTCGCGGCGCTGGAGGAACTGGGTCTCGGCCGCGACGACGTCGTGCGCACGCGCATGTACATCACCCACGCCCGGGACGTGGACGACATCGGACGCGCCCACAAGGAGCTGTTCGAATCCGTCCGCCCGGCCGCGTCCCTGGTCATCGTCTCCGGCTTCGTCGACCCCAGCCTGGTCGTCGAGGTCGAGGTGGAGGCGTTCCGAGGAGTCACCGCATGACTTTGGCCGTACGAGTCATCCCCTGCCTGGACGTGGACAACGGGCGGGTCGTCAAGGGCGTCAACTTCCAGAACCTGCGCGACGCGGGCGACCCCGTCGAGATGGCGAAGGTGTACGACGCCGAGGGCGCCGACGAGCTGACGTTCCTGGACATCACCGCCTCGTCGGGCAACCGCGAGACGACGTACGACGTGGTGCGCCGCACGGCCGAGCAGGTGTTCATCCCGCTGACGGTCGGCGGCGGCGTGCGCGCGCCCGAGGACGTGGACAAGCTGCTGCGGGCGGGCGCCGACAAGGTGGGCGTGAACACCGCCGCCATCGCCCGTCCCGACCTGATCCGTGAGATCGCCGAGCGCTTCGGCCGGCAGGTGCTGGTGCTGTCGGTCGACGCCCGCCGCACCGAGTCCGGCACCTTCGAGGTCACCACGCACGGCGGCCGTCGGGGCACGGGCATCGACGCCGTCGAGTGGGCCCACCGGGCCGCCGAACTCGGCGCCGGCGAGATCCTGCTCAACTCGATGGACGCGGACGGCACCAAGGACGGCTACGACCTGGAAATGATCGCCGCTGTCCGCAAGCACGTGACGGTTCCGGTGATCGCCTCCGGCGGCGCCGGCAAGCTCGCCGACTTCCCGCCGGCCATCGGGGCGGGAGCGGACGCGGTGCTCGCGGCCTCCGTGTTCCACTTCGGCGACCTGCGGATCGGGCAGGTGAAGGAGACGCTGCGTAAGGCGGGACACCCCGTGCGGTGACGCAGCCCGGTGTGAGGTAAGCCCCGGCCACCAGGTGACCGGGGCTTACCTGTGCGCAGACGTGAAAGAGAAGTTGCGCAAAATATGTTGTGCAACTTTTCTTTTGCATCTAGCGTCAAGCCATGGAGAAGAAGGAGCGGGACCGCCGCATCACCGACCTAGGCACGCTCAAGGCCCTCGCCCACCCGCTGCGGATGCGGCTCTACCGCGGACTGACCATCGCCCGCGTCGCCACCGCCTCCCAGCTCGCCGACCAGGTCGACGAGGCGGTGTCGCTGGTCAGCTACCACCTGCGCAAGCTGGCCGAGCACGGACTCATCGAGGAGGCGGAGCCGCAGAGCGCCGACGGCAGGGAGCGCTGGTGGCAACCCGCCTCGGACGGGGTGAGCATCCGCGACGAGGACTTCCGCGACGCCCCCGAGAAGGCGGCCGCGCACACGGCGGCCAGCCGGCTCTTCTTCGAACAGCGCGCCGACCTGTACCGGCGCTTCCTCGACGAACGGGTCCACTGGGGCGACCCGTGGAACACGGCCGCCGAATCCAGCGAGGCGGTCCTGCGGTTGACGCCGGACGAACTGAAAGAGCTCGACAAGGAGCTGCTCGCCCTCGTACGCAGGTACGACGAGCACGGCCGGGCCGCCGAAGCCGCCGGTGACACCGAGGGCCGGGAGAACGTCGCGGTGCACACGTACACCTTCCCCTTCCGGACCTGATCCGGTGCCCGAGAGGACCACGCAGATGCCGTCGACCCTCAGACCCACGGCCCCCGTCGCCCAGACCGTCGAACGCGCCGCCCACCGGGACCCCAACGTCCTGCGCTGGCTCGGCGGATACACCTCGTCGGCGATCGGCGACAACGTCTACTACATGGCCCTGTCCTGGGCGGCCGTACAGGCAGGCACCCCCGCACAGGCCGGCCTGGTGACGGCGGTCAGCGCCGTGCCGCGCGCCCTGCTCATGCTCGGCGGGGGCGTGGTCGCCGACCGCTACGGGCCGCGCCGGGTGGTCGTCGGCAGCACCGGCGTGCGCTGCGCCCTGGTTCTCGCCGCGGCGTCACTCCTGCTCGTCACCAGCCCCGGCCTGTGGGTGCTGGGCGCGGTGGCCGTCCTCTTCGGGATCGTCGACGCCGTCTTCCTGCCCGCCGCGGGCGCCCTCCCCGCGCGGATCACCGGCCGCGGTCAGCTCGCCCGGGTCCAGGGCATGCGCGGCCTCGCCGTCCGCCTCGCGAACGTCCTCGGCGGACCCCTGGGCGGCATCGGCGTCGCCCTCGGCGGCACCGCGGGCGCGTTCGGACTCGCCGCGCTGCTGATCGGCGCGTCCCTGCCGCTGCTGCTGACCGTGCGAGTGGGGCAGTTGCCCCACGACGACGAGAAGACGCGCGCTGCCGTCTTCGCCGAACTGCGGGACGGGCTGCGGCACATCCGGCACGACCGGGTGCTGTTCCCGCTGGTCCTCGCCATCGCCCTCGGCGACCTCGGGTTCGTCGGGCCCATGAACCTCGGGCTGACCCTCCTCGCCCAGGAGCGCGGCTGGGGCTCGTCCGGCATGGGCTGGGTGCTCGCCGGGTTCGGCGTCGGCGCCGGGGCCGCCTCGTTCCTGCTCGCCTGGCGCGGGCGGGTGGCCCGCGCGGGACGCGTGATGGCCGTGACGAGCATCGCCGGTGCCGTGACCATCGGCGCCCTCGCCCGGGTGCCGTCGGTCGCCGGAGCGGCCGGCGTGGCCCTGCTCGTCGGGCTCCTCGCCGGGCTGTCGGGTGCCCTGGCCGGGGCCCTGGTGCAGGCCAGGGCGGGTGCCGCCTACGTCGGCCGCGTCACCTCGGTCTCCACCCTGGTCAGCTTCGGCGTCGCCCCGCTCACCTTCCCGGTGGTCGGCTGGGCGGTCGAGCTGTGGGGCACCGGCCCGGTCTTCACCGCCTGCGCCGCGGTCTGCGCCCTGAGCGGCGCCGTGACCCTCGCCTCCGCCCCCCTGCGCCGCGCGGAACTGCCCCGCTGAGCCCCTCAGCCCTTCGGCTGCGTCAGCTGCACCAGATTGCCCACCGTGTCGTCGAGTACGGCCGCGACGACCGGCCCCTGCTCCTGCGGGGCCTGCGTGAAGTGGACGCCCAGGCCGTGCAGCCGCTCGTACTCCGCGTCGAGGTCGTCCACGGAGAAGACGATGCAGGGCAGGCCGGCCTCGCGCAGCGCCCTTCGGTACGGCTCCGCGATGGGGCCCTGGCCGGGCTCCAGCAGCAACTGGAGGTCCGGCTGGGCCCCCTCGGGCGCACCGACGGTGACGAACAGCGTGCCGCCGCCCAGATCCATGTGGATGCGGGTCTCGAAGCCGAGGACGTCCGTGTAGAACGCGTGGGCCTTCGCCACGTCGTCGACGTACACGCCGGTCATCGCGACCTTGATCATGAGGTGCCTCTTTCAGGGCTGTTCGGCGGTGCTTCTCAGATCCCGAGCTGTTTCGCCTCGTGCACCTTGGCGATGGCGTCCTCGTCGCCGTCGAGCCCCACCTTCGCGGCGCTCTGCCGGCCGTAGAGGAACAACAGCAGCTCCGCCGGCTCGCCCGTCACCGTCACGACCGGCGTGCCGCGGTGGGCGACCACCGTACGGCCGTCCGGGCGGCGCAGCACCAGGCCCGTCGGGGAGCCGCGGCCCATCAGGCGGGCGGTGCGCTCCAGGCGCGACCACAGGGCGTCCTGGAAGACCGGGTCCAGCTCGCGCGGCGTCCAGTCCGACTGGGCACGGCGCACGTCCTCCGTGTGGACGTAGAACTCGATGATGTTCGACGCCTCGTCGATCTGCTTGAGCTGGAAGGGTGAGAAGCGCGGCGGGCCCGTACGGATCAGCTGGACCAGCTCCTCGTACGGCTTGTCCGTGAACTCCTCCATCACCTTGTCCAGGCGGGAGGCGAGCTGCTTGATCAGTATTCCGCCGGCCGCGTCGGGGCGGCGCTCACGCACCACCACGTGCGCGGCGAGCTCGCGGGTCCGCCAGCCCTCGCACAAGGTGGGGGCGTCGGGACCGGCGGTCTCCAAGAGGTCGGCGAGAAGGAGCCGTTCACGCTTGGCGAAGGTCGACATGCGGCCAGCCTACGACCGCGTACGGGGTCCGCCCACCCGTCACCCGACCACCACCCCTCACCGAGGCGCTTCGCGCCGCCCCTTTCCATCCAGTGGACACCACGCCGGGCTTGTCAGTGGCGCGCGGCACAATGGCACCCATGACCAGCACGTCCCGCCAGCCGAGCCGGCTGGCCCCCGAGATCGCCGCGCGCCTCAAGCGCAGCCCCGACGGGCTCCTCCCCGCCATCGCCCAGCAGTACGACACCGGTGAGGTGCTCATGCTCGGCTGGATGGACGACGAGGCGCTGCACCGCACGCTCACCACCGGCCGCTGCACGTACTGGTCGCGCAGCCGCCGGGAGTACTGGGTCAAGGGCGACACCTCCGGCCACTTCCAGTGGGTCAAGTCCGTCGCCCTCGACTGCGACGCCGACACCGTGCTCGTCAAGGTCGACCAGGTAGGCGCCGCCTGCCACACCGGCGCCCGGACCTGCTTCGACGTCGACGTGCTCCTGAAGGACGCCGAGGGCGCCGATTCCGGCGTACCGGCCGGGGATCAGTAAGGTCAGCCGCCATGGACCTCGAGACGTTCCGCAAGCTGGCCACCGACCGTCGGGTCATCCCGGTCACCCGCAAGCTCCTCGCCGACGGCGACACCCCGGTCGCGCTCTACCGCAAGCTCGCCGCCGAGCGCCCGGGCACGTTCCTGCTGGAGTCCGCGGAGAACGGCCGCTCGTGGTCCCGGTACTCCTTCGTCGGAGTCCGCTCGGCGGCGACCCTCACCGCGCGTGACGGCCAGGCCCACTGGCTCGGCGTCCCGCCCGTCGGCGTCCCCGTCGACGGCGACCCCCTCGCCGCCCTGCGCGCCACCATCGAGGCCCTGCACACCCCGCACCAGGAGGGCCTGCCGCCCTTCACCGGCGGCATGGTCGGCTACCTCGGCTACGACATCGTGCGCCGCCTGGAGAAGATCGGCCCCGGCGAGCGCGACGACCTGAAGCTGCCCGAGCTGACCATGCTCCTCACCAGCGACCTCGCCGTCATGGACCACTGGGAGGGCTCCGTCCTGCTGATCGCCAACGCGATCAACCACAACGACCTCGACACGGGCGTCGACGAGGCGTACGCGGACGCGGTCGCCCGCCTCGACGCCATGGAGGCGGACCTCTCGCGCGCGGTGGCCCAGCCCCCCGCCGTCCTCCCGCCCTCCGAACTCCCCGCGTACTCCGCGCTCTGGGGCGGCCCCGACTTCCGGGAGGCCGTCGAGGACATCAAGGAGCGCATCCGCGCGGGCGAGGCCTTCCAGGTCGTCCCCTCCCAGCGCTTCGAAACGCCGTGCACCGCGAGCGCGCTGGACGTCTACCGGGTGCTGCGCGCGACCAACCCGTCGCCGTACATGTACCTCTTCCGCTTCGAAAAGTTCGACGTCGTCGGCTCGTCGCCCGAGGCGCTGGTGAAGGTCGAGGACGGGCAGGCGATGGTCCACCCCATCGCCGGCACCCGGCACCGCGGCGCGACCCCGCAGGAGGACCAGGCCCTCGCCGACGAACTCCTCGCCGACCCCAAGGAACGCGCCGAGCACCTCATGCTGGTCGACCTCGGACGCAACGACCTGGGGCGGGTCTGCGAGCCCGGTTCGGTCGAGGTCGTCGACTTCATGTCCGTCGAGCGGTACTCGCACGTCATGCACATCGTCTCGACGGTGACCGGCAGGGTCGCCGCGGGCCGCACGGCCTTCGACGTCCTCACCGCCTGCTTCCCGGCCGGCACCCTCTCCGGCGCGCCCAAGCCCCGCGCGATGCAGATCATCGACGAACTCGAGCCCTCCCGGCGCGGCCTGTACGGCGGCTGCGTCGGCTACCTCGACTTCGCCGGCGACTCCGACACCGCCATCGCCATCCGCACGGCCCTCCTGCGGGACGGCACCGCCTACGTCCAGGCCGGCGCCGGCATCGTCGCCGACTCCGACCCGGTCGCCGAGGACACCGAATGCCGCAACAAGGCGGCAGCGGTCCTCCGCGCCGTCCACACGGCCAACCGACTCGGCAAGTAGGGCGCTTACGGGAAAGTGGGGCGCTTCTCACGTGAGCCCCGGGTGACGGTTCGCCCGGGGTTCAGGCGATAGTGGAGTACGTGACTGCTGTACCTGACCCCCGTTCCGAAGCCGCCGCCCCCGCCCGGTCCGGCCGCCGGAGTCTTGCCCTCGCCCTGCTGTGCGGTGCGCTGGGCGCGGCCGTGGCCCTGCTCGCGACCCGGCAGAGCTGGTCGGAGGGCACGGCGACGGTGGCCGGCGGATCCTTCCCCCTGACCGCCAAGGGCAGCGACGTCACCGGCGTCCCCGCGGCGCTCGCCATAGTGGGCCTCGCCGCACTCGTCGCCGTCTTCGCCGTCCGCAGGGCCGGCCGCCACCTGGTCGCCGCCGTGCTCGCGCTCTCCGGCGTCGGGACGATCGTCGCGGCCCTCCTCGGTGCCTCCGACAGCTCCGCCCTCGACGATCAGGCCGCGAAGGCCTCCGGCGACACCACGTCCACCGTGACCGCCTTCAGCCACACCGCCTGGCCGTACGTCGCTGCGGCGGCCGGCGTCCTCCTCCTCCTCGCCGGCCTGCTCGCCCTGCGCTACGGCCGTCTGTGGCCCGCGATGTCCGGCCGCTACGAGCGCGCCGGCGCCCCCCGCCCGCGCCGCGCGGCCCCGGCCGTCGACCCCGACCGTCCCGAGGACCTGTGGAAGGCGCTGGACCGGGGCGAGGACCCGACGGGCATGGATCCGGCGTAGCGGAGCATCGCCCGTCAGCACCGGCGCTCCCGATGTGGTGAACCAGACACGGTCGGAACGCACCCCCGCTCGGGGCACGCGCGCGGGTACGGGACAATGGACCGCGTCCGGCTCCGACACGCCGGCTCAGACACGTACGACACGTACACAGCAACGAGGAGCAAGTCATGGCGGGCAGCAGCCACGGACACACCCCGGCCGCCTGGACCGGTGTCACCATCGCCATCATCGGTTTCGCCGTCGCCGGCACGTTCATGGTCATGGCGGAACCACTGGGCTTCTGGGCCGGCATGGTGATCGTGGTTCTCAGCCCTGTCGTCGGCGGCATCATGCGGTCCATGGGCCTCGGCCAGCCGAAGACGGTCCACCCGGTGCACCAGGTCTCGGCGACGCCCGAGCCGGCGAGCGTCGAGGGCTGACCTCCCCGCTGCTGCGCGAAGGGGCGGTCCGGCGCCGTGGGTGCCGGGCCGCCCCTTCGCGCGCGTGTGCGGCCGGGCGGGGCACAATGCGAGACGTGAACGCCGACAGCCAGAAAGTGGTGCCGCCGCCCCCACCGCCGTCGCCTCCGCCGGCCACCGGGACCGTCCTGGGGCGCCTCGCCGTCCCCGCCGGGGTACTCGCGGCCGTCGCCGGGGCCTTCGCCTACGTCGGAGCCGTCGACCCCAACGAGCCGGGCCATTACCCCGTCTGCCCCCTCCTGCGCTACACCGGCGTCTACTGCCCCGGCTGCGGCGGGCTGCGCAGCGCGCACGCGTTCATTCACGGGGACTTCCTGACCGCGCTGCAGGACAACGCGGCGGCCGTCGTCGCCTACCTGGGCTTCGCCGTGCTGTGGACCGTCTGGGTGGTCCGCGCGGTGCGCGGGCGGCCACTGCGGGTCGATGTCGGGCCGGTGCACCTGTGGACCTTCGGCGCGTTGCTACTGGTCTTCACCGTTGTCCGGAACCTGCCGTTCGGTGGCTGGCTGCACCCTTGATCAATGGCGGAATGTCCAGGTATTGGGACCGGCGTCGGCCTGATGCGAGGCCTGCGCCATCCTCCGGATACCATCGCAGTGACCATGGGTTTCGGCTGCCGGAACCGCTTGAACAGTCAACCGTCTGGAAGGGGGCCGCTCGCGTGAGTGTGCTCGACGAGATCATCGACGGAGTCCGTGCCGACCTCGCGGAGCGGCAGGCGCGCGTCAGCCTCGACGAGCTCAAGGAGCGCGCGGCCAAGGCTCCCGCCGCCAAGGACGGAGTGGCCGCGCTGAAGGGCGACGGCGTCAAGGTGATCTGCGAGGTCAAGCGCTCCAGCCCCTCCAAGGGCGCGCTGGCCGCGATCGCCGACCCGGCGGGCCTGGCCGCCGACTACGAGGCGGGCGGCGCCGCCGTCATCTCCGTCCTCACCGAACAGCGCCGCTTCGGCGGCTCGCTGGCCGACCTGGAAGCCGTCCGCGCGCGCGTGGACATCCCCGTCCTGCGCAAGGACTTCATCGTCACGGCGTACCAGCTGTGGGAGGCCCGGGCCTACGGCGCCGACCTCGCGCTGCTGATCGTGGCCGCCCTCGAGCAGCCCGCCCTGGAGTCCCTGATCGAGCGCGCCGTCTCCATCGGCCTCACCCCGCTCGTCGAGGTGCACGACGAGGACGAGGTCGAGCGCGCGGTGGACGCGGGCGCCAAGGTGATCGGCGTCAACGCGCGCAACCTCAAGACGCTCGAGGTCGACCGGGGCACCTTCGAGCGGATCGCCCCCGAGATCCCCACCAACCTCGTCAAGATCGCCGAGTCCGGCGTCCGCGGCCCGCACGACCTCATCGCCTACGCCAACGCCGGCGCCGACGCCGTCCTCGTGGGCGAGTCCCTCGTCACCGGCCGCGACCCCAAGACCGCGGTCGCCGACCTGGTGGCAGCGGGCGCACATCCCGCACTGCGCCAGGGCCGGGACTGAACTCCCGGTAGAGTTGGCCCCGATGACGCCTGTGACCACCATGACAGCCACGGACCGCTACGCCCGCCTCGCGCGCGGCTGCCGTCCGCGGGGCTGCCGCGCCCCCGCCCGCCGGGTGCACGGCCGCCGGGTCCGGTACGTCATCGGCGACGAACCTGGCCAGGTGAACGGCATGCGATGGCAGCGCCCCTTCAGGGGCGCGGGGCAGTGCCCGATCTTGCGGCTCCGCCGCGTGGGCGCGACGAGCCACACTCGGCCCGAGGCCGACTGACAAGCCCCGGCCCCCACGGCGATTCGGTTGTCCACAACAACTCACCGTGAGGTTTCCGCATGCCCAGCGAGTTCTTCATCCCTGACCCGGAGGGTCAGGTCCCCAGCACCGACGGCTACTTCGGCGCCTTCGGCGGCAAGTTCATCCCGGAGGCCCTCGTCGCCGCCGTGGACGAGGTCGCCGTCGAGTACGACAAGGCCAAGGCCGACCCCGAGTTCGCCCGCGAGCTCGACGACCTGCTCACCCACTACACCGGCCGCCCCAGTGCCCTCACCGAGGTGCCCCGGTTCGCCGAACACGCCGGTGGCGCCCGCGTCTTCCTCAAGCGCGAGGACCTGAACCACACCGGATCCCACAAGATCAACAACGTGCTCGGTCAGGCCCTGCTCACCAAGCGCATGGGCAAGACCCGCGTCATCGCCGAGACCGGCGCCGGTCAGCACGGCGTCGCCACCGCCACCGCCTGCGCGCTGTTCGGCCTCGAGTGCACCATCTACATGGGCGAGATCGACACCAAGCGCCAGGCCCTCAACGTGGCCCGTATGCGCATGCTCGGTGCCGAGGTCGTCGCCGTGAAGTCCGGCAGCCGGACGCTGAAGGACGCGATCAACGAGGCCTTCCGCGACTGGGTCGCCAACGTCGACCACACCCACTACCTGTTCGGCACCGTGGCCGGCCCGCACCCCTTCCCGGCCATGGTCCGTGACTTCCACCGCGTCATCGGCGTCGAGGCCAGACGCCAGCTCCTCGAGCGCGCCGGGCGGCTGCCCGACGCGGCCGTAGCCTGTGTCGGCGGCGGCTCCAACGCCATCGGCCTCTTCCACGCCTTCATCCCGGACGCCTCCGTCCGCCTCGTCGGCTGCGAGCCGGCCGGCCACGGCGTCGAGACCGGCGAGCACGCGGCCACCCTCACCGCCGGCGAGCCCGGCATCCTGCACGGGTCGCGCTCCTACGTCCTCCAGGACGACGAGGGCCAGATCACCGAGCCGTACTCGATCTCGGCCGGCCTGGACTACCCCGGCATCGGCCCCGAGCACTCCTACCTCAAGGACAGCGGCCGCGCCGAGTACCGCGCGGTCACCGACGACGCGGCCATGCAGGCCCTGCGCCTGCTGTCGCGGACCGAGGGCATCATCCCGGCCATCGAGAGCGCCCACGCGCTCGCCGGGGCCCTGGAGGTCGGCCGGGAGCTCGGCAAGGACGGGCTGATCGTGATCAACCTGTCCGGCCGCGGCGACAAGGACATGGACACCGCCGCCCGCTACTTCGGCCTGTACGACACCGACGCCGAGGTCGCCGAGGACGCCACCGGCACCGCCGAGATCGAGGGGGACGCCAAGTGAGCGGCAACATCCAGCTGTTGAGCGACACTCTCGCCACCGCCAAGGCGGAGGGCCGCTCCGCCCTCATCGCCTACCTCCCGGCCGGGTTCCCGACCGTGGACGGCGGCATCGAGGCGATCAAGGCCGCCTTCGACGGCGGCGCCGACGTCGTCGAGGTGGGCCTGCCGCACAGCGACCCCGTCCTGGACGGCCCGGTCATCCAGACCGCCGACGACATCGCCCTGCGCGGCGGCGTCAGGATCGCCGACGTGATGCGCACCGTCCAGGAGGCCCACCAGGCCACCGGGAAGCCGGTGCTCGTGATGACGTACTGGAACCCCATCGACCGCTACGGCGTCGAGCGCTTCACCGCCGAACTCGCCGCGGCGGGCGGCGCCGGGGCGATCCTGCCCGACCTGCCCGTGCAGGAGGCGGCCCTGTGGAGGGAGCACGCCGAGAAGCACGGCCTCGCGACGGTCTTCGTCGTGGCGCCGAGCAGCAAGGACGAGCGGCTCGCCAAGATCACCGCGGCGGGCAGCGGCTTCGTCTACGCCGCCTCGCTGATGGGCGTCACCGGCACCCGTGAGTCGGTGGGCGCGCAGGCGGAGGACCTGGTGGGCCGCACCCGGGCCGCCGGCGACCTGCCCGTCTGCGTCGGCCTCGGCGTCTCCAACGCCGAGCAGGCCGCCGAGGTCGCCGGCTTCGCCGACGGTGTGATCGTCGGTTCGGCCTTCGTCAAGCGGATGCTGGACGCCCCGGACGACGCGGCCGGTGTCGAGGCCGTCCGCGAACTCGCCGGTGAGCTGGCGAAGGGCGTGCGCGGGCAGGCGTAAGAGAGCGGGAGATTTCACGCGGGTCCCTCGTACGAGTGGACCTGGGACCGGGGAGGCGCGCTGCGCCTCCCCGGTTCGTTCTGGGGGTGTGAGCGAGAAGAATCGTGAAGGGAAGCGCACCGCCCGGGAGCGGCTGGCGGTCGAGCGCGAGAAGCAGAAGTCCGCGGAGCGGCGGCGCCGGACGCTGATCGTCGGCGCGAGCGTGGTGTGCGTGCTGGGCTTGGCCGCGGTCGTCGGAGTCCTCGCCGCGAACGCGGGCAAGGACAAGGGCGGCGACAAGGCCGGCCCGGTCGTGGCGCCCTCCGGGGCGCAGGGCAAGGACGCCCTCGCGCTGCCCGTCGGCAAGGAGAAAGCCAAGTCCAAGCTCATCGTGTGGGAGGACTTCCGCTGCCCCGCCTGTAGAGGCTTCGAAAACGCCTACCGCTCGACGATCCACAAGCTGACCGACGCCGGAAAGCTGAAGGCCGAGTACCACCTGGCCACGATCATCGACGGCAACATGGGCGGCAGCGGCTCCCGAAAGGCGGCCAACGCCGCGGCCTGCGCCCAGGACGTCGGCAAGTTCCCGGCGTACCACGACGTGCTGTACGAGAACCAGCCCCCGGAGACGGACGACGCCTACGCCGACAATGCCAAGCTCATTGAGCTGGCCGGGAAGGTAGACGGACTCGTCACCCCCGCGTTCCGCACCTGCGTGGAGGACGGCACGCACGACAGCTGGGTCGACAAGTCCAGCCAGGCCTTCCAGAAGAGCGGCTTCACCGGCACACCGACCGTCCTGCTCAACGGCACCAACATCTACCAGGACCAGGCGCTGACACCGGCGAAGCTGAAGCAGATGGTGGAGAAGGCCGACAAGCGGTGAGTGTTTCTCACCGGCCCGTTATGGAGCCGTAGCCGGGCTGCCTGCCGTGGGCCCGGTCCGGCACGGTAGCGTCGACCTTGCCATGGAACTTGCCTACATTCCCAGCCCGTCGCGCGGGGTGATCCACCTCGGCCCCATTCCGCTGCGCGGCTATGCGTTCTGCATCATCATCGGCGTCTTCGTTGCCGTCTGGCTCGGCAACAAGCGCTGGGTCGCCCGGGGCGGGCGGGCCGGCACGGTGGCCGACATCGCGGTCTGGGCCGTGCCCTTCGGCCTGGTCGGCGGTCGGCTCTACCACGTGATCACGGACTACGAGCTGTACTTCAGCGAGGGCCGTGACTGGGTGGACGCCTTCAAGATCTGGGAGGGCGGTCTCGGCATCTGGGGCGCGATCGCGCTCGGCGCGCTGGGTGCCTGGATCGGCTGTCGCCGCCGTGGCATCCCGCTGCCCGCGTACGCCGACGCCGTCGCGCCCGGTATCGCCCTCGCACAGGCGATCGGCCGCTGGGGCAACTGGTTCAACCAGGAGCTGTACGGCAAGCAGACCGATGTGCCGTGGGCGCTGCACATCACGTCCTCGGCGGACGGCCGGGTGCCGGGCTACTACCACCCGACGTTCCTCTACGAGTCCCTGTGGTGCATCGGCGTCGCCCTGCTCGTCATCTGGGCCGACCGCCGCTTCAAGCTGGGCCATGGCAGGGCGTTCGCGTTGTACGTCGCCGCGTACTGCGTGGGCCGCTTCTGGGTCGAGTACATGCGCGTCGACGACGCCCACCACATCCTGGGCCTGCGTCTGAACAACTGGACCGCGCTGGTCGTGTTCCTGCTCGCCGTGGTGTACATCGTCGTGTCGGCGAAGAAGCGCCCGGGGCGGGAAGCGGTCGTGGAGCCGGGTGTCTCCGACGGTGAGGCCGAGGGCGACGGTGAGGACGAGTCCAAGAGCGACGTCGGCGCGTCGGCCGAGGCAGACGGTGCCGACAAGACCGACAAGACCGACAAGGCCGAAGAGGCTGATGGCGACGTGAAGGACGAGGCCCAGTCGGGGAGCAAGAAGAGCTGACGGCTGTCGTACGACGACGAGGGCGCCCGGGATTCCCGGGCGCCCTCGTCGTGTGTGAGCGACGGGTCGCGCTACGCCGCCGGGCCACGCCGCGGGCCTGCTCGCCGTTGCGGCGGAGAGAAAGCGTCACAGGCGGTGGGCGAGGGACAGGGTTCGTTGAGCCGCCGCTACCACCGCCGCGTCGATGAAGCGGCCGTCGGGCAGGGCCTGGGCGCCCTGTTGGGTGGCTGCCGCCTTGATGATCGTCTCGGCCTGCTCGATCTCTCTCGGGGTGGGCAGGTAGGCCCGTTTGATCACCGGCAGTTGGCGGGGGTGGATGGCGGCGCGGCCCAGGAAGCCGAGGGTGCGGCCGTGGGCACAGGAGGCGGCCAGAGCGTCGAGGTCGCGGATGTCCGGGTACACCGACTGGGGCGGTGGGGGCAGGCCCGCCGCCCGTGCGGCCACGACGATCCGGGAGCGGCACCAGTCCAGGCCCGTGTCGTCGCGTACGCCCAGGTCGGCACGGAGGTCCGACTCGCCGAGGGCGATGCCGCGCAGGGCGGGGTGGGCGGAGGCGATGGCGTGGGCCCGTTCGATGCCCAGGGCTGTTTCCAGGAGGGCGTAGAGGGCGGGGGGCTTCGTGGTCGTCGGGGGCGCGCCTTTCACGATGCGGATGATCTGTTCGGGGGAGGTGACCTTGGGGAGGCGGAGGCCGGTGAGGCCCGGGAGAGGCGCCATCGCCTCCAGGTCGGCGGCCGCCCATGGGCCGTCCAGGGTGTTGACGCGGACGTGGACCGGGGTCGGCTGCGGTTGGGAGAGGAGTTCGGCCGTGGCCTCGCGGGCGTAGTCCTTGCGGTCGGGGGCGACCGCGTCCTCCAGGTCGATCACCACCACGTCGGCGCCGCAGAGCAGGGCCTTCGTGACGACGTGGGGTCGGTCGCCGGGCACGTACAGCCAGGTCAGCGGGAACGTCACAGGGCACCCTCCGCGCGCAGCGTGGCGAGTTCGGCCGGGGTCAGGCCCAGCTCGGTCAGGACCTCCTCCGTGTCCGCGCCGTGCGGGCGGCCCGCCCAGCGGATCGCGCCGGGGGTGGCGGAGAGGCGGAAGAGGACGTTCTGCATGCGCAGGGGGCCCAGCTCGGGGTCGTCGACGGTGGTGACGGTGCCGAGGGCCGCGTACTGCGGGTCGGTCATCACGTCCCGCACGTCCTGGACGGGGGCCACCGCGGCCTCCGCCTTCTCGAAGGCCGCGAGGACGTCGGCGCGGGTGCGGCCGGCGATCCAGGTGCCGACCGCCTCGTCGAGGACGTCGGCGTGGCGGGCGCGGTCGGAGCCCGTGGCGAACCAGGGCTGGTCGATCAGGTCGGGCCGGCCGACCAGGTGCATCAGGCGTTCCGCGACCGACTGGGCCGACGTGGAGACGGCGACCCAGGTGCCGTCCGCCGTGCGGTAGGTGTTGCGCGGGGCGTTGTTCTGGGAGCGGTTGCCGGTGCGGGGCTGGACGTGGCCGAGCTGGTCGTACCAGGTGGGCTGGGGGCCGAGGACGGTCAGGATGGGCTCGATGAGGGCCATGTCGACGACCTGGCCCTCGCCGGTGCGGTCGCGGGCGGCGAGGGCCGTGAGGACGGCGTAGGCGGTGGCCAGGCCCGCGATCGAGTCGGCCAGGCCGAACGGGGGGAGGACCGGGGGCGCGTCCGGTTCGCCGGTGATCGCGGCGAAGCCGCTCATCGCCTCGGCGAGGGTGCCGAAGCCGGGGCGATGAGCGTACGGGCCGAACTGGCCGAAGCCGGTGACGCGGGTGAGGATCAGGCGGGGGTTGGCGGCGGACAGCTCCTCCCAGCCGAGGTCCCACTTCTCCAGGGTGCCGGGGCGGAAGTTCTCGATGACGACGTCGGCGGTGGCGGCGAGGCGCAGGAGGGTGGCGCGGCCGCCCGGCTTGGAGAGGTCCAGGGTCGTCGTGCGCTTGTTGCGGCCCAGGACCTTCCACCACAGGCCGATGCCGTCCTTCGAGGGGCCGTGTCCTCGGGAGGGGTCGGGTTTCGTGGGGTGCTCGACCTTGATGACCTCCGCGCCGAAGTCGCCGAGCAGGGTGGCGGCGAGGGGTCCGGCGAAGAGGGTGGCGAGGTCGAGGACGCGGAGGCCGGTCAGGGGGCAGGGGGGTGTGGGGGAGTCGGTCATCGGGCGGGTGCCTCCAGGGGGTCGCGGGCGGGGGTGCGTGGGGGGATGAGTGCGTGGGTGAGCTGGGCCAGGGTGTCGAAGCCGATGCCGTTGAAGTCGCCGATCGAGGTGGCCAGTCGGTTCTTCAGCGGGGCGGTCCAGCGGTCGGGGAGTGCGGCCGGGGCGCCCGCGAGGAGGGCCGCGATGCCGCCGGCTGTCGCGCCGCCCGAGTCGGTGTCCCAACCGCCGGAGACGGCGCGGCAGATGGAGCCGGCGAAGTCGCCGTCGGCGTGGGTGAGGGCGGCGGCGATCAGGGCGGTGTTGGGGATGGCGTGGACCCAGTGGTGGGTCGCGGCGTGGGTGGCGTGGAGTTCGTCCACCACCGTGTCGAAGTCGTCGTGGGTCTCGGCGAGAGCGATCGCGTGGCGGACGGCGCGGGACAGGCGGGAACGGGGTGGGACGACGGTGAGGCCTGTGTGGAGGGAGGTGTGGACGTCGTGCGTGCCGGTGGCGGCGGTGGCGATGGTCGCCGCGGTGAACATCGCCGCGTAGACGCCGTTGGCGGTGTGGGTGAGGGTGGCGTCGCGATGGGCCTGTTCGGCGGCGGCCGCGGGGTCGCCGGGGTGGGTCCAGCCGTGGATGTCGGCCCGGATGAGGGCGCCGATCCATTCGCGGAAGGGGTTGCGGTGGCGGGCGGTGTGCGGGGGTTCCAGGCCGAGGAGGAGGTTGCGGTAGGCGATGCGCTCGGCGGTGAAGGCGCGTCCTGCGGGAAGCTCTTCGAGCCAGAGCCGGGCCACGTCGGGGGTGGTGAAGGTGGTGCCGTGGCGTTGGAGCAGGAGGAGGTTGAGGAGGGGGTAGTTGAGGTCGTCGTCCTCGGGCATGCCGTCGATGTTCTCGGCGAGGGAGGTTGTTGCCGAGCGGCGGTTCCAGGGGTGGGTTTCGAGGAGGTCCTGGGGGACTCCCCTCGCTGTGAAGTAGGTGTTCAGGGGCCAGTTGCCGGTGGATCGGGCGAGCTGGCGGATGCCGTCGAGGGGGAGCTTCTCGACGGGTTTGCCGAGGAGGCAGCCGACGGCTCGGCCCAGCCAGGCGGCTTCGAGGCGGGCGGGGTCCGGGGTGGGGTGGGGCGAGCGGCCCGGCGCCGGTGGGGTGGGCCAAGCGGGGCAGCCGGCCTTGATCCTCGCGAGGTCCGTCGGCTCGTCCTCGGCCAAGCTGCTGGGCAGGTCCGCCAGCTCGTCCAGCAGGTCCTCCGCCAGGAGGCGCAGGTAGCGGGAGGCGGGGTGCGGGGATGCTCCTGCCCGGGCCGGGGCGTCCAGGCCCCCCGCCGCTCTCCATCTCGCTGCGATCCGCGACGGCTGCCTGCCGTCCTGGGAGGCCTGGTGGAGTTCGTGGCCCAGGAGGTCCTCCGGTTGAACCCAGGTCAGGCGGAGCATCTTGGGCCTCCGAGGGCGGTGAAGGCGGCCTCGTGGGTGCGGCGGTGGCCCGCGTCACGGGTGAAGATCTCGCGGGTCACCTCGGTGAGGGTCCTCGCCGGTGCCCACAGGTCGAGGCGGCTCGCCTCCGCGACCGTCTTCGCCCAGTCCTCCGGGACGGGGGAGCCCAGGGCCCCGGAGAGTGCGCCCGCCATCGTGGCGATCGAGTCGCAGTCACGGCCGTAGTTCACCGCGCCCAGGACCGCGTGGCGGTGGTCGCCGTCGGCGACCACCAACATGCCCAGTGCCACCGGGAGTTCCTCGATCGCGTGCAGGCGGGAGGGGCGCCGTGCGGCGAGGGAGGGGGAGCGGTAGTCGGGGCCCACCGTGTCGTACGGGGCCACCGCCTCCCGCAGCGGGACCAGCGCGGACTCGAAGTCCGTGTGGCGGGACGCCGTTTCGCAGACCTTCTCGATCGCCGCCCGGGTGCCGTCCTTCGCCAGGGCGAGGCACGCGGAGACGACCGTGTCCGGTGTCGCGCCCGGCGTGCACGCCGCCGCCACCGCCGCCGCGAAGACGCCCGCGGCCTCGCGGCCGTACGACGACTGGTGGGCCCCGGCGACGTCCAGGGCCTCGGCGTACGCGGCCGCCGGGTTGGCCGCGTTGACCAGGCCGACAGGGGCCATGTACATCGCCGCACCGCAGTTCACGATGTTGCCGACGCCGGCCTCGCGGGGGTCGACGTGCCCGTAGTGGAGCCTGGTCACCAGCCACTTCTCCGCGAGGAAGACCCGGTGGAGCGGGAGCGCCTCCGCCTCCAGTTCCGGGATCCAGCGCGGGGTCGTCATCAGGTCAGTGACGAGGTGGTCGGCGATCGCGAACGCGTCGAGGTGGTCGCGGACCCGCGCGTACACCCGTACCAGGGCGTGCGTCATCAACGTGTCGTCGGTGACGTGTCCGTCGCCCTTGTGGTAAGGGGCGATGGGGCGGGCGGTGCGCCAGGCGTCGCCGTTCCAGGGGCCGACGACGCCGTGGACGCGGCCGCCGTGGCGCTGGACGATCTGGTCGGGGGAGTAGCCCTCGACGGGGCCGCCCAGGGCGTCGCCGACGGCGGCTCCGACCAGGGCGCCGGTGATCCGTTCGTCGAGGCTCGCCCCGTGAACCTCTGCCGAACTTTCTGTTGCTTTGGGCGTCATGCGCCGAATCATCCTCCTGGCGGGGCCGGTTGTGTGGCTTCCAGGAGTTCGGCGAGTTCCACGAGGTCCGTGCCGGTGAGGCGGGGGAGGACGCAGCCGGGGAGGATGCGGCAGGTGGAGCGCCAGGAGGCGGGGATCGCCTCGCCGCCGCCGAGCGCGCCGGTGAGGGCGCCGGCCAGCGCGGGGGCCGAGTCGGCCACGCGGGACAGGCAGGCGGCCGCGGGGACTGCCTCGGCGATGCGGCCCTGGGCCGCCATGGCCAGGGCGAGGGCCACGGGGACCGTCTCGGCGGCCGCGATGCCGTAGCTGTAGACGTGGTCGACGATGCGGTGTTCCAGGGGAGGGACCAGGGCGAACGCGCTCTCGGCGTCGTGGGCCAGCTTCAGGGCGTCGCGGGCGTTGCGGCCGATCTCCGTCTCCTCGGGGAGTTCGGCGAGGGCCGCCGTCACGCACTCGTCCACATCCGCGCCGACCAGGGCCAGCGCGAGGGCCGCCGCCATCGCCCGTGCGCCGTGCACGCCGTCGCCGTCCTGGGTGTAGCGGGCGTCGAACTCGGCGAGGTCGGCGGCGAGTCGGGGGTCGCCGGGGTGGGCGACGGAGAGGACGCAGGCGCGTACGCAGGCGGCGTCGTCGAAGTAGTGGGGGTTGTCGTGGCCGGTGGCGGGCGGACGCAGGCCGGTGGCGAGGTTGCCGAGGCCGGCCCGGACGGAGATGCGGGCGCGCAGGGGCAGTACCGCCGACTCGACCTCGGGCGCGCGTTCGGCCGCCGCCGCGACCTCGCTCGCGACCGCGTTCCAGGTCAGGTCGATCGCCGCGCGCATCCTCCGCTCCCTGCTCAGGTCGCCGAGCGCGCTGTCGTCCCCGGCCCGCAGCACGGCCTCCGCCGCGAACACCGCCCACTCGGCGTCGTCGGAGGGGCCCAGCCGGAGCGGCTCCGGCGGCTGGTTCAGGGCGATCGGTACGGGCAGCGTCGTCGTCGCGTTCTGCTCGGCGAACGTGTCCAGCTCCCGCGTGAGCCTCCTGGTCCACTCCGGCATCCGCGCCGCCCGATGCCGAGCGGCAGGCCAGCCGGCCGCATCCCCGGCGGCGAGCCCGAGGAGAAGCCCTTCGACACGGCGGGGGCGCTTCCTCGGGGCGGGGGCCGGAGCGACCCCGCCCGCCGGACCGACACCGCCGACGGCCGCATCCACCGCAGCCCCGCTGACGGGGGAGGCGGGCGCGGGGCGCGCGGGGCCGTCGGCGGCGCCTTCGCTCGCGGGCGGGGGCGAGCTGGGGTGTGTCGGGGTGCCGACGGCGCTGGTGGGGGTGGCGGCTGTGGTGGTTGGTGTGGCGGCCGTGTCGATCGTGTCGGCGGCGCCTTCGCTCGCGGGCGGGGCCGAGGCGGGGCGGATCGGAGTTCCGACGGAGCCCTGTGGCTTGTCGGCCACCTCGGCCACCTCGGCCACCTCGGCCACGTCCGCCGCCACTTCTGCCACGTCCACCACGTCCGCCCTCACCTCGGCAACGTCGGCCAGGTCCGCCACCTCAGCCGTATCCGCCGCGCCCGCCCCCGCACCCTTCGTCGGCCCACTCGCATCCGTCCCCCACGGCCCCGGCGACGGCGTCATGAGTGCACCTCGGCCTCGTTGGCGCCCGGTGCCACGGTGCAAGGCGTCGGCCACGGTGGCTGAGGGGCCGACGCCTCGCCTCGTACCAGTTCGTCGGCGATGTCCAGGACGTGGTGTCCGGCCATGGAGGGGAGGCAGCTGCCGCGGGCCGGGCCGATGGCGGACGCCCAGGCCGCCGGGATCGCGGAGGCGCCCTGGGTCGCGCCCGCGAGGGCGCCGGCGACCGCGGCGGTGGTGTCGGCGTCGCGGCCCATGTTGACCGCTGCCAGGACGGCGTGCCGGAAGTCGCCGTCGGCCGCCGCGTACGCGCCGAAGGCGAGGGCGACCGCTTCGGGGGCCAGGTCGGTCCAGGGGTAGCCGCCGATCACGACGGCCGAGCGGACGGCTCGTTCGCCGCGGTGGGCGACGGCCACGGCCCGGCGCAGTGAGCGGGCCGTCCAGGAGTCGTCGGGGACGACGGCCAGGGCGGAGGCGACCACCGCGACCGTGGGGGCGCCCGCCATCGCCGCCGCCACTCCCGCCGCGACCGCCTGGCCGCCGTAGATGCCCTCGCCGTCGTGGCTGACCGAGCCGTCGATCGCGACCAGGCGGGCCGCCTCCGCGGGGCGGCCCGCCGCGAACACCCCGAAGGGGGCCGCGCGCATGGCGAGGCCGTCGCTCCACGCGTGGCGGTGCTGGGCGGAGATGGGGGCGGCCAGGCCCCGGCGGAGGTTCTCCAGCGTGCCGCGTTCGCTGAAGCCGGCGCCGCGGAAGGGGCCCTCCTCGCGGTCGGCGATCCACTCGTGCCAGGCCGCCTCGACGTGCGCCGGGGTGAGTGCGGAGCCGTGCCGGGCCAGCAGCAGGCCGGAGAAGATCGCGTACTCCGTGTCGTCCGTGCCCGCCGGCTTCTCGGCGACGTAACCGGTGATACGGCCCCAGCGCGCGCGGATCTCGGAGGGCTTGAGATTCTCCGCGGGCGCCCCGAGGGCGTCGCCCACGGCCAGGCCGAGCAGTGCGCCCCGGGCCCGTTCGCGCAGTTCGGTGGCGTTCCCGGGCGCCGGGGCGGGGGGAATGCAAACGATCGATGCCATACGCGGCTCCTCTCGGGGGTGCCCGCCGGGAGGCGCGCAACCCTTTGCGGAACTGTCCCCGGTGCGGTGTTCGGCGCAGCCTGACCCACCGCAGCATCACCCGGTCGACATCTGTGCGGCCCTATACACGGATGAGCGAGAAACGGTAAAGCTGCAGGTTAGCCCAGCCTTTCCTTGCTGGCGGGCCGGGAATTCGAGGCGTACGGTGAGTGTTGTCAAAAAGTAGAATCAGTCCAGAAGAGAACGGCTGGGGACGCAA
Source organism: Streptomyces sp. NPDC002888 (assembly GCF_042888465.1). Taxonomy (NCBI): domain Bacteria; kingdom Bacillati; phylum Actinomycetota; class Actinomycetes; order Kitasatosporales; family Streptomycetaceae; genus Streptomyces; species Streptomyces sp. NPDC002888. The sequence continues at coordinate 268,130 of NZ_JBIAPU010000007.1, read as the reverse complement.
TCATGGCGCTCATGGACACCGGGGCCGCGCTGCACGAAGCGCACCGCGACAACCACACCCACCGGGACGTGAACGGCGGCTGGCTGCGCCCCGCGGTCTTCGGCGCGATGGACGGCCTGGTCTCCAACCTCGCCCTGATGACCGGTGTCGCCGGCGGCTCGGTCGGTCAGCACACCATCGTCCTGACCGGACTCGCGGGCCTCGCCGCCGGAGCCTTCTCGATGGCCGCCGGTGAGTACACCTCCGTCGCCTCGCAGCGCGAACTCGTCGAGGCGGAACTCGACGTGGAACGGCGGGAGCTCAGAAAGCACCCGAAGGACGAGGAGGCCGAGCTCGCGGCGCTCTACGCGGCCCGTGGCGTCGAGCCCGCCCTGGCGCAGCAGGTCGCCCGGCAGTTGTCCAAGGATCCCGAGCAGGCCCTGGAGATCCACGCCCGCGAGGAGCTGGGCATCGACCCCGGCGATCTGCCCTCACCGCTGGTCGCCGCCGTCTCCAGCTTCGGCTCCTTCGCGCTGGGCGCGCTGCTTCCCGTCCTGCCCTATCTGCTGGGTGCCGGCTCCCTGTGGCCCGCCGTGCTCCTCGCGCTGTTCGGGCTCTTCGCCTGCGGTGCCGTGGTGGCCAGGGTGACGGCGCGGACCTGGTGGTTCAGTGGTCTGCGGCAGCTCGCTCTGGGTGGTGCGGCGGCCGGTGTGACGTACGCCCTGGGCAGCTTGTTCGGAACGGCCGTAGGATAGCGCGGATGCTACTTATGCGATGGGCCGCATAAGTAGCCGTTACTCGCTGGTTTCGAATGCTTAACCACCGGGCATGAGCCGTAAGCGCTGTGGGCAATGGTGCCCGCGGCGCATCGTGGAGTGGGTGACGACGCCCGCCTCGCCCCCTGGACCGATGGACACCGATCTGTCCGTATCGGCCCCCCATATTTCCGCCGCCGTGCGCGGTGCCTGCCGCCACCCGCGGCGTCCGCATGTTGGAACGGAGTATCCGGTTCCCGAGAACCGCTCCATCATGTAACCTGCACGAAATTTTGCACTCAGCAGAGGGCCAACGTCGTCCCTCGGCAATCTGCATATGCCACTTGAGACGACGACGGGAGAGCCGATGCGTACGCCGCGCCAGCCGTCCCAGCATTCCGCGAATGGCCAGAACTGGTCCTTCATGGATGCTCGCCCTGCTGCGCAGGGTATGTACGACCCCCGCAACGAGCACGACGCGTGCGGCGTCGGTTTCGTGGCCACCCTCACCGGCGAGGCGTCCCACACCCTGGTCGAACAGGCCCTGACGGTCCTGCGCAACCTCGAACACCGCGGTGCCACCGGCTCCGAGCCCGACTCGGGCGACGGCGCCGGCATCCTCTCCCAGGTGCCCGACACCTTCTTCCGTGAGGTGGCCGGATTCGAGCTGCCCGCGGCCGGTGGCTACGCCGTCGGCATCGCCTTCCTGCCCGAGGAGGGGACGGCCGAGGCCGTCTCGCAGATCGAGACGATCGCCGCGGACGAGGGCCTGACCGTCCTCGGCTGGCGCGAGGTCCCCGTCGCCCCCGAACTCCTCGGTGCCACGGCCCGCTCCACGATGCCCGCCTTCCGCCAGGTCTTCGTGACCGACGGCCACGCAGCGCCTGCTACGGGTATCGACCTCGACCGCAAGGCCTTCGTGCTGCGCAAGCGCGCCGAGCGCGAGGCCGGCGTCTACTTCCCCTCGCTCTCCGCGCGGACGATCGTCTACAAGGGCATGCTGACCACCGGCCAGCTGGAGCCCTTCTTCCCCGACCTGTCCGACCGCCGCTTCGCGTCGGCCGTCGCCCTGGTCCACTCGCGCTTCTCGACGAACACCTTCCCGAGCTGGCCGCTCGCCCACCCGTACCGCTTCGTCGCGCACAACGGTGAGATCAACACCGTCAAGGGCAACCGCAACTGGATGGTCGCCCGCGAGTCGCAGCTCGTCTCGGACGTGTTCGGCTCCGACGGGAGGGCCCTCGAGCGGATCTTCCCGGTGTGTACGCCGGACGCCTCCGACTCGGCGTCCTTCGACGAGGTGCTCGAACTGCTGCACCTGGGCGGCCGTTCGCTGCCGCACTCCGTGCTGATGATGATCCCGGAGGCGTGGGAGAACCACGACTCCATGGACCCGGCCCGGCGCGCCTTCTACCAGTTCCACTCCACGATGATGGAGCCCTGGGACGGCCCGGCCTGTGTCACCTTCACCGACGGCACCCAGGTCGGCGCCGTACTCGACCGCAACGGCCTGCGCCCCGGCCGCTACTGGGTCACCGACGACGGCCTCGTCGTCCTCGGCTCCGAGGTCGGCGTCCTCGACATCGACCCGGCCAAGGTCGTCCGCAAGGGCCGTCTGCAGCCCGGCCGCATGTTCCTCGTGGACACCGCCGAACACCGCATCATCGAGGACGACGAGATCAAGGCGTCCCTCGCAGACGACCAGCCCTACGCCGAGTGGCTGGAGGCCGGCGAGATCGAGCTGGGCGACCTGCCCGAGCGCGAGCACATCGTGCACACCCACGCCTCGGTCACCCGCCGCCAGCAGACCTTCGGCTACACCGAGGAGGAGCTGCGCATCCTCGTCGCGCCGATGGCCAAGGCCGGTGCGGAGCCCATCGGTTCGATGGGCACCGACTCGCCGATCGCCGCCCTGTCCGAGCGCCCGCGCCTGCTCTTCGACTACTTCACCCAGCTGTTCGCGCAGGTCACCAACCCGCCGCTGGACGCGATCCGCGAGGAGCTCGTCACCTCCCTGCGCTCGTCGCTGGGCCCCGAGGGCAACCTGCTGGAGCCCACGGCCGCCTCGTGCCGTTCTGTCACCCTGCCCTTCCCGGTGATCGACAACGACGAGCTCGCCAAGCTCATACACATCAACGCCGACGGCGACATGCCCGGCTTCAAGGCCGCGACCCTCTCCGGCCTGTACCGGGTGCACGGCGGCGGCGACGCCCTCGCCGCGCGCATCGACGAGATCTGCGCCGAGGCCGACGCCGCCATAGACAACGGCGCCCGCCTGATCGTCCTGTCGGACCGCCACTCCGACGCCGAGCACGCGCCGATCCCCTCGCTGCTGCTCACCGCGGCCGTCCACCACCACCTCATCCGCACCAAGCAGCGCACCCAGGTGGGCCTGCTCGTCGAGGCCGGTGACGTCCGCGAGGTCCACCACGTCGCCCTGCTCATCGGCTTCGGCGCCGCGGCCGTCAACCCGTACCTGGCCATGGAGTCCGTCGAGGACCTGGTCCGCGCGGGCACCTTCCTGTCGGACATCGAGGCCGAGAAGGCCATCCGCAACCTGATCTACGCCCTCGGCAAGGGTGTTCTGAAGGTCATGTCCAAGATGGGCATCTCGACCGTCGCCTCCTACCGCGGCGCCCAGGTCTTCGAGGCCGTCGGCCTCGACGAGCAGTTCGTCGAGAAGTACTTCAACGGCACGGCCACCAAGATCGGCGGCGTCGGCATCGACGTCATCGCCAAGGAGGTCGCCGCCCGCCACGCCAAGGCGTACCCGGCCTCCGGCATCGCGCCGGCCCACCGCGCCCTCGACATAGGCGGCGAGTACCAGTGGCGCCGCGAGGGCGAGCCGCACCTGTTCGACCCGGAGACGGTCTTCCGCCTCCAGCACTCCACGCGCAGCGGCCGCTACGACATCTTCAAGAAGTACACGGACCGCGTGAACGAGCAGTCCGAGCGCCTCATGACGCTGCGCGGCCTGTTCGGCTTCAAGGCCGAGGACCGGCAGCCGATCTCCCTCGACGAGGTCGAGCCGGTCAGCGAGATCGTCAAGCGCTTCTCCACCGGCGCCATGTCGTACGGCTCCATCTCCAAGGAGGCGCACGAGACCCTCGCCATCGCCATGAACCAGCTGGGCGGCAAGTCCAACACCGGTGAGGGCGGCGAGGACTCGGACCGCCTGTACGACCCGGTGCGCCGCTCGGCGATCAAGCAGGTCGCCTCCGGCCGCTTCGGCGTGACCTCGGAGTACCTGGTCAACGCGGACGACATCCAGATCAAGATGGCCCAGGGCGCCAAGCCCGGCGAGGGCGGCCAGCTGCCCGGCCACAAGGTCTACCCGTGGGTCGCCAAGACCCGGCACTCGACGCCGGGCGTCGGCCTGATCTCCCCGCCGCCGCACCACGACATCTACTCCATCGAGGACCTGGCCCAGCTGATCCACGACCTGAAGAACGCGAACCCGCAGGCGCGGATTCACGTCAAGCTGGTCTCCGAGGTCGGCGTCGGCACGGTCGCCGCGGGTGTGTCCAAGGCGCACGCGGACGTCGTGCTCATCTCCGGCCACGACGGCGGTACGGGTGCCTCCCCGCTGACCTCGCTGAAGCACGCGGGCGGTCCCTGGGAGCTCGGCCTCGCCGAGACCCAGCAGACGCTGCTGCTCAACGGCCTGCGCGACCGCATCGTCGTGCAGACCGACGGCCAGCTCAAGACCGGCCGTGACGTGATCATCGCCGCGCTGCTCGGCGCCGAGGAGTTCGGTTTCGCGACCGCGCCGCTCGTCGTCTCCGGCTGCATCATGATGCGCGTCTGCCACCTGGACACCTGCCCGGTCGGCATCGCCACCCAGAACCCGACCCTGCGCGACCGGTTCTCCGGCAAGGCCGAGTACGTGGTGAACTTCTTCGAGTTCATCGCGCAGGAGGTCCGCGAGATCCTCGCCGAGCTGGGCTTCCGCTCCATCGAGGAGGCCGTCGGCCACGCCGAGGTCCTCGACGTCCACCGTGCCGTCGACCACTGGAAGGCCCAGGGCCTGAACCTGGAGCCGCTGTTCCACGTCCCGGCACTGCCCGAGGGCGCGGCGCTGCACCAGGTCATCGCGCAGGACCACGGCCTGGAGAAGGCGCTCGACAACGAGCTCATCAAGCTCGCCGCCGACGCCCTCGCCGCCTCCAGCGCGACCGACGCCCAGCCGGTGCGCGCCCAGGTGCAGATCCGCAACATCAACCGCACGGTCGGCACCATGCTCGGCCACGAGGTGACGAAGAAGTTCGGCGGTGCGGGCCTGCCCGAGGACACCATCGACATCACCTTCACCGGCTCCGCCGGCCAGTCCTTCGGTGCCTTCCTGCCGCGCGGTGTCACGCTGCGCCTGGAGGGCGACGCCAACGACTACGTCGGCAAGGGCCTCTCCGGCGGCCGTGTGATCGTGCGCCCGGACCGGGGCGCCGACCACCTCGCCGAGTACTCGACGATCGCGGGCAACACCATCGCGTACGGCGCGACCGGCGGTGAGCTGTTCCTGCGGGGCCGTAGCGGTGAGCGGTTCTGCGTCCGCAACTCCGGTGCGACGGTCGTCTCGGAGGGCGTGGGCGACCACGGCTGCGAGTACATGACCGGCGGTCACGCGGTGGTCCTCGGCGAGACGGGCCGCAACTTCGCGGCCGGCATGTCCGGCGGTATCGCCTACGTCATCGACCTCGACCGCGACAACGTCAACGTCGGCAACCTCGACGCGATCGAGGCGCTGGACGACACGGACAAGCAGTGGCTGCACGACGTGGTGCGCCGGCACGCCGAGGAGACCGGCTCGACGGTCGCCGAGAAGCTCCTCGCCGAGTGGGACGAGGCCGTGGAGCGCTTCAGCAAGATCATCCCCAGCACGTACAAGGCAGTGCTCGCCGCCAAGGACGCCGCCGAGCGAGCCGGTCTCTCCGAGACCGAGATCACCGAGAAGATGATGGAGGCGGCGACCAATGGCTGATCCCAAGGGCTTTCTCAACCACGGCCGCGAGGTCGCCAAGTCCCGCCCCGTCGAGGAGCGCGTCAAGGACTGGAACGAGGTCTACGTCCCCGGCTCCCTGCTGCCGATCATCAGCAAGCAGGCCAGCCGGTGCATGGACTGCGGCATCCCGTTCTGCCACAACGGCTGTCCGCTGGGGAACCTGATCCCCGAGTGGAACGACTACGCCTACCGCGAGGACTGGACCGAGGCGTCCGAGCGCCTGCACGCGACGAACAACTTCCCGGAGTTCACGGGCCGTCTGTGCCCCGCGCCGTGCGAGTCGGCGTGTGTGCTGGGCATCAACCAGCCGCCGGTCACCATCAAGAACGTCGAGGTCTCCATCATCGACAAGGCGTGGGACAGCGGTGACGTCAAGCCGCAGGCCCCCGAGCGCCTGTCCGGCAAGACGGTCGCCGTCATCGGCTCGGGCCCGGCGGGCCTGGCCGCCGCCCAGCAGCTGACCCGGGCCGGCCACACCGTCGCCGTCTACGAGCGCGCGGACCGCATCGGAGGCCTCCTCCGCTACGGCATCCCCGAGTTCAAGATGGAGAAGCGGCACATCAACCGCCGTATCGAGCAGATGCGCGCGGAGGGCACCCGCTTCCGCACCGGCATCGAGATCGGCCGCGACCTCAAGGCGACCGACCTGAAGAAGCGGTACGACGCGATCGTCATCGCCGCCGGTGCGACGACCGCCCGTGACCTCCCGGTCCCCGGCCGCGAGCTCAAGGGCATCTACCAGGCGATGGAGTACCTGCCCCTGGCCAACAAGGTCCAGGAGGGCGACTACGTGGCGCCCCCGATCTCCGCCGAGGGCAAGCACGTCGTCGTCATCGGCGGTGGCGACACCGGCGCCGACTGCGTGGGCACCGCCCACCGCCAGGGCGCGGCCTCCGTCACGCAGCTGGAGATCATGCCCCGCCCGAACGACGAGCGGAACGCGGTCGCCCAGCCGTGGCCGACCTTCCCGATGCTGTACAAGGTCACCTCGGCCCACGAGGAGGGCGGCGAGCGGGTCTACGCCGTCTCGACGACCCACTTCGAGGGCGACGAGGACGGCAACGTGCAGTGGCTGCACCTCAGCGAGGTGGAGTTCATCGAAGGCAAGCTGACCCCGAAGCCGGGCACGGAGCGCAAGATCCCCGCCCAGCTGGTGACGTTGGCGATGGGCTTCACGGGAACGGACCGCGAGAACGGCCTGGTCGAGCAGTTCGGCCTGGACCTCGACGAGCGGGGCAACATCGCCCGCGACGCCGACTTCCAGACCAACGTCCCGGGCGTGTACGTCGCCGGTGACGCCGGCCGCGGCCAGTCCCTCATCGTGTGGGCGATCGCGGAGGGCCGCTCGGCCGCCCGCGGCGTCGACCGCCACCTCACGGGCGCCAGCGAGCTCCACGCCCCGATCCGCCCGACGGACCGTTCGCTGATGGTCTGACGGGTCGTAAGGAACAACCACACACGTCCCGTACAACGGCGTACGGGCGGGATATCTGGGGGCAGTAACATAAGCGGCTCCGCCGCGGGCCCCCAGACCCCCCGAGACAGCGCCTGCCCAACAGTCCCCGACCGGACGACCGGGCAGGCGCCGTCGCCTGTCCGGGTGTGGGAGGGTGTGCCCCATGGTCGCGATCAGTCTCAGCAAGGTCCAGGAGACAGCGCCCGCGCTGGTCGACCTGTACAAGAGCGCCGGGGTCTCCCTCACGAAGCACGGCCTGGACGGACTGCGGGCCGCCGTCTATCTCGTGGTGGACTACTCGGGGTCGATGAAGCCGTACTACAAGGACGGCAGTGTGCAGGCGCTGGCCGACCGGGTGCTCGGACTGTCGGCGCATCTCGACGACGACGGCAGGGTGCCGGTCGTCTTCTTCTCCACGGACGTCGACGCCGTCACCGACATCGCCCTCGCCGACCACCAGGGGCGGATCGAGCGGATCGTGTCGGGGCTCGGGCACATGGGCAAGACCAGCTACCACCTGGCGATGGACGTTGTCATCGACCACTACCTCGACAGCGGCTCCACCGCTCCGGCGCTGGTGGTCTTCCAGACCGACGGCGGCCCGATCAACAAGCTCGCCGCGGAGCGGTACCTGTGCAAGGCGGCGCGGCTGCCGCTGTTCTGGCAGTTCATCGGGTTCGGCGATCCGGGCAGCCGGCAGTTCGAGTACCTGCGCAAGCTCGACGAGCTGTCCGTGCCGGACAAGCGAGCCGTGGACAACGCCGGGTTCTTCCACGCGGGTGCGGATCCGCGGAAGGTGTCGGACGGCGAGCTGTACGACCAGCTGGTGGGGGAGTTCCCGAAGTGGCTGGTCGCGGCGCGGGCGCAGGGGATCGTGCGGGCGTGAGGGTCATGGGCGGCCTGCGTCGAGCACGGTGGTGCGGCACGCTTTTGGGGTGCCCCACGCCGTGCGCAGAGCGCGGGCCTTGGTGAGCCAGAGCGACAGATCGTACTCCGCCGTGTAGCCGATCGCGCCGTGCAGTTGGAGCGCCGTACGGGCGGTGGCGTACGCGGCCTCGCAGGCGCTGACCTTGGCGGCGGCGACGTCGGCCGGGGCCATCGTCGACGCGGCGCCGAACACCAGCGGGCGGGCGAACTCCAACGCGATCCTGGCGTCGGCCAGCCGGTGTTTCACGGCCTGGAACGAGCCGACGGGCACGCCGAACTGGACGCGCTGCTTCACATACGCCACGGTCCGGTCGAGGAGCGCGAGCCCGACACCGAGCGCCTGGGCGGCGGTGGCGAGGCGGGCCCAGGCGAGGGCGTCCTCCAGCGGTGGGTCGGGGGTGAGGAGTTCGCCGCCGGGCTCCAGAGGGGTGAGGCGCCGGGCAGGGTCGAGCGACGCACGGACCACCCCGTGCCCCGGAGCGATACGCAGCCCGTCGGAGCCCAGGACCAGCACAAGCGTGGCGGCGTCGCCGTCCAGGGCATGCGCGTTGTTGTGGGCGATCGTCGCCATCGTCTCGCCCGACGCCAGTGACCCGAGGAAGCGTTTGGCGAGGGGCGGTTCGGTCAGCAGGGCGGCCGCGGTGACCGTCTCCACCAGCGGGCCCGGCACCGCATGCCGGCCCAGCTCGACGAAGGCGACGGCGAGGTCGACGGGCCGGGGCCCCAGCCCCTCGTACGCCTCCGGCACCGCCAGCGCGAACACTCCCGCGTCCGCAATACGGGACCACAGCGCGCGTCCGCTCGTGTGCGCGCCGCGGCTCCACCGCCGCACCACCGCGGGCGTGTCGGCGGTGGTGAGCATCGCGTCCAGCGAGGCGGCGAACGCCCGCTGCTCGGTGTCGAGGAGGAAACGCATCAGCGGCGTCCCTTCGGCAGGCCGAGCAGGCGCTCGGCGACGAGGTCGCGCTGGATCTCGTTCGTGCCCGCGTAGACGGGGCCGGCGAGGGAGAAGACGTACCCCTCGGACCAGTCGGTGTCCGCCAACTCGCCTTCGTCGCCCAGCAGGTCGAGGGCGGTCTCGTGCAGCGCGATGTCGTACTCCGACCAGAAGACCTTGTTCAGGCTGGACTCCGGGCCGAGCGGGGCGCCCTCCAGGAAGCGGGAGGCGGCCGCGTAGGTGAACAACTGGTAGGCGCGGGCGCCGATCAGCGCGTCGGCCACCCGGTCGCGCACGGCGTCCGGGCTGCCCCGCTCCAGCCACAGCTCCCGCAGTCTGTCCGCCGAGGCGAGGAAGCGGCCGGGGGAACGCAGGGTGAGCCCGCGCTCGTTGGCGGCCGTCGACATCGCGATCCGCCAGCCCTGACCAGGCTCACCGATCACGTCCTCGTCCGGCACGAACACCTCGTCCAGGAACAGCTCGGCGAACGCCGGCTTCCCGTCGAGACGGCCGATGGGGCGGACGGTGACGCCGGGGGCCCCCAGGTCGAACATCAGGTAGGTCAGGCCCTGGTGAGGTCTTGGCAGGCCCGGTTCGCTGCGGAACAGGCCGAAGGCGCGGTCGGCGAAGGCCGCACGGGACGACCAGGTCTTGTGGCCGCTCAGCAGCCAGCCGCCGTCCGCGCGCACGGCCCGGGAGGTGAGGGAGGCCAGATCGGACCCGGCCTCCGGCTCCGACCACGCCTGCGCCCAGACCACCTCGCCACGCGCCATGGGCGGCAGAACGCGGGCACGCTGTGTCTCGGTGCCGTGGTCGAGGAGGGTGGGCGCGAGGAGGCTGACGCCGTTCTGACCGACGCGGCCGGGGGCGCCCGCCGCGTAGTACTCCTCCTCGAACAGCAGCCACCGCAGCAGCCCGCAGTCCCGCCCGCCGTACGCCGTCGGCCAGTTCACCACCGACCAGCGGTCCGCGGCCAGTTCGGCCTCCCACGCGCGGTGCGCGGCGAAACCCTCCTCCGTCTCCAGGGACGGCAGCGCGGCGGCGGGCACGTGCCCGTCGAGCCAGGCGCGGGCCTCGGCGCGGAACGCCTCGTCCTCCCGGGTGAAGCCGAGATCCATGGGCGGCCATCCTTCCCTAACAAGTGTTTGGTAGGTTAGCGTGGCCCTATGACAGACGTCGAGAGTCCGGTCTATGTGCCCGGGCACGGGCTGCTGGAAGGGCGCACCGCCGTCGTCACGGCAGCGGCCGGCGCCGGCATCGGCGGGGCCACCGCGCGCCGCTTCCTGGAGGAGGGCGCGCGCGTGCTGATCAGCGACGCGCATGTGCGACGGCTCAAGGAGTACGAGGCGGAGCTGGCCCGGGAGTTCGGCGAAGCGTCGGTCGGAGCGGTCCCGTGTGACGTCACCGACGAGGTCCAGGTGCGGGCGCTGTTCGAGGCGGCCGTGCGGGCACACGGGCGGCTGGACGTCGTCGTCAACAACGCGGGTCTCGGCGGCACCTCGGCGCTTGTCGACATGAGGGACGAGCAGTGGTCGCGCGTGCTGGACGTGACGCTGAACGGCACCTTCCGGTGCACGCGGGCGGCGCTGCGCGCCATGAGGGAGACCGGGAGCGGCGTGATCGTCAACAACGCCTCCGTGGTCGGCTGGCGCGCCCAGGCCGGGCAGGCGCACTACGCCGCTGCGAAGGCCGGGGTGATGGCGCTGACCCGGTGCGCGGCGCTCGAGGCGGCCGAGTACGGGGTGCGGGTCAACGCGGTGTCGCCGAGCCTCGCCATGCATCCGCACCTGGTGAAGGTGACGACGCCCGAGCTGCTGGAGGAACTGACCGCGCGCGAGGCCTTCGGGCGGTACGCGGAGCCCTGGGAGGTGGCCAACGTGATCGTGTTCCTGGCGTCCGGCTACTCCTCGTACATGACGGGAGAGGTCGTCTCCGTGAGCAGCCAGCACCCCTGACGACCGGAGCAGACCACAATGGAACCGTGCCGACCAAGAAGAAGCCCCAGGTGACCGCCACGAAGCCCGCCGCGGCTGCCGCCGCGCCCGACCGCCGCGGCGAACTCCTCAACACCGCCGCCGAGGTCTTCGCCGAACAGGGCTACAACGCCACCACCGTGCGCAAGATCGCGGATCACGCGGGCATGCTCGCGGGCAGCCTCTACTACCACTTCGACTCCAAGGAGTCGATGCTCGAGGAGATCCTGCGCACCTTCCTCGACGAGCTGTGGGACGGCTACGACGCCGTCCTGGCCGCAGGCCAGGGACCCCGCGAGACCCTCGAAGCCCTCGTCACCGAGTCGTTCCGGGAGATCGACCGGCACCGCGCCGCCGTCGCGATCTACCAGAAGGAGAGCAGGCAGCTCGTCGCGCAGGACCGGTTCGCCTTCCTCGCCGACTCACAGCGCAGGTTCGAGAAGGCGTGGCTGTCCACGCTGGAGCGCGGGGTCGCGGACCGCGTCTTCCGCGCCGACCTCGACGTCCGCCTCACCTACCGGTTCGTCCGCGACACCGTCTGGGTCGCCGCGTCCTGGTACCGGCCCGGCGGACAGCACAGCCCGGAGGAGATCGCCCGGCAGTACCTGTCGATGGTGCTGGACGGGATCGCCGTACGCACATAGCCGATCCGTGCAGGGGAGTTGCCATGGCCGAGGCCTACATCGTCGAAGCGGTCCGTACGCCCGTGGGGCGCCGCGGGGGAGGGCTCGCCGGGGTCCATCCGGCGGATCTCGGGGCGCATGTGCTCAAGGAGCTGGTCGCGCGCTCGGGCATCGACCCCGCCGCCGTCGAGGACGTCGTCTTCGGCTGCCTGGACACCGTGGGGCCGCAGGCCGGGGACATCGCGCGGACCTGCTGGCTGGCGGCCGGACTGCCCGAGGAGGTGCCGGGCGTCACCGTGGACCGGCAGTGCGGCTCCTCGCAGCAGGCCGTGCACTTCGCCGCGCAGGGTGTGCTGTCCGGGACCCAGGACCTGGTGGTGGCCGGCGGGGTGCAGAACATGTCGCAGATACCGATCGCCTTCGCCACCCGGCAGGCGGCCGAGCCCCTGGGCTTCACGGAGGGGCCCTTCGCGGGCAGCGAGGGCTGGCGGGCCCGGTACGGGAAGCGGCCCGTCAACCAGTTCGCCGGGGCCGAGATGATCGCCGCGAAGTGGGGGATCAGCCGCCGCGACCAGGAGGAGTTCTCGCTGCGGTCCCACCGGCGGGCGGTGCGGGCCGTCGACGAGGGGCGGTTCACCAGGGAGACCGTGCCCTACGGCGAGGTCGCCGTCGACGAGGGACCGCGCCGGGACACCTCCCTGGAGAAGATGGCCGCGCTGAAGCCGGTCATCGACGGCGGCACCGTCACCGCCGCCTGCTCCTCGCAGGTCTCCGACGGCGCGGCGGCGATGCTGCTGGCCTCGGAGCGGGCGGTGCGCGAGCACGGCCTCACGCCCCGGGCCCGCGTCCACCACCTCTCGGTGCGCGGCGAGGACCCCATCCGCATGCTGACCGCGCCGATACCGGCCACGGCCCACGCCCTGAAGAAGACCGGCCTGTCGATCGACGACATCGACCTCGTCGAGATCAACGAGGCCTTCGCCCCGGTGGTCCTGGCCTGGCTGAAGGAGACGGGTGCGGATCCGGAGAAGGTCAACGTCAACGGGGGCGCCATCGCCCTCGGACACCCGCTCGGCGCGACCGGCGTCAAGCTCATGACGACCCTGCTGCACGAACTGGAACGCACCGGCGGCCGGTACGGCCTCCAGACCATGTGTGAGGGCGGCGGGCAGGCCAACGTGACGATCATCGAACGGCTCTGACGGGAGTGGTGAGGCCCCCCGGTCACCGCTTCGGCGGACGGAGTCGGGCGCAGGCTCGCGAAGCCTGTGAGGCCCCTGGGCCGAGCAGTGCGAGGGGGCCGTCGGGGATGGTGCTCGGCTCATGGAGAGGCTGCGAGCCGTGCCCGTGTCTCGTCCGCCTCCTTCATGATCCGCTCCACCAGCTCCGCGCACGACGGCAGGTCGCCGATCACCCCGGCGACCTGCCCGGAGGCCATGACCCCGAGATCGGTACGGCCGTCCACCATCGATGCCTTGAGCAGCATCGGTGTGTTCGCGGCGAGCAGGACCTGGCTCCAGGACAGGTCCTTGCCGTGCCTCATGGCGAGGCCGTCGTGGACCAGCTGCCGCCAGGTGAGCCCGGACAGCTTCCGGAAGCCGGCCGCCCTGCGGACCGCGTGGACCAGGGCTCGCGCACGGCCGGAGTCCTCCAGCGCCGCCACCAGCTCCGTCCGCAGCATGCGGTGCGGGAGGCCGTCGACCGCCCGCGTCACCGTGACGTCCTTGACCGTCGCCGCCAGATACCTCGCCTTCACCGCGTCCGGTACCGTCGAGTCCGACGTCAGCAGGAACCGCGTGCCCATCGCGACGCCCGCCGCGCCGTACGCCAGGGCGGCGACCAACCCCCGCCCGTCGAAGAAGCCGCCCGCCGCGACCACCGGGATGTCCACGGCGTCCACCACCTGCGGCAGCAGCACCGTCGTCGCCACCTCGCCGGTGTGCCCGCCGCCCTCGCCGCCCTGCACGATCACCGCGTCCGCTCCCCACACGGCGACCTTCTCCGCGTGCCGCCGGGCACCTATGGAGGGGATGACGACGACGCCCGCCTCCTTCAGTGCGCCGATCAGCTCCCGGGAGGGCGCGAGGGCGAAGGACGCGACCCGCACCCCCTCGTCGAGCATGATCCGCACCCGGTCCCCGGCGTCCGTCGCGTCCGCCCGCAGATTCACCCCGAAGGGCGCGGACGTACGGGACCTGACCTCCCGTATCGCCTCCCGCAGCTGGTCGAGGGTCATGGTCGCCGACGCCAGAATGCCCAGCGCACCCGCGTTGGCCGTCGCGGAGACCAGACGTGGGCCCGCCACCCAGCCCATCCCGGTCTGCACGATCGGGTGACGGACCCCGACCAGCCGGGTGAGTGCCGTGTCCATCAGGCCCTCGCCCCCTCGGGGACCTCCCGGGCCCGGGTGTTCCGCGGGTCGATCACCTCACGGATCAGGCGCAGTTCGTCCGCGGTCGGCTCACGCGTGTACGGCACCTCGTCCGGGACCACGAGAGCGAAGCCCGTCGCCTCCCGGACCTGCTCGACACTCACCCCGGGATGCAGCGAGGCCAGCCGCATCGAGCGGTCGGGTGTGGCGAAGTCGAAGACGCCGAGGTCGGAGACGACTCGCGGGATGCTGTGGTGGCGCGCGCCGGCCGCGTGGTCGTACCCCACTCCGCACACCATGTCGACCTTCTCGACGAAGACCCGCCGGGAGTGCCGCGGTATCCAGTAACTCGTCGGGTTGTTGAGGGTGTTGACCGGCGCTCCACGCACCCCGAGCAGTTGCCGTGCGGGCTTCGCCCAGTCGCCGATGCACGAGATGTTCTGGTTGCCGTACCGGTCGATCTGGCTCGCGCCCATCATCACGTGCCGCCGTCCCCCGGTGACCCAGGCCAGGTGCTGCCGGTAGGGCAGCCAGCCCTCGACCGTGCCGTCGAGGCCGACGAGCAGTGCCTCGCCGTCGGTCAGCAGCAGGTCCGGCGCGAAGGTGTGCCGGGCGAGACGGGCGCCGACGGAGGGGACCAGGCCCATGGGGCTCGCCAGGATCTCGCCCGCGCCGCGCCATGCCTCGGCACAGGCGATCACGCAGTACTCGGCGCGGGTGACCGCAGTCGTGCCCCCGTTCACGCCGCCCTTCATGTCTCCTCCCTGACCGCCGACTGGTACGACTGTTCGTCCCCGGCGAGGAAGCGTGCCGCGAACTCCTGCCAGGGCGTGGTCGCGTACCGCTTCTGAAACGCCTCGTCCCGGCCGTAGTCGGGGGCGCAGGACGTGAAGTGCGCCCCGTTCGGCGCCTCGACGACACCGGTCACCGTGTGCCGCTTGATCAGCAGCGACTGCGGTGCCGCCTCCTTCGTCAGCTCGGCCGTGTCCACGATCCGCTCGCACGAGACGTACGCCGTGTCCGCCGCCTCGCAGAACAGGTCGTCGAAGTACGGGTCCGGGCCCAGGTACTGGCCGTTGCCCTGCCGGTCCGCGCGGTTGACGTGCACCAGCGCCGCGTCCAGACGCAGGGCGGGCATGGCCACGAACGTCTCTTTGTCCTCGTAGGGGGAAGTGACGGTCCTCAGCCCGGGGTTGACCCGCATCACGTCCGAACCGATTCCGGCCCGCACCGGCAGGAACGGCAGCCGGTTCGCCGCCGCCCGCAGCCCCCACATGAACATCGCCTCGTCGATCTCCGTCAGTTCGATGGCCCCGCACTCGCGGGCAGCGCGGTAGTGCGGTTCGAGGGGGATCGAATCAAGGGTGGCGAAGGCGGCGACCAGCTTCCGGATCCGTCCGGCGGCGGCCAGCATGCCGACGTCCGGTCCCCCGTACGAGACGACGGTGAGGTCAGTGATCTCCGACCGGAGCAGTGCCCTGACCAGCGCCATCGGTTTGCGGCGCGAGCCCCAGCCGCCGATGCCGAGGGTCATGCCGCTCTCCAGACGGGAGACGACCTCGTCGGCGGTCATCGTCTTGTCACTCACCTACGCACCCTCCTTCCTTCCCGAACGTGTCCCGGACCCGGTCGGCCACCCCGCTGAGGTTCGCCTCGAAGGTGAAGCCCTGTTCGAAGCGGTAGCTGCGGCGGACGTCGACGGGGTCGATGCCGTTGATGGCGGCCTTGGCGAGCCGCAGCAGCCGCCCGTCCTTCGCGGCGATCTCGCGGGCCAGCTCCAGCGCGGCGGCCCCCAGCAGGTCGCGGGGCACCACCCGCCACACCGAGCCGTGCGCGTGCAGCTCGGCCGCGGTCGCCGTGCGCGAGGTGTAGTACAGGGCGCGCATCAGGTGTTGCGGGACCAGCCGGGCCAGGTGGGTCGCCGCACCCAGGGCGCCCCGGTCCAGCTCGGGCAGCCCGAAGGTGGCGTCCTCGCTCGCCACGATCGCGTCCGCGTTCCCCACGAGCCCGATGCCCCCGCCCAGACAGAAGCCCCGCACCGCCGCCACGACGGGCACCGCGCACTCGTACACCGCCGCGAACGCCTCCGCGCAGCCCGCGTTCGCGCCGAGCAGCGCGCTCTGCCCCCGGGCCTGTATCTCCTTGATGTCCACGCCCGCGTTGAACCCCCGCCCCTCGGCGGTCAGCACCACGCACCTCACCTCCGGGTCCCGGCCGGCCGCGCGCACGGCGTCGGCCAGGGCGAACCAGCCGGCCACCGGCAGGGCGTTCACCGGTGGGAAGTCGACGGTCACGACGGAAATCCCCTTTTCCGGGGACGAGGTGGAGACACTCATGGACGCATCAGCTACCTTCGCACTCAGCTACCTTTCCACCAAACATTTGTTAGGTGTGAGGCTTCGAAGCTAGCAGTCGCCGCTGACAAGCGGGAGGGCCTGTGGAAAACCGAACCGTCGTCGTCACCGGCGGCACCCGAGGCGTCGGCGCCGGAATCGCCAGGGCCTTCGCCGAGACGGGCGCCGACGTCGTGACGTGCGCGCGCCGACCGCCCGAAACCCCAGTCAAGGGCACCGAGTTCATGCCCCTCGACCTGCGCGACCGCGACGCCGTGAGCACCTTCTTCGCCGCGCTGCCCCGCCTCGACGTCCTCGTGAACAACGCGGGCGGCACCCCCTACCGACGGCTCGCCGACGCGGACGCCGAGCGGCACGCGCGCGTGGTGGAGCTGAACCTCATCGCCCCGCTGACCGCCTCCCTCGCCGCCCACGAGCACCTCAGACGGGCCAAGGGCTCGATCGTGATGATCGGCAGCGTCAGCGGCAGCCGCCCCTCGCCCGGCTCCGCGGCCTACGGAGCGGCCAAGGCAGGCCTCGACAGCCTCGCCCGCTCCATGGCGGTCGAATGGGCACCGGACATCCGCGTCAACACCCTGGTCGTCGGCATGGTCCGCACCGAGCTGTCACACCTCCACTACGGCGGCGAGGACGCCCTCGCCGCCGTCTCCCGCACCGTGCCGCTCGAA
Organism: Streptomyces sp. NPDC002888; assembly: GCF_042888465.1. NCBI lineage: Bacteria > Bacillati > Actinomycetota > Actinomycetes > Kitasatosporales > Streptomycetaceae > Streptomyces > Streptomyces sp. NPDC002888. The sequence goes on along the minus strand of NZ_JBIAPU010000007.1, from coordinate 251,088 downwards.
CGCCTCGCCGAACCCGCCGACATCGGCGCCGCCGCCGTCTTCCTCGCCTCCGACGCGGCCCGCTACATCAGCGGAGCGAGTCTCCTCGTCCACGGCGGCGGAGAACGACCGGCCTTCCTGGACGCAGCAACGGCCAACAAGGAGAACTGAAAGGAGAAGCGAGATGAGCGGAATCTGCGACGGCCGGGTCGTCGTCGTCACCGGCGCCGGCCGCGGACTCGGCCGCGCCCACGCGCTCGCGTTCGCCGCCGAAGGCGCGCGCGTCGTCGTCAACGACCTCGGCGTCGGCCTCGACGGCACCCCCGGCCCCGACAGTCCCGCGGCAGCCGTCGTCGCCGAGATCCGCGCGGCGGGCGGCGAGGCCGTCGCCCACGGCGCCGACATCGCCACGACCGACGGCGCCGCGTCCCTCGTACGCACCGCGCTCACGACGTACGGCCGGCTCGACACCCTCGTCAACAACGCGGGATTCCTGCGCGACCGCATGCTCGTCAACCTCGACGAGGACGACTGGGACGCCGTACTGCGCGTCCACCTCAAAGGCCACTTCCTGCCCCTCAAACACGCCGCCGCGCACTGGCGCGCCGAGGCCAAGGCCGGCCGCACACCCGCCGCCCGGATCGTCAACACCAGCAGCGGAGCAGGGCTGTTGGGTTCGGTCGGACAGGGCAACTACAGCGCAGCCAAGGCCGCAATCGTCGCACTCACCCTGGTCGCCGCGGCGGAACTGGCCCGCTACAACGTCCAGGTCAACGCGATCGCCCCCGCGGCACGCACCCGCATGACCGAACACACCTTCGCCGACACCATGACCGCCCCCGCCGCCGGATTCGACACCATGGCCCCGGACAACGTCTCCCCCCTGGTCGTCTGGCTCGGCTCCACCGCCGGCACCGGAGTCACCGGCCGCGTCTTCGAGACCGAAGGAGGCCGGATCACCGTGATGGAGGGCTGGCACCCCGGACCCACCGCACAGCAGGGGCAGCGATGGACCCCGGCCGGCGCGGGGGAGGCCGTACGCAAGCTCCTCGCACAGGCGGCGACACCGGGGGCCGTGTACGGGACGTAGGAAAAGACCTCTACATCAGGAAAGAACCCCTACGTGTCGCACTCCAGCACCGTCCGGCACAACCCGCACCGCGCCCGCACCCGCCCCCGCACCGGCACCCTGATCCGCTGGTGGCAGGTGGGACACGGGAACGACACCCGCAGCGGACCCCGCACATCCGGGGTGAACGTGTACGGCGTGCCCGCGACCGCCACCGGGACGTGATCCTGGGCGTGACGACGGTCGCGGGCATAGCGACGGCGACCCGCCCAGCCGGCCGCCGTCAACGGCGGCTGCTGCTCGTCCTGCCGGGCCCGCTGCATGCCCTTCACATACGCCGTGTACGCCTGCGGACTCGTGAACCAGATCGACGGATCCTCACCGAACACCAACGCCCGCTTCGCCAGCACGTACCCGAACTCCTCCGGCGTCAGATACCCCAGCTTCTGCGACGACGCCGCATCCTCCCGATAGGCGTCGAGAAGCAGCCAGCCCGCACCCAGATACGTCGTCGCCGTGTCCGTCAGGATCTCGTTCTCACGCGTCCCCGGAAACGACAGATCCAGACGGTGCAGATAGACATGCATGATCTCGTGGGCCAAAGCCGCCCCGATGTCCCGCCGATGCGTGCGGAACCGGTCGTTCAACTCCACGAAGTACTCAGGACCCGCCGCCAGTTCGATGTTCGCCGCATGCCGCATCTCCCGGAAACTCACGATCATCCGCGCATCCGGAAGCCGGTAGTGACGCACCAGCTCACGCGCCGCCCGCTGCGCCCCCAGATACAGGTCGTCCGTGTCACAGAACGCCACGTCCGCCGGGACCACACTGCTCGCGAACGTCTGGACCGTGTCGTACGACAGCCGTCTGTACAGCGCGGTGATCGCGGCCCGCACCGTCTCCAGATGTGGGTAGCCGTGCTCGACCGGTCCGTCGTTCGCCACGCCCATACCCCCAAGACGCCCCAGAACCCGAATCCACTGTACGGGGACTCCGGCGGATCTCGCCGGTCGGACGGTGCCCCGGCCCACCCCGGCGACGACTAGGGTGAACCTCCATGACCACCAGCTACACCGGTAACGGCGACATCGACCCCGCCGTCCGCGAGGAGCTCGCCCGGCTGCGCAACAGCATCGACAACATCGACGCCGCCGTCGTGCACATGCTCGCCGAGCGCTTCAAGGCCACCCAGCAGGTCGGCCACCTCAAGGCCCGCCACCAGCTGCCGCCCGCCGACCCCGACCGCGAGGCCCGCCAGATCGCCCGGCTGCGCGCCCTCGCCGAGAGCGCCAAGCTCGACCCGGCGTTCGCTGAGAAGTTCCTCAATTTCATCATCGCCGAGGTGATCCGCCACCACGAGAGCATCGCCGAGGACACGGTCAACGGCACCGCGCCCGCACCCCACTGACCTCGCCGGACACCACCACGAACAGCACACGGCCGCGCACCGGCCGTCAGGCGCGCCGTGCACCGCTCGTCAACCGACAGGCACTGCCTGTCAGCAGCCGGACGTAAGCTGGTTCTCCCACCGCGGGAGGGACGTCGGGCCATGCCGTCTGATGCCAAGATCCTCATCGTCGACGATCACCAGGACACGCTGTACGCACTGGAGAGCGCCCTGGCCCCGCTCGGCTACGAGCTCGGCTGCGCCACCAGCGGCGACGAGGCCCTCAAACAGGTACTGCGCGGCCGCGTCGGACTCCTCCTGCTCGACGTGCGCATGCCCGGCGTCAGCGGCATCGACGTCGTCCGCTACATGCGGCGCCTGGAACAGACCCAGCACATACCCGTCGTCCTGCTCACCGGCTTCGGCCCCGACCAGGACCTCACCGCCACCGCCTACGGCCTCGGCGTCGCCGACCTCGTCATGAAACCCGTCGACCCCTGGGCCCTGCGCACCAAGGTCCGCTACCTCTACGACGCCCACCAACGCCACCTCGCCCTCGAACAAGAGGTCCACGAACTGCGCGCCCTCCTCAAGGACGCCCTGCCCCACCCCCACACCGTGCCCGGCCGCCGCGACATCGAACAGGCGGCTCCGGCGCGAGAGGGGACATAGGGCGCGTACCGATCCGCCTCTGTGCCATGACCCCGCCATCAGGCAGCATGTCCACCATGTCCGTACTGACGCGCGACGAAGCGCAAGCCCGAGCACAGCTCATCGACATCGACCGCTACACGATCGAGCTCGACCTGACCACCGGCGACGAGACCTTCGAGTCCCAGACCGTCATCCGGTTCACCGCACGGTCGGACGGCTCCACCTTCGTCGAGGTCAAGCCCGCCGAGCTCCGCTCCGTCACCCTCGACGGACAGCCCCTCGACCCGGACACCCTGGACGAGAACCGGCTGCCACTGACCAACCTCACCGCCGGCGAGCACGAACTGCGCGTCGAGGCGCGCATGCGCTACTCCCGCACCGGCGAGGGCATGCACCGCTTCACCGACCCCACCGACGGCGAGACCTACGTCTACACCCAGCTCTTCATGGAAGACGTCCAGCGCGTCTTCGCCGCCTTCGACCAGCCCGACCTCAAGGCCGTCTTCGAACTCTCCGTCACCGCCCCCGAAGGCTGGACCGTCCTCGCCAACGGCATCACCCAACACCTCGGGCAGGGCCGCTGGCAGGCCGCCCCCACCCCCCTGATCTCCACCTACCTCGTCGCCGTCGCCGCCGGCCCCTGGCACTCCGTCACCACCGAACACCGCGGCCTGCCCTTCGGCATCCACTGCCGCCGCTCCCTCGCACCCCACCTCGACGCCGACGCCGACGAAATCCTCGACATCACCCGCGCCTGCTACGACCGCTACCACGAAAAATTCGAGGAGCCCTACCCCTTCGACTCCTACGACCAGGCGTTCGTCCCCGAATTCAACGCCGGCGCCATGGAGAACCCCGGACTCGTCACCTTCCGCGACGAGTTCGTCTACCGCTCCGCCGTCACCGACACCGAACGCCAGACCCGCGCCATGGTCATCGCCCACGAGATGGCCCACATGTGGTTCGGCGACCTCGTCACCCTCAAGTGGTGGGACGACATCTGGCTCAACGAGTCCTTCGCCGAATACATGGGCTACCAGACCTGCACCGAAGCCACCCGCTTCACCGACACCTGGACCGACTTCGGCGTCGTCCGCAAAGCCTGGGGCTACGACGCCGACCAGCGCCCCTCCACCCACCCCGTCGCCCCCGAGAACGTCAACGACACCGCATCCGCCCTGCTCAACTTCGACGGCATCTCCTACGCCAAGGGCGCCTCCGCACTCCGCCAACTCGTCACCTGGCTCGGCGAGAAGGACTTCCTGGCCGGCATCAACACCCACTTCGCCCGCCACAAGTTCGCCAACGCCACCCTCGCCGACTTCATCGACTCCCTCGCCGGCGCCACCGAACGAGACGTCCACGCCTGGGCCGACGCCTGGCTGCGCACCACCGGCGTCGACACCCTCACACCCGTCGTCACCGGCGACAACGGCGACCACACCCTCACCGTCACACACACCGGCAGCCGCCCCCACCGCATCGCCGTCGGCCTCTACGACCAGGACCTCACCGACGACGAGGGCCGCCTCACCCTGCGCGAACGCCTCGACCTCGACGTCCCGCAGAGCACACCCCAGCCCATCGGCAAACGCCCCGCCCTGCTCCTCCTCAACGACGGCGACCTCACCTACGCCAAGATCCGCTTCGACCCCGGCTCCTTCCAGGCCCTGCGCACCAGCCTGTCCAAACTGCCCGACCCCCTCACCCGCGCCGTCGTCTGGAACGCCCTGCGCGACGCCGTCCGCGACGGCGAACTCCCGGCCACGGCCTACCTGGAGACCGCCCGCACCCACCTCCCGCACGAGACCGACCTCGCCCTCGTCCAAGGCGTCCTCGCCTTCGCCCACGCCCAGATCGCCGACCGCTACCTCACCCCCGACGAACGGCCCGCCGCCCTCACCACCCTCGCCTCCCTCTGCCGCGACCTCATCCGCCGCACCGAGGACGGCGACCACCCCGGCCTGCGCCTCATCGCCGTACGCCACTTCATCGACGTCGCCGCACACCCCGACACCATCGCCGCCTGGCTCACCGACGGCACCGTCCCCGGCGGCCCCGAACTCGACCCCGACCTGCGCTGGCGCGTCCTCGGCCGCCTCGCCGTCCTCGGCGCCACCGACGAGGACACCATCGCCGCCGAACTCGAACGCGACCCCAGCGCCACCGGCCAGGAAGGCGCCGCCCGCTGCCGCGCCGCCCTGCCCGACCCGCAGACCAAGGCCAAGGCCTGGGAGGCGATGTTCACCGGCGACGACCTCTCCAACTACCTCTTCACCGCCACCGCCCAAGGCTTCTGGCAGCCCGAACAGGCCGACCTCGTCCGCCCGTACGTCCCGCGCTACTACGAGGACGCGGTCGCCCTCGCCGCCCGCCGAGGCCCCGCCATCGCCGACGCCGCCGGCCGCTGGGCCTTCCCCGCCCACGCCATCGACGCCGACACCCTCCACCTCGGCGAGACCTGCCTGCGCGACGCCGACCCCATCCCCGCCCTGCGCCGCAAGCTCGTCGACCAACTCGACGACCTCGCACGGGCGTTGCGCGTACGAGGGGAGTAGGACCGACGACGTAGGGCGCGGCTGGTCCCTGCCGACGATGCGGGGGACCGATCCACCTTCCTAGGCTCGACCGGGCCAAGGACGATCAGTCCCCACTCATCGGAGGAACCCCGTGATCGCAGTGACCGGTGCCACCGGAAACGTCGGCCGCGCCCTCGTCGAACGGCTCACCGCAGCCGGCCGGCCCGTACGCGCGCTGACCCGCGACCCCCAACGGGCCGACCTGCCCGAGGGCGCCGAGGCCGCCCCGCTCCACCACGACGACCCCACCGCCCCGTTCAAGGGCGTGACCAAGCTCTTCCTCTACGCCCAGGCCGCCGACGTGCTCGACGCGGCCCGCACGGCCGGCGTACGCCACGTCGTGTTCCTGTCCTCCGGAATCATCCAGGACGGCGCCGACGAGACCCACCCCATCCACGTCATGCACGCCACAGTCGAACGCCAACTCCGCGACAGCGGCCTGGAATGGACCTTCCTGCGCCCCAACGCCTTCTCCACCAACGCCCTCCAGTGGGCCCCGCAGACCCGCGCCGGAAACACCATCCGCAGCGTGTACGCGGACGGACTCAGCGCACCCATCCACGAGGACGACATCGCCGCCGTCGCCGAACGCACCCTCCTCGACGACGGCCACACCGGCGCCGTCCACCGCCTCACCGGCCCCCAGGCCACCACCAACGCCGAACAGGTCGACGCGATCGGCCGGGCCCTCGGCCGCGACCTGCGCTTCGTCGAGATACCTCCCCAGGAAGCCGGCCCCGAACTGTTCCCGCAGGTACCGCCCGCCGTGGTGCAGGCCCTCCTCGAGACCTTCGCGGCCACCGTCGGCGTACCCCCGGAAATCACCACCACCGTCGCCGACATCACCGGCACCCCCGCCCGACCCTTCGCCACCTGGGCCGCCGACCACGCCGACGACTTCAAGGCGGCCTGAGGGGACATACCCTCTTTCGGGTTCTGATCGCCGGGCTTTTCGGGCGTGTTGGAGTATCCGGGTACAAGCTGGAACTCCACAGTGACCCCCCGGAGAGAAACCCCATGCGCACGCCGCCCCTCGCCTCAGGCCCCGAAGGCCCCGGCGCGCTGCGGCCCTTGCTCGACACCGTCCTCGACGCCCTCGCCAGCGGCGCCCGCTCCCGCGGAGGACCACTCCCCACAGGCGGCCCGGACGCCGTCGCCGCACGCGTCCGGGCCGCCGTCGGCGACGTACTGCCCCACACCGGCGACCCCGACGCCCTGCGCACCCTCGTCCACACCCTCGCCGAAGGCGCCGCCGACCCCGCCGACCCCCTCTGCGCCGCCCACCTCCACTGCCCACCCCTCGCCGTAGCCACCGCCGCCGACCTCGCCGCCTCCGCCCTCAACCCCTCCCTCGACTCCTGGGACCAGGCCCCGGCAGCCTCCGAGCTGGAGACACTCCTCACCAGGGCACTAGCCGCGGAAATCTACGGCCGGGCGAAGACGAGCGACGCCCTCGTCACCACCGGCGGCAGCGAATCCAACCAACTCGCCCTCCTCCTCGCCCGCGAAGCACACGGCACCCACACCCAACTCGTGTGCGGCACCAACGCACACCACTCCCTGCCCCGCGCCGCCTGGCTCCTCGGCCTGCCCGACCCCGTCATCCTGCCCACCCCCACCGGCACCCTCGACCCCACCACCCTCCACGACACCCTCACCCACCTCCACGGCCCCGTCGTCGTCACCGCCACCGCAGGCACCACCGACGCCGGCCTCATCGACCCCCTCCCCGACATCGCCGCCCTCTGCACCACCCACCACGCCCGCCTCCACATCGACGCCGCCTACGGCGGAGGCCTCCTCTTCAGCGACCACCACCGCACCAAACTCACCGGACTCGACACCGCCCACACCGTCGCCCTCGACCTGCACAAAATCGGCTGGCAACCCGTCGCCGCCGGCCTCCTCGCCGTCCGCGACCCCCACGACCTCACCGCCCTGGCCCACCGCACCGACTACCTCAACGCCACCGACGACACCGACGCCGGCCTCCCCGACCTCCTCGGCCGCTCCACCCGCACCAGCCGCCGCCCCGACATCCTCAAAATCACCGCCACCCTCAAAACCCTCGGCCGCACCGGCCTAGGCACCCTCGTCGACCACATCTGCGCCCAGGCCCACACCCTCGCCGACCTCATCACCGCCCACCCCGCCTTCGAACTCCACGACCGGCCCACCATCAGCACAGTCCTCTTCCGCCCCACAGCCGCCACCGACCTCACCGTCGCCGCCGTACGCCGCACCCTCCTCACCAACGGCCGGGCCGTCCTCGGCCGCGCCCACCTCGACGGCCGACTCTGGCTCAAAGCCACCCTCCTCAACCCCCACACCCGGCCCGACGACCTGGCCGCCCTCCTGACCCTGGTAGAAGGACACACCCCCACATGAGCACGCCACCACACCCCGACCCCGACACCCCCCGCGACCTCGTCGGCATCGGCATCGGCCCCTTCAACCTCTCCCTCGCCGCCCTCGCCCACCCCCTCACCGAACTCGACACCGTCTTCTACGAACAACGCCCCCACTTCGACTGGCACCCCGGCCTCCTCATCGACGGCACCACCCTCCAAGTCCCCTACCTCGCCGACCTCGTCACCCTCGCCGACCCCACCAGCCCCTGGACCTTCCTCAACCACCTCAAAGCCCGCGACCGCCTCTTCCCCTTCTACATCGCCGAACGCTTCCACATCCAACGCGCCGAATACGACACCTACTGCCGCTGGGTCGCCACCCACCTTCCCGGACTCCACTTCCGCCACCAAGTCGACGCCGCCCGCTGGAACCCCGAACGCGACATCTTCGAAGTCGACCACACCCAACTCGACACCGACGGAGAAGCCGAAGCCCTCGGCCGCACCTACACCCGCAACATCGTCCTCGGCATCGGCACCGAACCCCACATCCCCGACCCGCTACGCCCCCTCGTCGACGCCCCCGGCGTCCCCGTCATCCACGCCTCCGACTACCTCACCCACCGCGACACCCTCCTCGCCGCCGGCCACATCACCGTCGTCGGCTCAGGACAATCCGGCGCCGAAGTCTTCCTCGACCTCCTCCGCCACCGCCCCCCGGGCCACGAGAACCTCCACTGGATCGGCCGCACCCCATCCTTCGCCCCCATGGAAAACTCCAAACTCGGCCTGGAGCACTTCACCCCCGACTACACCCACTACTTCCACACCCTCGCCGAACCCGTCCGAGACCGGCTCACCGCCTCCCAATGGCAACTCCACAAAGGCATCGGCACCGACACCATCGCCGCCATCCACGACGAGCTCTACCACCGCACCCTGAACGGCGGCTGGCCCGACACCGTCCTCACCCCCGGCGTCCGCGTCCGCACCGCCGGCCGCATCTCCACCACCAAGATCGAACTCCACCTCGAACACCTCCAGCAACACACCCGCACCCGCCTCACCACCGACGCCGTCGTCCTCGCCACCGGACACCGCCAGCGCCCCCTCGACCGCATCCTCGCCGGCCTCGACCCCTACATGCGCCGCGACAGCAGCGACCGCCCACGCATCGACGAACACTTCCGCCTCGTCCTCGACCCCTCCGTCACCGGCGCCGTCTACGTCCAGAACGCCGAACTCCACACCCACGGCGTAGGCGCACCCGACCTCGGCCTCGCCGCCTGGCGCAGCGCCACCATCCTCAACACCCTCACCGGCAAAGAGACCTACCCCCTCCCCACCCGAACCGCCTTCACCACCTTCGGACTCCACCCCCACCCCCAGGTCCCCCGAGCCCGACCACCACGCACCCTCACCCCACTCGTCGAAGGACGCTGAAAACAGCGAAGCCGCCCCACCACAAGAGGCGAGGCGGCTCCCCGACCGGCCTAGAACACCGGCGTACCGTTCCGCGTCAGCTTCCAGTCCACCGCCGCGAACTGCGCCGGATCGATCGAACCCTTCGCCTTCACCCAGGCGATCATCGTGTTACGAATCTCGTCCGAGTTCGACCACACCAGCTTCGCCGCGGCAACGTGCGGGAAGTTGCCACCACCATTGGCCCGGTAATTGTTCACCGCGAACACGAACTGCTTGTCGTCCGCGAGCGGCGCACCCTCGAACCGCACGTTCGTCACCCGCGACCCAGCCGGCTTCGCGATGTCGATCTCGTACGTCAGCCCGCTCACCACGTCGTAGTTGTAGTCCGGCGTACCGTTCGCGTTCGTCAGCCTCTCCGGCTCGACGACCGCATCCGGCGCCGTCTGCACGAAGTAGTTCGCCGAGAACTCCAGATACGCCTTCATCTGCGCACCCGTCAGCAGACGCGCCTCCAGCGTGTTCTCGAAGACATACAGACCCGCCACATCCCGGATCGTCACCTGCCCCGCCGGAATGACCGCGCTCCGCGAGAACGCCGCCGCCTGCGACAGCACCGGCAGCGCCCCGTACTCGCCACCCGCCAGCGCCTGCCGCACCGTGTCCGCCTGGATGTGATTGATCAGGTCGATGATCGGCACATCCTTGTAAGGAGCCTCGACCGACGTCATCTCCGCACTGTTCGTACCGATGACCTGATTGACGTACGCCACGACCTTCTCGTGCTCGTCACCGAGCAGCTTCGTGATCTTCGAGTCCTCCTCCACCACATTGGAGTTCAGGACCTTCGCGCCCACCTTCTCGACCGCCCAGCGGCCCTTCTCCCACACCAGCTCGAAGTCGAACAGCGTCAGCCGCTGCCCCCACTTCAACGGCTCCGACAACACAACCTGCTTGCCCGTCACCTTGTTGGCGACGAAGTACTCCGGGATCTCCGTGTGCGCATGCCCGACCAGGATCGCGTCGATACCCGGCACCTGCTCCGCCACCAGACCCGCCGCGTTCTCGATGTACGGCAACTGGTCACCGTACGACGACGTCCCGGACGAACCACTGTGCGCCGACACGATCACGACGTCCGCGCCCATCGAACGCAACTTCGGCACCCACTTCGCCGCCTGCTCCTCCAACCCCGGGAACGTCATCTTCCCCTGCACGTTCGCCTTGTCCCAGATCGCGATACCCGGGTTCGTCAGACCCAGCACCGCCACCTTCACATCCCGCCCGAACGGCGTGCACAGCCGGTGCATGCTGAACGGCGCGAAAGCCGGCCGCAACGTCTTCGCGTCCAGCGCGTTCGCGCCCAGCAGCGGGAAACGACACTGCTCCTCGAACTTGCGCAGCACCGGAATGCCATAGTTGAACTCGTGGTTGCCCAGCGCCGCCGCGTCATAGCCGATCGCGTTCATGGCCTGCGCCATCGGGTGCACCGGACCGCCCTTGGCGGTGATCGGGTCGACCTTCGCGTAGTAGTACGACAACTGCGTGCCCTGGATGGTGTCGCCCGCGTCGATGAGGAGGGTATTGCGGCGGCCCTTCTCCTTACGGATCTGATTCACCAGCGTCGAGATCTTCGCCAGACCGACGTCGTTGTGCGCCTTGTCGTCGAACTCCTTGTCCGTGAAGTAGTCCCAGTTGAAGACGTTGCCGTGCAGATCCGTCGTGCCCATCACGGTGAACGCGTACCGCTTCGCGGGCTTTCCCGGCTTCGCGGGAGCCGCCTCCGCGGCCTGCGCCGCCGGAGCCGCCGCCGCGCCCGCGACCGCCACCCCCGCCCCCGTGGCGGCCGACTTCTTCAGGAACTTCCGGCGGTTCAACGGCATGTCTCGATCTCCTCGGGGAACGGTCAACAACGCGCGTAGATTCTGACCCGGACATGACGGACGACAACAGGTCCCAGAGGTTTCGAATTGGTGACCTAATCCATCAACCGCAAGCCCGTAACCAGCAAAGACATGACAGAGTGGGGCGTATGACCTCGCCCGACGAACCCACCCACGTCCCCTACGGAACCCCCGACGCCCCCCGCATCGCCGTCCGCGGCGAGGCCCACCTCGAAGTCGACCCCGAAATCGCCCGCATCAGCATCACCGTCGCCGCCCGCGGCCGCGACCGCCGCACAGCCCTCGAAGACCTCACCCGCCGCAACACCACCGTCCTCGACCTCGTCAAGACCTACGGCAACGCCGTCGAACGCCTCGAAACCGGCGCCTTCTCCATCACACCCGAACTCGCCAAACGAGGCCGCGGCGAACACATCCGCACCTACCACGGCAGCGTCCACATCACCGCCGAACTCACCGACTTCACCGCCCTCGGCGAACTCACCACCCGCCTCGCCGACCTCGAACTCACCCGCGTCACCGGCCCCTGGTGGCACCTGCGCCCCGACTCACCCGCCCACCGCAAAGCCCGCCAACAAGCCGTACGCGAAGCCGTCCAACGCGCCCGCGAATACGCCGAAGCACTCGGCACCTCACTGGCCGCCCTCGTCGAACTCGCCGACATCGGAGCCGAAGCACCACGGCCGGCCTACCCCGCGGCCCCCGGCGGACGCATGCGATCCATGTCCGCGGCGGCCACCGAAGACACCCCAGCCGCACCCCTGGACCTCGAACCGCAACGCCAACGCGTACAGGCGGCGATCAACGCACGCTTCACGATGACACCCCCGAAACTGTGAGCCGCCACCGGTAGAAATGCTCATCGGAGCACCCCGCCGCACACTTCAACACTTGTCAACGACCCTTTACCCAAAGGTTGTTGAGCAGTCATGCGGGGCCAATTCCCTACCCATCGGTAAGTCATAAGCTCGAACCATGCGCCGAGCAAAGATCGTCTGTACCCTGGGCCCCGCCACCGACTCGTACGACCAGATCAAAGCCCTGGTCGACGCAGGAATGGACCTCGCCCGCTTCAACCTCAGCCACGGCACCCACGCCGAGCACGAGGAGCGCTACCGGCGCGTCCGCAAGGCCTCCGACGAGACCGGCCGCAGCGTCGGCATCCTCGCCGACCTTCAGGGACCGAAGATCCGACTCGGCCGCTTCACCGAAGGACCCGTACTTCTCGAACGCGGCGACACCTTCACCATCACGGTGGAGGACGGCGTGGAAGGCGACCGCGGAATCTGCGGAACCACTTACTCCGGCCTCGCCGACGACGTCACGACCGGCGAACGCATCCTCGTCGACGACGGCAAGGTCTGCCTGGAAGTCACCTCGGTCGACGGCCCCCGCGTCCACACGACGGTCGTCGAAGGCGGCATCATCTCCGACCACAAGGGCCTCAACCTCCCCGGCGTCGCCGTGGGCGTCCCCGCCCTCTCCGACAAGGACGAGGAAGACCTCCGCTGGGCCCTCCACATGGGCTTCGACGTCATCGCGCTCTCCTTCGTCCGCAGCGGCAAGGACATCGAGGACGTCCACCGGATCATGGACACGGAGGGACGTCGCCTCCCCGTCATCGCCAAGGTGGAGAAGCCCCAGGCCGTCGACAACATCGACGACATCGTGGCCTGCTTCGACGGCATCATGGTCGCGAGGGGCGATCTCGGCGTCGAAATGCCCCTGGAACAGGTCCCCATCGTCCAGAAGCGCGCGATCAAACTGGCGAAGCGGAACGCGAAGCCGGTGATCGTCGCTACCCAGATGCTCGATTCGATGATCGACAACGCCCGCCCCACGAGGGCGGAGGCAAGCGATGTCGCCAACGCCGTCATCGACGGCACGGACGCGTTGATGCTCTCCGGCGAGACGAGCGTCGGCAAGCACCCGATCGAGACGGTCCGCACCATGGCCAAGATCGTCGAAGCCGCGGAGGAAGACCTCCTCGCGAAGGGCCTCCCACCCCTGACCGACCGCAACAAGCCCCGCACTCAGGGCGGCGCGGTCGCCCGAGCGGCAGCGGAGATCGGCGACTTCCTCGGCGCGAAATTCCTGGTTGCCTTCACCCAGTCCGGCGACACGGCCCGCCGCCTCTCGCGCTACCGCTCCCCGATCCCGCTGCTGGCGTTCACGCCGGAGCCGGCGACGCGTTCGCAGCTGAATCTGACGTGGGGCGTGGAGACGTTCCTGACCCCGCACGCGGACTCCACGGACGCGATGGTCGACCAGGTGGACGAGCTGCTGCTGAAGTACGGGCGTTGCGAGCGGGGCGACGTGGTGGTGATCACTGCGGGCTCGCCTCCTGGGGTGTCGGGGGCGACCAACTTGGTGCGGGTGCACCACATCGGGGAGGACGACAGTCCCAAGTAGGGGTCAGTGCTTGGGGCCTACGTGGGCGTCCATCAGGGCTACGGAGGCTTTGCGGGCTACGGAGATGTTGTTCGCGTTCGCCTGTTTCCATTCGACGCCCACGCGGTCGAGGGTCTCGGTGAAGAGGCGGATGATGTCGCCGGACCTGTTGGTGAAAAAGTACCGGGGGTATTCGTAGCGCCTGCGCTCACCGCGGACGAGCCGGGTGGTCCAGTTCGTGATGCGGCATCCGTCGGAGTGGATGAGGCCTCGGATGAACTCCCAGGGGTGGGCGTCGACGATGACCTGCTGCCAGGGCTTGAGACCGATAGGGCGCTCGTGCTTCTTCCCCGGACCGTGCTGAGGGAAGAGGTGTGGCCAGTGCGGGTAGTAACCGACAACTGATACGTAGCCCTGGGCCTGCGTGCGATAGGCATTGTGCATGGGGTTGACCGCGCGGATCGCGTTCTCACAGGCGTCGATCAGTCCTGGCCATGCATCGGCGCAGGCGATACGGAGGTAATGTCCCGTGCCGCGCGGGTGCGCGCTGATACAGCCGTCGCCGAGATATAGACCCAACAGGTAGGCGTACGAGACTTCGTCGGCCGGTGGGCCGGGCAGCGGAGCCGCCATGCGGGGGAGCGGCTCAAGCCGGGACTGCCAGGAGCGGATTGCGGCACGCGAGATGCCGGTCTCTCGGCTGGCCGAGTTCAGGCTGCGGCCCTGTGCAACCAGTGCCAGTGCTCGCTTGCGTGTGCTGACGTCGTACATGCGGCCACTCTCTGAAAGCGATCGCGACGACACGCAGCAAAAAGCGGATGTTCACCTGAACGGGAACATCCGCTTCCTGGGTGAAGCTTGGAATCGAAGGAAAAGTGCCCCAGGTGGGATTCGAACCCACACTGTCCGCTGTTTGAGAGCGGCCTCTCTAACCAGTTGGAGTACTGGGGCCTTAGAAAGGAAGGAGCAGTGCAACCCCTCGCGCCACCACCTTACCGCAGCTAGGTAGTCTCTTGTCAGCACCACCCCTGCCCGCACCAAGGAGCCCCCGTGACCTCCCCCGAGTCGCCCCAGCCCGTAGACGCGCCCGACGACGACAGGTCGCACGTGCCTCCGCTGACGACCCGTGTCGTCATTGCCGAGGACGAGGCCCTGATCCGGCTGGATCTCAAAGAGATGCTGGAGGAGGAGGGCTACTCGGTCGTCGGGGAGGCCGGTGACGGTGAGCAGGCCATCGAGCTTGCCCGGGAGCACCAGCCGGATCTGGTGATCCTTGACGTGAAGATGCCCAAGCTCGACGGCATCTCCGCCGCGGAGAAGATCGCCGAAGAGGGCATCGCCCCGGTGCTGATGCTCACGGCTTTCTCGCAGCGTGACCTGGTTGAGCGTGCGAGGGACGCCGGTGCGATGGCGTATCTCGTGAAGCCGTTCAGCAAGAGTGACGTCGTGCCGGCGATCGAGATGGCCGTGTCGCGGTTCACGGAGCTGAAGGAGCTGGAGAAGGAGGTCGCGGACCTCACGCTGCGGCTGGAGACCCGGAAGCTGGTGGATCGGGCGAAGTCGATCCTGCAGACGGAGTACGGGCTGACGGAGCCGGCGGCGTTCCGGTGGATCCAGAAGACGTCGATGGACCGGCGTATGTCGATGCAGCAGGTCGCGGAGGCGGTCATTCTGGACGCGGATGAGAAGAAGGCCAACAAGGGCTGAGCTCGACCCGGCATACGACGAAGGCCCGCGCCCCCGGAGAAGTGGGGCGCGGGCCTTCGTCGTATTCGCGAAGCGATTAGTCCTCGCCGAGGTACGCCTTGCGTACCGACTCGTCGTGCAGGAGGTCCTGTCCTGTCCCCGAGAGGACGATCTTGCCGACTTCCATGACGTGGCCGTGGTCCGCCAGGGAGAGGGCCGCCTGGGCGTTCTGCTCGATGAGCAGGATGGTGGTGCCCTGGGACTTGAGTTCCTGGATGGTGGCCATGATCTTCTGCATCATGATCGGTGAGAGGCCCATGGAGGGTTCGTCGAGCATGAGCAGCTTGGGGCGGGACATGAGGGCGCGGCCCATGGCGAGCATCTGCTGTTCGCCGCCGGAGAGGGTGCCTGCGGCCTGCTTGCGGCGTTCGCCCAGGATGGGGAAGAGGTCGTAGGCGCGGGCGATGTCCTTCTCGATGCCGTCCTTGTCGTCGCGGAGGAAGGCGCCGAGGCGGAGGTTGTCCTCGATCGTCATGCGGGGGAAGATGTGCCGGCCTTCGGGGGAGTGGGCCAGTCCCAGTGCGACGATTTTGTGGGCGGGGATCTTGTTCAGCACCTTGCCGTCGAATTTGATCTGGCCGCCGAGGGGTTGGAGCAGGCCGGACAGGGTGCGGAGCGTGGTGGTCTTGCCGGCGCCGTTGGTGCCGATGAGGGTGACGACTTCGCCGGCGTCGACCTTGAAGGAGATGCCCTTGACCGCCTCGATCTTGCCGTAGGCGACCCTGAGGTCTTCGACCTCGAGCAGTGCGGTCACTTCTCGTCTCCTTCTGTGGTGCTGGGCGCCCCGTCGGCCTCTGCGGCTTCGGCCGCTTCTTCGGCGGCTTCGACCTCGGCGGCTTCCTCCGCGCCCGGTGCGCCTTCGAAGGGTGTGCCGAGGTAGGCGGCGATGACGCGTTCGTCGGCCTGGACGACTTCGGCGGGTCCTTCGACGATTTTCTCGCCCTGGACTAGCACGGCGACGCGGTCGCAGAGGTTCATGATGAACCGGATGTCGTGCTCGATGACGAGGACGGCGATGCCCTTGTCGCGGATGGCGAAGATGAGGTCCTCGGCCGCCCGCGTCTCTTGGGGGTTCATGCCGGCGGTGGGTTCGTCCAGCAGAAGCAGGCCGGGCTCGCTCGCCAGCGCGCGGGCGATTTCCAGCTTGCGTTGTTCGCCGTAGGGGAGGTTGCGGGCGAGGTGGTCGGCCTTGGCGGCGAGGCCGGCGAACTCGAGGAGTTCCATGGCCCGTTCGCGGGAGGTTTCCTCGGCCTTCTTGAAGCTGGGCAGGCGAAGCAGTGCCGACCAGAGGCCTTCGTTGGTGCGGGTGTGGCGTCCGACGAGCACGTTTTCCAGGACGGTCATGTTGGCGAAGAGCCGGATGTTCTGGAAGGTGCGGGCGATGCCGGCCTGGGTGACCAGGTGGGGTTTGGGCGGGAGGACGGTCCCCTTGTAGGAGACGGTTCCGGTGGTGGGGACGTAGAGGCCGGTGAGGCAGTTGAAGAAGGTTGTTTTTCCGGCGCCGTTGGGGCCGATGAGTCCGACGATTTCGCCGCTGTTGACGGTGAGGTCGACGGAGCGTACGGCGGTGAGGCCGCCGAACTGCATGGTGACGCCGGTGGCGTCGAGGACCGTGGTGGTCGTGGTGGTCGTGGTGGTGGTCATCGAGGTCACGCCCCTGCCTTGGCGACGCCGGTGGCGGTCTCGGGCAGGCCCTTGTCGTCGGGTACGTCGAGCTGTCCGGTCTCGTGGAATTCGAGCTGCTTCCTGCGGTCGGCGACGAGGCCTTCGGGGCGGAAGCGCATGAGGAACATGAGCGCGAGGCCGAAGAGGAGCAGCTGGTATTCCGCCATGAACTGGAGTTTGGCGGGGATGAGGTAGAGCAGTGCGGCGCCCACGAGCGGCCCGCTGATGGTGCCCATTCCGCCGAGGATGACGGCTGCGAGCAGGAAGGCCGAGTTGGGCGGCACGGAGCCGGCGAACTGGTACTGCTCGGGGGTGACGCTGTAGGAGACGTGTGCCTGGACGGTGCCGGCGAGGCCGGCGAGGGAGGCGCCGAGGGCGAAGGCGAGGAGTTTGAGGCGGAAGCCGTTGATGCCCATGGCGGTCGCGGCGGTTTCGTCCTCGCGGATGGCGACCCAGGCGCGGCCGATGCGGGAGTCGGCGGAGCGTCGGAAGACGGTGACGATGACGGCGGTGAACAGCAGCATCAGCAGGTAGTAGTTGCCGGGGCGTGTCAGTTCGTGGCCGAGGACGTTGTGGGGGAGTCCGAGGTTGAATCCGAAGATCTCCAGGTCGGGGATGTTCGGGATGCCGGTGGAGCCGTTGGTGACGTCGGGGCCGCTGTTGCCGTTCAGGTTGTTCATGGTGATGCGGAAGATCTCGCCGAAGCCGAGGGTGACGATGGCGAGGTAGTCGCCGCGCAGCCGCAGGGTCGGGGCGCCGATGACGACGCCGAAGATCAGTGAGGCGAGGGCGCCGGTGAGGGCCGCTGCCCAGAAGGGGAAGTGGACGCCGATGGTCGACTGGGGGGAGCCGGAGACCAGGGCGGCGGCGTAGGCGCCGACGCCGAGGAAGGCGACGTATCCGAGGTCGAGGAGGCCGGCGAGGCCGACGACGACGTTGAGGCCCAGGGCGACGGTGGCGAAGATGAGGATGTTGGCGCCGATGAGGGCGAACTGGTCGTTGGTCTGGGTGAAGGGGAAGCAGATCGCGGCGGCGAAGGCGGCTGCGAGGGTGACGGTGCGGTGCTTGGCGGTGAGTGCGGAGAGTTGCTTGAGGAGTCCTGCGCGGTTGAGGGCGGTGAAGCCGAAGGCCGCGATGATGAGGAAGCCGATGAACAGCTCGGAGTACTCGGTGCCGATGCCGTAGGCGAAGACGTACAGGCCGGCGCCGAAGCCTGCCGCGATGATGAGGATTTCGGCCCAGGAGGGGAGGTCCTTGGCGCGGCCGGGGTCGGGGGCGGTGAGGGCGTGGCGGATGCGGCCCCAGGTGTTGGGTGTGGGGTCGCCGGCGTCGTGGGGCTGGTCGGCGGGGAGGCCGAGGGCGCCGATGACGGCGATGAGGGCGCCGATGCCGGAGACCCAGGCGCCGGGTTCGAGGTTGACGAGGCCGCCGAGTTCCTGGGCGATGGCGCCGATGGCGTAGCCGGTGGTGCCGAGGACGCCGAGGGTGAGCAGGAGGACGGGGCTGTTGGTGCCGCCGGGGGTGAGCCATCCGAGGCCCTTGATGCCGTACCCGGAGAGGGTGAAGAGCAGGGTGAGGATGGTGCCGGCGAGGGTGAGGACCTGCAGGCCGCCGGGGTAGCCGGTGACGGTGAGGTTGCCGGGGAAGTCCTCGGTCCAGGTCCAGGCGAGGAAGGTGCCGGCGAGGGCGACGGCGGTGCCGGCGAGGGTGACGATGCGTGCCACGGCCGGGGGGAGCGGAATCAGTGGAGTCGCTTCGTTGGTGGGCGACTTGGTGATGTCCGTGTTCTTCTGGGTGGGGATGTTGGTGGTCATCGCTATCACGCCCGATCCGCGACGCGTTCGCCGAGCAGGCCCTGTGGCCTGAACAGCAGGACGAGGATGAGGAGGGCGAACGCCCACACGTCCTTCCAGGCGCCGCCGCCGAAGAGGTCCATGCCGGGGATGTCGCCGATGTAGCCGGTGGCGAGGGATTCGGCGACGCCGAGGACGATGCCGCCGAGCATGGCGCCGTAGATGTTGCCGATGCCGCCGAGGACGGCTGCGGTGAAGGCCTTGAGGCCCATGAGGAAGCCCATGCGGAAGCCGACCTGGCCGTTCTTGAGGCCGTAGGCGACGGCGGCGATGGCGGCGAACGCGGCACCGATGGCGAAGGCCATGACGATGATGCGGTCGGTGTTGATGCCCATCAGCTTGGCGGTGTCGGGGTCCTGGGCGGTGGCCTGCATGCCGCGGCCGGAGCGGGTCTTGGTGACGAAGAAGCCGAGGGCGACCATGCAGAGGGGGGCGGCGATGAGGACGAAGAGGTCGCCGCGCTGGACGTTGGCGCCGAGGACGTCGATGGGGCCGCCGTCGAACTGGGGGAAGGGGCGGTCCTTCTTCGCGTCGGGGTACCACATCCATACGGCCTGCTGGAGGACGATGGAGAGGCCGATGGCGGTGATGAGGGGTGCCAGTCGCGGGGCGGTGCGCAGGGGCCGGTAGGCGAAGCGCTCGGCTGCGGTGGCGACGGCGACGGAGACGATGACGCCGCCGAGGATCATGAGCGGGATGGCGGCGCCGAGGGCGAAGCCGTCGGGGAGGGTGAGCCAGACGGTGAGGGCCCCGAAACCCCCGACCATGAAGATCTCGCCGTGGGCGAAGTTGATGAGCTGAACGATGCCGTAGACCATCGTGTAACCGATCGCGATGAGACCGTACATCGCGCCGAGGATGAGTCCATTGGCCAGCTGTTGCGGCAGTTCGTGCACCGCAGGGCCTCCGTGGAGTGGTTCGGATATGGCGCCGCGCGGGAGCGCTGGTGGGCACTCCCGCGCGGCCTGGGATCAATGTGTGCGGTGGGGAGGGTGTGTTGCTCGGCCTTCGTTCAGCTGACGTTGGGTGCGGCGCTGTACTCGGGCGCCCACGCGTTGCTCTTGACCTTGTAGGCGGTCATCATGTGGTTCGTGGTGTCGCCGAACTCGTCGAACGAGACGGTGCCGGTGACGCCGTCGAACTTGACCTTGGCCATGGCGTCCAGGACGGCCTTGCGGCCGTCGGACGGGACCTTGCCGTCGTTGCCCTCGACCGCGATCTTGACGGCCTCGATGATGGCCCAGGTCGCGTCGTAGGTGAGGCCGCCGTAGGCCTCGTAGGCGTCCTTGTAGCCGGCGTTCTTGTAGTTGGCGATGAACTCCTTGGCGGAGGGGAGCTCTTCGACGGGCTTGCCGACGGAGGTGGCGAGGTCGCCTTCGGCCTTCTTGTTGAGCTTGGGGAACTCGCCGGAGTAGATGCCGTCGCCGCCCATGAGCGGGATGTTCTGGCCGCTGTCCTTGAGCTGCTGGCTCAGGGGGGCGGCGGCGGGGTATTCGCCGCCGTAGTAGAGGGCGTCGGCGCCGGTCTTCTTGATCTTGGCTACGACGGCGTTGAAGTCACGGTCGTCGGGGTTGACGTGGTCGCTGCCGACGATCTTGCCACCGAGCTTGGTGAAGTTCGTCTTGAAGGAGGCGGCGAGGCCCGCGCCGTAGGTCTTCTGGTCGTCGATCAGGTAGACCTTCTTCTTGCCGGCCTTCTGGTAGAGGTACTCGGCGGCGAAGGCACCCTGGATCTCGTCCGTGGTGGCGGTGCGGAAGAAGGTCTTGAACTGGCGGACCGACTTGCCGGTCTTCCAGCCGTCGCCCTGGGTGAGCTCGGTGCCGGTGTTGGCGGGGGAGATCTGGGTGAGGCCTGCGTCGTTGAGCGGCTTCTGCATCTGCTGGGAGACGCCGGAGTTCAGCGGGCCGACGACGCCGAGGACGTCCTTGTCGCTGATGAACTTCTGGGCGTTCTGCTGGCCGACGGAGGGCTGGGCCTGGTCGTCGGTGGCCTCGATCTTGAACTCGATGCCCTTGACGAACTCCTGCTTGTTGGCGGTCTTCGCGGCGAGGTCGGCGGAGTTCTTGATGCCGAGGCCAAGCGCGGACAGGTCGCCGGTGAGCGGGGCGTCGACGCCGATCACGACGGTGGTCTTGTCTCCGCTGCTGCTCTTGCCGTCGTCGTCACGCGACCCACAGGCGGTGAGTGTCAGCGATCCCGCCGCGAGTGCGGCGGTGATGGCGATGATCGAACGTTGACGCACGAATCAGGTCCTTTCCCTGGCACGGCGGTCCCCCCTGGAACGCGCCGAGTCGAGCGCTGGGGCCGAATTGACTTCGAATCCGATGGCGCGGTGACTGGGCGTGACTCTAAGCGCGGGTGGGGAAGGTGGAGGAGTGTCTGGCCAAGGCTGTGACGCTCTTGTTATGACACGACGTAATGCAGAGCGGTACTCAGTGGGTGGATGCGTGGAATTCCGGCCGATTCGCCCCGTCCACATAGTGAGAACCCGCAGGACGTGCGCTGGCTATTTCAGCAGTGTTTCCCGGTTTTGGTAGTGACGGGAAGTCGTTGCTGCAGGCGACTTGAGGGGTCTTCGGGTGTGTGTGGGGAGGGTGCTCGGCCGCAATGGGGCCGGGATCTCCGGGGTTTGCTATTGCGCCTGCATTACGCAGAGTTACGCCAGGGAAAGGGGGAGCGGCGTTTGCTGACAAAGCCCCGCGTTCCGGGGCATGCCGGAAGCGGGGCTCGGGTTGTCGGGTCGACGGGTCGTCAGTTCGCCTTCTTGATGTGTGCCTCGTCGCTGGGGTTCACGTCTCGCAGTACGCAGGTCAGGCGGGCGCTGCACACGCGCTTGCCGATCTCGTCGCTGACCACGATCTCGTACGTCGCCGTGGTGCGCCCCCGGTGGACGGGTGTGGCGACGCCGGTGACGAGGCCGGAGCGGACGCCGCGGTGGTGGGTGCAGTTCAGGTCGACGCCGACGGCGATCTTGGAGCTGCCGGCGTGCAGCATCGAGCCGATCGACCCGAGGGTCTCGGCGAGCGCGGCGGACGCGCCCCCGTGCAGCAGCCCGTAGGGCTGGGTGTTGCCCTCCACCGGCATCGTCCCGACGACCCGCTCCGCCGAGGCCTCGACGATCTCCACGCCCATGCGCGTCCCGAGGTGGCCCGCGGAGAACAGGGCCTGGAGGTCGACGCCGAGCGCCGCGTACTCGTCGATGACCTCCGGCGGGAACTTAACGAACTGCTGCTCGCCCATGGGGCCGGGTCTCCATTCGTCGGGAGCGGTCGGGCCGGGCGGCCCCACCGACTGAGCAAACGCTCAGTCGGTGGTCGATTGTTCCAGACGCACGACGACGGACTTACTGGCCGGGGTGTTGCTGGTGTCGGCGGTGGAGTCGAGCGGGACGAGGACGTTGGTCTCCGGGTAGTACGCGGCCGCGCAGCCCCGCGCGGTCGGGTAGTGCACGACGCGGAAGCCCGGCGCCCGCCGCTCCACGCCGTCCCGCCACTCGCTGACCAGGTCGACGTACGAGCCGTCCGCGAGCCGCAGCGCACGGGCGTCCTCGGGGTTCACCAGCACCACCCGGCGGCCGTTCTTGATGCCCCGGTAGCGGTCGTCCAGGCCGTAGATCGTGGTGTTGTACTGGTCGTGCGAGCGCAGCGTCTGCAGCAGCAGCCGTCCCTCGGGCAGCTCGGGGTACTCCACCGACGCGGCCGTGAAGTTGGCCTTGCCGGTGGCCGTCGGGAAGCGGCGCTCGTCGCGGGGGGCGTGGGGGAGGGTGAAGCCGCCGGGGCGGGCCGCGCGCGCGTTGAAGTCCTCGAAGCCGGGGACCACGCGCGCGATGCGGTCGCGGATCGTCGCGTAGTCCTTCTCGAACTCCTCCCACGGCACCTTGCTGTCCGCGCCGAGCACCCGGCGCGCCAGTCGGCAGACGATGGCGGGCTCGGACAGCAGATGCGGGCTCGCCGGGTCCAGGCGGCCCCGCGAGGCGTGCACCATGCCCATGGAGTCCTCGACGGTCACGAACTGCTCGCCGCCGCTCTGGAGGTCGCGCTCGGTGCGGCCGAGGGTGGGCAGGATCAGGGCACGCGCGCCGGTGACGGTGTGCGAGCGGTTGAGCTTCGTCGACACGTGCACGGTGAGCCGTGCGCGCCGCATGGCGGCCTCGGTGACGTCGGTGTCGGGCGAGGCGGAGACGAAGTTGCCGCCCATGGCGAAGAACACCTTCGCCTCGCCGTCGCGCAGGGCGCGGATGGCCCGTACGACGTCGTAGCCGTGCTCCCGCGGGGGTGCGAAGCCGAACTCCTTCTCCAGGGCGTCCAGGAAGGCGGGGGCGGGCCGTTCGAAGATGCCCATCGTGCGGTCGCCCTGCACGTTGGAGTGGCCGCGCACCGGGCACACGCCCGCGCCGGGGCGGCCGATGTTGCCGCGCAGGAGCAGGAAGTTGACCACTTCGCGGATGGTGGGCACGGAGTGCTTGTGCTGGGTGAGGCCCATCGCCCAGCACACGATGGTGCGCTGCGAGGCGAGGACCATGCGCAGGGCTTCCTCGATGTCCTGGCGGGGGAGGCCGGTCGCCGCGAGTGTCTCGTCCCAGTCGGCGGCGCGGGCGGCTTCGGCGAACTCCTCGTAGGCGTGGGTGTGTTCGCGCACGAACTCCTCGTCGACGGCGCCCTTGGTGTCGAGGATCAGCTTGTTGAGGAGGCGGAAGAGGGCCTGGTCGCCGCCGATGCGGATCTGCAGGAACAGGTCGGTGAGGGCGGCGCCCTTGATCATGCCCTGCGGGGTCTGCGGGTTCTTGAAGCGCTCCAGGCCCGCCTCGGGCAGCGGGTTCACGCTGATGATCCGCGCGCCGTTCGCCTTGGCCTTCTCCAGGGCCGACAGCATGCGCGGATGGTTCGTGCCGGGGTTCTGGCCGGCGACGATGATCAGGTCGGCCTTGTAGAGGTCCTCGAGCAGGACGCTGCCCTTGCCGACGCCGATCGTCTCCGAGAGGGCCGAGCCGGACGACTCGTGGCACATGTTGGAGCAGTCGGGCAGGTTGTTGGTGCCGAGCTCCCGCGCGAACAGCTGGTAGAGGAACGCGGCCTCGTTGCTGGTGCGTCCCGAGGTGTAGAAGACGGCCTCGTCGGGGGAGCCGAGGGCGGTGATCTCCTCGCCGATGATGTCGAAGGCGCGCTCCCAGGTCACCGGCTCGTAGTGGTCTCCCCCTTCGGGGAGGTACACGGGGTGGGTGAGGCGGCCCTGCTGGCCCAGCCAGTAGCCGCTTCGGCCGGCGAGGTCGGTGACGGGGTGTGCGGCGAAGAACTCCGGGGTGACCCGGCGTAGGGTGGCCTCCTCGGCGACCGCCTTCGCGCCGTTCTCGCAGAACTCCGCCTTGTGCCGGTGGTCCGGCTCCGGCCAGGCGCAGCCCGGGCAGTCGAAGCCGTCCTTCTGGTTGACCCGCAGCAGCGTCAGCGCCGTGCGCTTCACACCCATCTGCTGCTGGGCCATGCGCAGGGTGTGCCCGATGGCCGGCAGCCCCGCCGCCGCGTGCTTCGGCTCGGCGATCTGCGGTGCGTCCTGCACCGGATCGCTCTTGGGTGGCTTGGTGGCCATCGGGCACTCTCCTTCACGCACACATGTGAGGTAGGGCCTCGATCCTCGCACGTGGCAGTGACAGCGAGTGCTTCCGGACCGGTGCAGTAGTGACGGCGACTGCTTGCGGACCGGTGCAGTAGTGACAGCGACTGCTTGCGGACCGGTGCCGTAGTGACAGCGACTGTTTGCGGACCGGTGCGCGGGGCGTGAGCGAGCGGGGTGCCACCTGGCGCGGGCCGCGGGGGCGGGGCAAAACCAGTCGTTCTCCTCGTTCGCCGACCATAGGATCATGACGTGATCCTGACATTCGTGTTACCGGGTGCGTCGGCCCTCGCCGCGGCGCTGTGGTGGTGCCGCAGGAACCTGGTGGTCGTCACCGTCGAGGGCATGAGCATGGCGCCCGCGATGGCACACGGTGACCGCCTCCTCGTCAGGCGAAGGCGGCTGCACCACGTCAGAGTCGGCGACGTCGTGGTACTGGAACCCCCGCTGACGGGCCCCTACCGCACGGCGGCGACAGCCGGTGCCGACGGCCGGATCTGGAACGTGAAACGGGTCGCCGCGCTGCCCGGTGACCCTCTGCCGTCCGGGGTGCCCGGCGACCGGCAGGTGGAACCCGGAACCCTGGCGGTGCTCGGCGACAACCGCCTCGACAGCATCGACTCCCGTCAGCGTGGGCCGTTCCCGGCCGGCAGCCTGATGGGGATCGTGATCCGCAGACTCTCCCCCCGATGAGGTTCCGGCTCCTCGGACCGCTGGAGATCCAGGCCGGCGGACGCCGCGTCCCGGTCGCGGCGGACAAGCAGCGCACGGTCGCCGCCGCCCTGCTGGCCGCCCGCGGCCGGGCGGTCCCGGTCGCCGCCCTGGTCAACGAGATCTGGGGCGAACACGTGCCGGCCTCCGCGGTACCCAACCTCCGCACCTACGTCATGCGGCTGCGGCGCGGCGACGAGGAGCTCGCCGCGCGCCTGACGACCGCGCCGACCGGCTACCTCCTGCGCGTGGAACCGGACGAACTCGACGTGCGCGTCTTCGAGGAGGCCACGCGGCAAGGACGCGAGGCGATGGCCGAAGGGGACGCTTGTACCGCCGTCTCGGCGTTCGACCACGCCCTGGCCCAGTGGCGGGGCGGAGCACTCGAGGACGTCCGCCTCGGTCCCGCCCTGAACGAACTCGCCCAAGCCCTCGCGGAGCAGTTCGCGCGGACGGTCGAGGACCACGCCACCGCCGCTCTCGCGCTCGGCGACCACCGGGAGGTCGTGGACCGGCTCCGCCCGTTCGTCGAGCGCCATCCCCTGCGCGAACGCGCCCACGCGCGGCTGATGCTGGCGCTCTACCGCTGCGGAGACGTCCACGGCGCGATCCGTGTCTTCCAGCGGGCGCGTGAGGTCCTGCGCGAGGAACTCGGCGTCGACCCGGGCGGCGAACTGCGCGGCCTCCTCCAGTCGATCGTCTCGCGCGCCCCCGAACTCGACACCCCGCGGCCCGGACCCGCCGCGGCCGTGAGCCGGCCCGTCCCACGGCAACTGCCGCCCGGCCCGACGGTCTTCGTGGGCCGGTCCGCGGAGCTCGGCCGCACGGCGGCGGCACTGCGCGCGGACACGGGGCCGGCCGTCGTGGCGATCCACGGGCCCGCCGGCATCGGCAAGTCCGCGCTGGCACTGCGCGCCGCCCATGCCGTCGCCGACCACTTCCCCGACGGGCAGCTGTACGCCGACCTCCAGGGCGCGCGCTCGGGCCTGCGGCCGCTGCCCTCCCGCGCAGTGCTCGGCCGGTTCCTGCGCGCCCTGGGAGTCGACCGGCACCGGCTGCCGAAGTCCGAGGCGGAGGCCGCCGCGCTGCTGCAGTCGCTGCTCGCCGAACGACGTGTCCTGGTGCTCCTGGACAACGCGGCCGACCCGTCGCAGGTACGGCCGCTGCTACCGGCCGGCCCGGGATGCGCGACCGTCGTCACCAGCCGGTCGGTGCTCTGCACACTGGACGCCGAACAGGTCGGGCTCGGTGAACTCGGCCACGCGGACGTCGTACGGGCCCTGGCCCTGCAGGCGGGCGAGGCCAGGGTCGCGCGGGAACCGGAGGCGCTCGGCGCGGTCGCCAGGGCCTGCGGGGGCCACGCCCTGGCCGTGCGGATCGTGGGCGCGCGGCTCACCGAACGCCCCGACCTGCCGATCGCCCGCCTCGGGGAGCGGCTGGAGCGGCGACGACTGGCGGAATGGTGCTCGGGCGACCTGGACCTGCGTGCCTGCTTCGCGGCCAGCTACGAGACGCTGTCCGACACGGCGGCCACGGCGCTGCGTCTCCTCGCCGCGCGGCGGTCCGCCGACCTGGATGTCGGACGCGTCGCGGTCCTGCTCGGCAGCGACGCCCCGACCGCGGAGGCCGCCCTGGACGAACTGGTGCGTGCCCGTCTGCTGGACGCCGTCGGCGAACGGCGTTTCCGCATGCACCGGTTGGTCCGGCTGTACGCGACGGAACTGCCGTCCGGGGATCCCCGGACGACCCGTACAGCCGCGTTCGCGTACGGTGTATGAGCCGGTGTATGGGCCGTTCGTATGTTCGGGGCGTTCGTAGTCGTCGACAGAAGGGGACCCACATGAACGTCCTGATGGACAAGGTGCTCGACCGCATCGTGCCGAAGGCCACGGCGAGTGCCGACACCTCGTACTACAAGTACTGCGGCCCGTGCGGATACATCAAGATCTTCGACGCCGTCGGGCGTCTGAAGAAGCTGTGCCACGTGGTGGGCGGCACCTCCGGCTGCGGGCCGTGCGACACGTTCGACATCGGCTGCTGATAGGTGACCTACCTGTTCCTCGGGTGCCGCGCGCTGCTTCTCGTGGTCTTCCTCGTCGCCGTGACGGGGAAGGTCCGCAGTCGCGCGGCGTTCGCCGAATTCGCTTCGTCCGTGGTCGCCCTGCGGCTGCTGTCCCGGAGAGCGTCCAGGGCGGCCGCCGCGGCGGTCGTCGGCACCGAACTCGTCGCCTCCGTGCTGCTCGCGGTCCCCGCCACCGCGCTCGCCGGGTTCGTCGTGGCGACCGGTCTGCTCCTGGCGTTCGTGACGGGCATCGTCATGGCGCTGCGCGGCGGCCGGGCCGTCCCGTGCCGGTGCTTCGGCGCCTCCTCCGCCCCGCTCGGCCCGGTCCACGTCGTGCGCAACCTGGCCCTCACCGCCGTCGGCCTCGTCGGCCTCGTTGCGGGCCTGACGTCGTCCGCCTGGCCCCCGCACACGGGCGGCGTCGCCGTCACGGCGGCGACGGCGGCGATCGGTGCCCTCATCCTCATCCGCTTTGACGACCTGGCCTTTCTCTTCACCGACCCAAAGCGAGACTCGCCCTCATGATCTTCCTCATTGCCGCAGTGGTGCTGGTCGGCCTGCTCTGTGTGTTCGACCTGCTGCTGACCCTCGCCGTGCTGCGCAGACTCCGTGAACACTCCGACGAGCTGGGCAGGCTGGGCGTCAGGCCGAACCTGGAGACGCAGATGTACGACCCGCAGGTCCTGGTGGGCACGAAGGCCCCCGACCTCGCGGGCGCGTCGGGCGTCCGGCTCGTGGCGTTCCTCGACGCCTACTGCGACAGCTGCCATGAGCACGCCGCCGAGTTCGTGGAGACCGCCCGCGCCCACGACGACGTCCTGGCCATCGTGTCCGGCGAGGGCCGGCAGGCCGACGAGCTTTCCGCGCTCGTGGGCCCCGGCATCCCCGTGGTGCGGGGGGAGGAGGCGCAGACACGCGTCCTGGCCATCGGCCTCAAGGCGTTCCCGACGTTCCTCCTCGTCGGCGCCGACGGCACGATCGTCCAGGCGGTCACCGAGCCCGGCGCCCTGGCCCGGCCGGTGCCGACGACATGACCGGGTGGCGGGAGATCCTGCGGCTGGTCAAAGTCGCCGCGGTCGTGTGCTGGCGGGCGGGGCGCGCCCGCTGCCTGGCCTACCTCGTGGCCACGGTGATCGGCGGGCTGCTGCCGACCGGCACGGCGTGGCTGACCAAGTTCGTCGTCGACGACCTCACGTCCGGGCGGACGGCGGGCGCCCTGCGCTGGGCGGTCGCGCTCGCCGCGCTCGGACTGGCCACGGGGCTCCTGCCCTACCTGACGCGCTTCGTCAGAAGCGAACTGGACCGGCGCATCGACCGCCTCATGCAGGACGAGCTCTACACCGCGCTGAACGGGCTGCACGGGCTGGCGCGCTTCGAGGACCCCGCCTTCCGCAACGACCTGTCGATGGCGTCGCAGGGGGCCGGTTCGGTGGCCGGCACCACCGCGGGCCTGTTCGACACCGCGCGCAACATCATCACCATCGCCAGCCTGCTGGCCACGCTGTTCGCGATGAGCCCGACGATGGCGGTCCTGGTCGCCGTCGCCGCCGTGCCCGCGCTCCTGGGCCACCTGGCACTGACCCGCGGACGCGTCTCCATGCTCGCCACCATCTCCCCTGCCACCCGGCGGCAGATCTTCTACTCGTCGCTGATCTGCGACCTCACGGCGGTGCAGGAGACCCGCCTGTTCGGCCTCGGCGGCTTCCTCAAGGGCCGCATGCTGGACGAGTTGACCGTCATGCACGCCGGCGAGCGACGCATCGACCGCAAGGAGTTCCGCACGCACGGGCTACTCGCGCTGCTGTCCACCACGGTCTCCGGCGGAGGACTGGTGTGGGCCGTCGCGGCGGCCGCCGACGGCGCCCTGACCGTCGGTGCCGTCATGGCCTTCGTCGCCGCCGTGGCCGGAGCGCAGGGAGCGCTGGTCGGCCTCGCGACCGGCCTGGCGAGCTCGTACCAGTCGCTGCTGCTGTTCCGCTACCACCAGAAGATCGTCGCCACCCCCGACGACCTCCCCGCCGCCACCGCCACCGCGCTCGCGCCCCTGCGCAAGGGGATCGAACTGCGCGACGTGTGGTTCCGCTACGACGAGAGCCACCCCTGGGTGCTGCGCGGACTCGACCTCTTCCTCCCCCACGGTTCGTCGGTGGCGCTCGTCGGACTCAACGGAGCGGGCAAGAGCACCCTGATCAAGCTGCTGTGCCGCTTCTACGACCCCACCCGCGGCGCCATCCTCTGGGACGGCGTCGACATCAGAGCGCTCCCGCCGACGGAGCTGCGCCGCCGGATGACCGTCCTGTTCCAGGACTTCATGCGCTACGACCTCACCGCCTCCGAGAACATCGGGATCGGTGACCTCGACCGGCTGACCGACACGGCTCGCATCGCGGACGCCGCCCGGCTGGCCGACATCGACACCAAGCTCCGCGAACTGCCGCACGGCTACGACACCCTCCTCAGCCGGATCTTCTTCGACCAGGACGACGAGGGCGACCCGCACGCCGGTGTCGTGCTGTCCGGCGGCCAGTGGCAGCGCGTCGCGCTGGCGCGCACCCTCCTGCGCGGGGACAGCGACCTGCTCATCCTCGACGAGCCGAGCGCGGGCCTCGACGCCGAGGCGGAGCACGAGATCCACCGCCGGCTGAACAGGCACCGCGCGGGCCGCACCAGCCTGCTGGTCTCCCACCGCCTCGGAGCGGTCCGCCAGGCGGACACCATCGTCGTCCTGGACGACGGACACATACGGGAACAGGGGACCCACGAGGAACTCATGGCCGCCGAAGGACAGTACGCCCGCCTGTTCGCCCTCCAGGCCCAGGGGTACCGCGCGTCGGACCCTTCCGAGAGTGAGCCCGCGCCGGCGACGTCCTGACCTGGTGGTCAGCCCGGTGCGCCCGTGCGTGCCACCGGCGGTGTGCCCGACTGTCAGTGGGCCGTGGCAGGATCGGGGGCGTGGCAGAGACAGCAGCGAAGAAGACCGACAACAGCCCCGGCGACAGCCGCCCGCGCCTGATGCTCATGGACGGGCACTCGCTGGCCTACCGCGCGTTCTTCGCGCTGCCCGCGGAGAACTTCACGACCGCGACGGGCCAGCCGACGAACGCGATCTACGGCTTCGCGTCGATGCTGGCGAACACGCTGCGCGACGAGGCGCCCACGCACTTCGCGGTGGCCTTCGACGTCTCCCGCAAGACCTGGCGGTCCGAGGAGTTCACGGAGTACAAGGCGAACCGCTCCAAGACCCCGGACGAGTTCAAGGGCCAGGTCGAGCTGATCGGCGAGCTGCTCGACACGATGCACGTCTCCCGGTTCGCGGTCGACGGCTTCGAGGCCGACGACGTCATCGCCACCCTCGCCACCCAGGCCGAGGCCGCCGGCTTCGAGGTGCTCATCGTCACCGGCGACCGCGACTCCTTCCAACTGGTCAGCGAGCACACGACCGTGCTGTATCCGACCAAGGGCGTCTCCGAGCTGACCCGCTTCACCCCGGAGAAGGTTTTCGAGAAGTACGGACTGACCCCCGCCCAGTACCCGGACTTCGCGGCGCTGCGCGGCGACCCGTCCGACAACCTCCCCGGCATCCCCGGCGTCGGCGAGAAGACGGCCGCGAAGTGGATCAACCAGTTCGGTTCCTTCGCGGAGCTGGTCGAGCGTGTCGACGAGGTCAAGGGCAAGGCCGGGCAGAACCTGCGCGACCACCTGGAGGCGGTCAAGCTCAACCGCCGCCTGACGGAGATGGTGTGCACCGTCGAGCTGCCCAAGACCGTCGCCGACCTCGAGCGCGCTCCCTACGACCGCAAGTCGCTCGCGCTGGTCCTGGACACCCTGGAGATCCGCAACCCCTCGCTGCGCGAGCGGCTGCTCGCCGTCGACCCGGGTGCCGAGGAGGCCGAGGCGACCCCGGTCGTCGCGGCCGGTGTGGAGCTGGAGGGCAAGGTCCTCGCCACCGGCGAGCTGGCCGGCTGGCTCGCCGAGCACGCCACCGTGCCTCTCGGCGTCGCCACCGTCGCCACCTGGGCGCTCGGTACCGGCTCCGTCGCCGAGGTCGCGCTCGCCGCGGGCCAGGGGGCGGCCGCCTGGTTCGACCCGTCCCAGCTCGACGAGGCCGACGAGAACGCGTTCGCGGCCTGGCTGGCCGCGCAGGACCGCCCCAAGGTCCTGCACAACGCCAAGGGTGCGATGCGGGTCTTCGCCGAGCACGGCTGGCGCGTCGCCGGCGTCTATATGGACACCGCCCTCGCCGCCTACCTGGTCAAGCCCGGCCGCCGCTCCTTCGACCTGGACGCGCTCTCCCTGGAGTACCTCCACCGGGAGCTGGCCCCCGCCGCCGCGGCCGACGGCCAGCTGGCCTTCGGCGCGGACGACGGCGCCGAGGCCGAGGCCCTGATGGTGCAGGCCCGCGCGATCCTCGACCTGGGCGAGGCGTTCACGGGCCGCCTCGAGGAGGTCGGCGCCACGGACCTCCTGCGCGACATGGAGCTCCCCACCTCCGCGCTGCTGGCCCGCATGGAGCGGCACGGCATCGCGGCCGACCGGGCCCACCTGGAGGCCATGGAGCAGATGTTCGCGGGCGCCGTGCAGCAGGCCGTGAAGGAGGCTCACGCGGCGGCCGGGCACGAGTTCAACCTCGGCTCGCCCAAGCAGCTCCAGGAAGTCCTCTTCGGTGAACTCGGCCTGCCCAGGACGAAGAAGACCAAGACGGGCTACACGACGGACGCCGACGCCCTGGCCTGGCTCGCGGCCCAGACCGACAACGAACTGCCGGTCATCATGCTCCGCCACCGCGAGCAGGCGAAGCTCCGCGTCACCGTCGAGGGCCTGATCAAGACGATCGCCGCGGACGGCCGCATCCACACCAGCTTCAACCAGACGGTCGCCGCGACCGGCCGCCTGTCGTCGACCGACCCGAACCTCCAGAACATCCCGGTCCGCACGGACGAGGGCAGGGCGATCCGCCGCGGCTTCGTGGTCGGCGAGGGCTTCGAATCCCTCATGACCGCGGACTACAGCCAGATCGAACTGCGCGTGATGGCCCACCTCTCCGAGGACGCGGGCCTGATCGAGGCGTTCACCTCCGGCGAGGACCTGCACACCACGGCGGCCTCCCAGGTCTTCGGGGTCGAGCCCTCGGCCGTGGACGCGGAGATGCGCCGCAAGATCAAGGCGATGTCCTACGGCCTGGCGTACGGTCTGTCCGCCTTCGGCCTGTCCCAGCAGCTGAACATCGAGGCGGCCGAGGCCCGTGCCCTGATGGACGCGTACTTCGAGCGCTTCGGCGGCGTACGGGACTATCTGCGCCGCGCGGTCGACGAGGCCCGGGCGACGGGCTACACGGCGACGCTCTTCGGGCGCCGCCGCTATCTCCCCGACCTCAACAGCGACAACCGCCAGCGCCGCGAGGCGGCCGAGCGCATGGCTCTCAACGCGCCCATCCAGGGCACGGCGGCCGACATCGTCAAGATCGCCATGCTCAACGTGGACCGGGCCCTGCGCGAGGCCGACCTCAGCTCTCGCATGCTCCTCCAGGTCCACGACGAAATCGTCCTAGAAATCGCCCCCGGCGAACGCGAGGCCACAGAACAACTCGTCCGCCACGAAATGTCCAACGCCGTCCAACTCCGCGCCCCCCTGGACGTCTCGGTCGGCGCGGGCCCGGACTGGGAGTCGGCAGCGCACTAGCCTGCGGCGGAGGACCGGGAAACGGGGGCGTCAGCGCGGGCCCGCTTCCGAGGCGCCGCGCGAGGGGCGGAGGGGTTCCCCTTCCGCCCCACCTCGCACCCCTGCACCCCCTTCCCCGCCGCCCTCATTTCCGCCGCAACGGCGATCCACCACGACGCAGTCCGGCGGCGCCCGACGAGCGCAGCCGGAAAACACAGACCCGGGCCCAGTCCCCACACGCACCCTCACTCGCGTGGCCCTCGCCAGCAGGCCCCTCACCGCCCGGGCCCGCCAAGATGCGCCCATGGGTATACGCATGCTTCACCGCCGGACGGCACCCGCACGCGCCCACTCCCCGGCGATGGCAGACACACAGGTCAACGCCAAGGCGGCCGACTCCGCGCCGCTTCCCACGGTCCAGCCCCGGGCCCCGCGCGCAAGCAGCGCCCGCACGCCCACCACCCCGGCCACGGCCGTACGTGAGTCCCTCATGGAACTCCGGCGCCGCCTCACCGCCCGGGCGTCGAGGGAACCCGACTCGCAAGGATCCTGGCGGCGCTGGGCCGGCCTGGCCCGCGGTCACCTCGCCGACTCCCTCGCACTCCTCCTCGCCCGGCTCCCCAAGCCCCGCACACCCCGCCCGCCCCGCCGCACCCTCACCGTGTTCGTAGCCCCCCTCACCGAGCGCCCGTACGGCTCCGCTCCACGCTGACCCCCTCCGGCCGCCCGGCGACACCCCGGGCGGCCGGACGCCACACCCGGACACCCACGGCGTACAGCAGCAGCCCGAGCACCAGCCCGGCGCCCGCCCCGAAGCACACCGTCGGGATCAGCTCCCACGGCTTCGCCCGCGGCCCCCAGTACTCCCACCACCGCGACGCCCGCTGCACCGCCGCCACCACGGCGCACCCGCCGATCACCGCACCGGCCCACCACCGGTCCCGTACCGACAACGCGGGAACCCCCACCGGCTCGCCCGCGGGAGCCCGGCGCAGCGCGCGCAGCACGAACACGGTGATCACGACCGCGGCCACGGCCGAACCGCCGTACTGGAGGTACCAGTACAGAGGTGAGCCCGCCACCTGCTGCCCCAGGACGGGAAACAGCCGCATACCCCACCGGTCGAGGTGCGTGAAGGCGTCCCACACGACATGCGTCAGCGCGCCGAGCACCGCGGAGACGTACCACCACAGCACCGAGGACGCCCGCAGGTGCGCGCGTGGCGCCCCGCAGCGCAGCAGGGCGGCCGCCCGCCCCTGCCGGACCCGCGGCAGCAATGCGACCAGCGGCTCGCGCACCAGCAGCCACAGCCCCACCAGCGCCCAGGTGATGAGCACATCGACCGTGAACACCCCCGGGAAGGAGTGGGTGACCTCACCGAACTCCATCGCCCCGGACAGGACACTCGCCGCGTAATAGGTCATGTCGGGGGAGAAGGAACCCGCGACGAGCACGGCCGGCACCAGTCGTCCCCGGCCCGTTCCGTCGGTGCGCACGCCGGGCAGCACGGCCGCCGCATGGCTCAGAGTGAACGGCAACAGGGCTCCCCGAGGCGGACGTTGGCCGGTCCCCCCGACCCACTGATCAACGGCGTCCAGTATGCGGGATGGCCAACCGGTGAAAACCGGGCACGAACAGGTGTCCATGCAAAGAGAGTTGTCGTAGGGTCGCCTGGGTCCCCGTGTCGGGGGCAAAAAACAAGTTGGGACAACACGGCCGCACCATCACCAACCGGCGACACGAACGCCCCACACGTGCAACCCCCGGGGCGGGTCGATCGTCAGAACAGATCGAAGTACGGAGTCGAGCACAGGGCGAAGTACGGGCCGAGCAGGGCATAAAGGACACGGGCGCTCCGGCGTCCCCGGGAGGGGTTCACTCTATGGCGGCGCAATTCGGTGTGAGGCTGCGCAAGACGGCGTTCACCACCGCCGTGGCCGCAGCGGCGGTCGCGGCTCTGTCCGCGTCCCAGGCCCCGGGAGTGACGCCCCAGGAGCCCGGCAGAGAGTCCGCCGTCGACTCCCAGGCCGCGTCCGAAGCGAACGCCGACGACAGCGCGACCGGCAACTCGCCGTACTACACGGACCTGCCGCCGCTGAACAGCCCGACCCCCTCGCCGAGCCCGAGCACCACCACCCCGGTCGACCCGGGCACCTCCGAGGCGGGCATCCCCGCGACCGTCCTCGACGCCTACAAGAAGGCCGAGGCCGAACTGGCCGCCTCCAAGCCGGGCTGCAACCTGCCCTGGCAGCTCCTCGCCGCCATCGGCAAGGTCGAGTCGGGCCAGGCCCGCGGCGGCCGCGTCGACGCGAACGGCACCACCATCTCGCCGATCTACGGCCCGCAGCTCGACGGCAACGGCTTCGCGCTCATCAAGGACACCGACAACGGCGCGTACGACGGCAACAGCGCGTACGACCAGGCGGTCGGCCCCATGCAGTTCATTCCGTCCACCTGGGCGTGGGCGGGCCGCGACGGCAACGACGACGGCAAGAAGGACCCCAACAACATCTACGACGCCGCGCTCGCGGCCGGCCACTACCTGTGCCGCTTCGGCTGGGACCTGTCCACCCAGGCCGACCTCGACCGCGCGATCCTCAGCTACAACAACTCGCGGGACTACCTGAACCTGGTCATGTCGTGGGTGGAGTACTACCGCAAGGGCACCCACGAGATCCCGGACGGCACCGGCAGCGTCCCGTCGAACCGCAGCGACGACGGCGCGAGCGAGACCACCAGCCCCTCGCCGTCGCCCTCGAAGCCGCCGAAGACGCCGAAGCCCAGCCCCGACCCGACCAAGCCCGGCGGCGGCTCCACGAGCCCCGGCACCGACCCGACCCCGCCCAGCAAGCCGACCCCGCCCGACACGCCGGCCCCGACGCCCACCGACACGGTGGACCACCTCGAGGACGCGGGCACGGCAGCGCTCACGGCCACCGCCGGCGACCGGTTCACCAAGAGGATCAGCACCCGGGCCGAGACCGAGTCCGGCACGGCCGTCGCCAAGGTCAGGATCCGCTTCACCATCCTCGGCGACACCGACGCCACCTTCACCGGCGGCGAGAGCGTCGCCACGGTCGCCACCAACAGCTCCGGCGTCGCCGTCACGCCCCTGCTCCAGGCGGGCGAGAAGACCGGGAACTTCACGGTCCGCGCCGTCGTCGTCGGCCGTACGCTGCCCGGCCTCGACTACAGGGCGACCGTCACCGCCCGCGCCGCCGACGCCCTCGCCCGCACCAGCGACACCGCTCTGACCTGCGTCGCGGGCGGCGAGTTCGCCGACCAGGTCCAGGTGAAGGCCACCTACAAGGGCGCCGTCGCGGACAAGGTCGCCGCCACCGCCACCCTGATCAAGTCGGCGGACGACGCGACCGTGAACGACAAGGGCCCCTACTTCAAGGACGCCGACGGCAAGACCGTCCGCACCCTGACCGGCCTGCAGACGGACGCGAACGGTCTGCTGACGCTGCCGAAGCTGTACGCGGACGACACCGCCGGCACGTTCTTGCTGCGCATCACCACCAGCGGTGGCGCGACCCTCACGGTCGAACTGACCGTGACGGCGCCCGAGGCCTCCCCGAGCCCGACGGACAGCACGTCGGCGACCCCCTCGGAGAGCGCGTCGCAGAGCACGTCCCCGAGCCCCACCGCGTAAGGCCGGCACGTCCTCAAGTCCTCCGTACGACGACGGGGGGGGGGGGGGGGGGGGGCCGGGGGGGGGGCGGGGGGGGGGGGGGGGGGGGGGGCGGGGGGGGGGGGGGGGGGGGGGGGGGGGGGGCGCCCCCCCCCCCCGCCCGCCGGCCCCCCCCCCCGCCCCCGCGCCCCCCCCCCCCCCCCCCGCGCGCCCGCGGCCCCCCCCCCCCCCCCCACGGCGGTGCGGGTGCCGGCGTCGGAGCGGGAGCCGACGAGGTACGCGGTCTCGCCCTTCTTCAGGGTGTCCGACGTGCCGTCGCGCCGGCCGGTGGCGTCCTTGCCCACCGTCCATGTCCACACGGTGCCGTCGTCGCTCTTGACGGTGACCTGGTCGCCGTCCACCTTCTCGACCGTGCCCCGCTGCCATATGCGGACGACCCAGTCACCGGTGTCGCGGTCCTTCACGGTCGCCTCGCCGTGCACGGCGTCGCCCCCGAGCCCCGCCCAGGGGCCACCGCCGTGGCGGCCGCGCGGCGCTTCGGGGGCGTCGGACGCCGGGGCGGATCCGGCCGCCGCGGGCACAGCACGGCTACCGGAGTCGTCCGAGCCGGAGCTCGCGGCGTAGGCGACGGTACCGCCCAGCGCCAGGACGGCGACGGTCGTGGCCGCTGTCACCGTCCGCCCGCGGGCGGATCGCGGCTGCCACAGCGCACGCAGGGACGTCCGCTCCCGCTCCGGTCCGCCGGGTCCCGTGAGGACCTCCCACTCGCCCGGTGCGCCGCCCTCGGTGCTTTCCCGATCCGGCTCCTGCGTCATGGTTCACTCTCCTCGACTCATTCGCCTCGACCACGGCTGCCCGCCCCGCAGGCCTGGCCCTCGCACGCCTTGCTGTGATTGTGGAATGCCGTCGATGAACAACCGGTGATGAATTCCTGAGAATCCACTGAATCCCCTGAATCCCCTGAATCTACGTCCGCGCGCGGGCGATGAGCAGGGCCACGTCGTCGTGGTTGTCGGGATGGTGCAGCGTGCGCAGGAGGAGGTCGCAGACGTCCTCCAACGGGCGTGTGGGGTCGTCGAGCAGCGTCAGCAGCTGGTCGAGGCGCTCGTCCAGGGAGTGCCGGCGCGTCTCGACCAGGCCGTCGGTGTAGAGCACGAGCTGGTCGCCGGGCGCGAAGTCGACGGTGGTGGTGGAGAACGCCACGCCGCCCACCCCGAGCGGCACCCCGGTGGGCAGGTCGAGCAGTTTTGGCGGCCGGCCCGCCCGGACGTGGGCCGGCGGCAGGTGCCCGGCGTTGGCGATCCTGCACTGCCGGAGTTCGGGGTCGTGGACGGCGTAGAGGCAGGTGGCGATGGAGTGGTCGAGGCTCTGCGTGATCCGGTCGAGGTGTTCGAGGAGTACGGCGGGGTCGAGGTCGAGGGAGGCGAGCGTGTTCGTCGCGGTGCGCAGCCGGCCCATCGTGGCGGCGGCGCTGATGCCGCTGCCCATCACGTCGCCGACGACGAGCGCGGTGTTGCCGCCCTCCAGCGGGATCACGTCGAACCAGTCGCCGCCGACCTCGGTGGTGGCCCCCGCGGGCTGGTAGCGGGAGGCGACCTCGAGGCCGCCCGTCACCGAGGGGTGGCTCGGTAGCAGGCTGCGTTGGAGGGTGAGGGCGGTGTCGCGGGCGTTCTGGTACCAGCGGGCGTTGTCTATCTGCACGGCCGCGCGGGCGGCCAGCTCCCTGGCCAGCAACAGGTCGTCCCGGCCGAACGGCAGGGGATTGCCGGCCCGTTTGAGGTCGAGGGCGCCGAGCACCTCGCCGCGTGCGATGAGCGGCACGGCGAGATACGAGTGGACGCCCGCGCGTGCCAGGTGTTCGGCCGCCTCCGGTGAGCGGGCGATGCGCGCCAGGTCCTCGTGCGTCACCCGCTCCACGAGGATCGGCTGTCCCGTGCGCACGCACTCCGTGACCAGCCGGTCGGGTCCGTAGCGGGCCACCTGCCCGGGCGGGTCGGCCGCCTCCAGGCCCTCCGGGGAGCGGTCCGCCCGGACGGCGAGGGCGCGGATCACCGCCGGTTCGGTGGGGCCGAGACCGCTGCGCCGGCCGCCCACGACCGCGTCGAGCAGGTCCACGGCGGCGATGTCGGCGAGCTCGGGCACGGCCACCTCGGCCAGTTCGCGGGCGGTGCGGTCCAGGTCCAGCGTGGTGCCGATCCGGGCGGAGGCGTCGGCGATCAACGCCAGTCGCCGCCGGGCGGCCTCGGCCTCGACGCCCGCCCGGTGCTGGTCGGTGACGTCCACGATCGACGCGGCCACGCCCAGCACGGTGCCGGCGGTGTCCTCCAGCCGGTAGAGCGAGAGCGACCAGGCGTGGTCCTCGTCCGGGTCGGCCGGGGTGCGGCCGACGAGGGACAGGTCGACGAGCGGTCGGCCGGTCCGCAGCACCTCGTCCGCGCCCGACTCGAAGGTGTCCACGTCCAGTCGGGGCAGCAGCTCGCGGAGGGTGCGGCCCACGTGCTCGTCGGCGGGTACGCCGTTGATCTGCTCCAGGGCCGGGTTGACGGACACGTACCGCAGGTCGAGGTCCAGGACGGCGAGACCGATCGGCGACTGGTTGACCATCCGGGTCGAGAGCGCGACGTCCCGCTCCAGCCGGCGCAGGGTCGAGCGGTCGGTCGCGAGCCCCAGGGCGTACACCTCGCCCTGGTCGTCCAGGAGCCGCATGTTGCGGAACTCCACCAGCCGGGTGCTGCCGTCCTTGCGGCGGATGGGGAAGGCGCCCGCCCAGCCCTCGCCGGTGGCCATGACGTCGGCGAACAGCTTGACGGCGAGGTCGTGGTGCTGCTCGTGGACCATGACGTGGGCTGCGTACTGGCCGAGCGCCTCCTCGGCCGGGTAGCCGAACAGCTCCTCGGCCTGCGGGCTCCACAGCACGATGTGCCCCCGGGCGTCCAGCAGCACCGAGGCCACGTTCAGCACGTCGAGCAGCCCGCTCGGCCGAACGGGCCCGCGTACCGGCTCACCGCCCCCGGGTACCGGCGGCCCGGCTGCACTCATCGCACGCACCGCCTCCGCCGTCCGCGAAGCACGCCCGTTCCCCGTGCCGACTCCCCACGTTGCACCGCGCTCAACCTCATCTCCGACGCCGACCGGGCTACCTCCACCATCCCCCGAGAGGGCGCCCGGCGTCCCGTCGACACCCCGCGTTTTCTTGTTTGGTCTGTACATGACTATCTCGTGGCGCCAGACTGTCCGCCGATCACCTCCCACCCCCCCAATCGAGGAGTCGGTTCATGTCCGCGCGCACCGCCCGGCACCGCTGTCACCTGGTCCTGACCGGCCTGGTCGCCCTCGCCACCGCCGCCGTGCTGTCGGCCGCCCCGCCCGCAGCCGCGGCCGACACCTGGACCGAGGCCGGCTCCGACCGCGCCGATCCGCTCACCGAGAGCCAGGGCCTGGCCTCGGTCGAGGTTCCCGTCGGCAGCGCCAACCGCTATACGGGCATAGGTACCATCCCTGTCGGCCTCAGCACCCGCGGCTGGAACCACGTCGGCGACCCCGACGCCTCCTACGACGGCCACTACATCGAGCCGTACCAGCGGGACTCGGGCACCACCAAGTTGTTCCGGGTGCAGGCACCGGGCGGCGGCTGGTCCGAGTACGTCCACACCCTGAGCACCGGGGAGGCCCTGAACAACTCGTGGGTCGCGGTGTCGCCGGACGGCCAGTGGATGCTGGCCGGCGAATACGGCACCATGAGCCGGCTGCTGGTCTTCCCGACCCCGGGAGTGAACCAGGGCACCTCGCCGTCGGCGAACCTGCCGCAGGTCTCCACCGTCCGCCTCGACCACCCCGTGCGGGACGTGCAGGGCTGCGACTTCGTCGACGCGACCCGGCTGCTGTGCTCCTCCGACGACCCGGCGGGCACCCTGTTCGGCATCACCAAGCCGCTGCTCCAGGTCGACCTGGCCGCCGCGCCGAACGGCACGTCGGACGTGTCCGGCCACGTCACGGCCCTGCGCCAGGTGCCGCTGCGCAGCTCCTGCTCGGGCACCTTCGAGGCGGAGGGCATCGACTACGACCGCCGTACGGGGGTGCTGCGCGTGATCGTCGTCTCGCCGGGCTTCTGCGTCCTGACGGACAGCAAGACCTACCGCTTCACGCGCGGCTGAGGCTGCGGGCGGCGCCGCCCGGCGTGTGCGGCGCCGTCGATGGTGCTCTCCTGGAAGGTGGCACTTTCCCGGGGGCTTCCCGGGGGTGGGGTGCGGTTTCACGGGGAACTCGCGGTACCGCAGTCCTGCCATGAGAGGAGCGTTCACGAAATGGACAGCGAGCGTCCGCACGAGGAATCCGTCTCCGTCGCGATCAGTGATTGCAGCAAGGAGGACGCGCGGGTCGTGTTCGACACCCTGTGCGCGTGCTTCTCGTCCGACCGATGCGCCGAGGACGTACCGGAGCAACTGCACGAGACGCGACCCATGGTGTGGCTCGGCACGTTCGACGTCGCCGACGCGCACGAGGGGGCCCGCCCCGCCCACCTGCACGCCTCCGTCACGGCCGACGTGCAGGGCGGCTACTGGGCCATCGAGCGGTTCCGCACCACCGTGGACGGCCTGTTCTCGGTGGAGGATCTGACCACGGCCTCCGGCGACCAGGAGAGGGAGTTGCACATCCGGCTGGCGAGCGGCTGACACCCCGGCCCCACGGGCCATTGTGCAACTAGTTGCAAAACGAGTTATGCAACTAGTTGCACAATGGTGTTCGGGTCCTCTACAACAGAGGGCACGACACCCTGCACGGAGGGCCCGATGAGCCGTTACCCCCACCTGCTGAGCCCGCTCGACCTGGGCTTCACCACACTGCCCAACCGCGTCCTGATGGGCTCCATGCACGTCGGCCTGGAGGAGGCCGAGCGTGGCTTCGAGCGGATGGCGGAGTTCTACGCCACCCGGGCCCGCGGGGGAGTGGGCCTGATCGTCACCGGCGGCATCGCTCCCAACGACGAGGGACGCCCGTACGAGGGCGGCGCGAAGCTCACCACCGACGCCGAGGCCGAGCAGCACCGCCGGATCACGGACGCCGTGCACCGGGAGGGCGGCCGCATCGCGATGCAACTCCTGCACTTCGGCCGCTACGCCTACCACCGCGACCTCGTCGCCCCGAGCCCGCTCCAGGCGCCGATCAGCCCCTTCCCGCCCCGCGAGCTCACCGACGCCGACGTCGAGCGCACGATCGCCGACTACGCCCACGCCGCCCGCCTCGCGAAGCAGGCCGGCTACGACGGCGTGGAGATCATGGGCTCCGAGGGCTACCTCATCAACGAGTTCATCGCCACGCAGACCAACCAGCGCACCGACCGCTGGGGCGGCACGTACGAGAACCGCATGCGCTTCCCCGTCGAGATCGTCCGACGGGTGCGGGAGGCGGTCGGCGAGGACTTCATCGTCATCTACCGGCTGTCGATGCTGGACCTCGTGCCCGGCGGCTCCTCGCTGGACGAGGTGATCACCCTCGCCAAGGCCGTCGAGGCCGCCGGGGCGACGATCATCAACACCGGCATCGGCTGGCACGAGGCCCGCATCCCCACCATCGCGACCTCCGTGCCGCGCGGCGCCTACACCTGGGTCACGAAGAGACTCATGGGCGCGGTGTCCGTCCCGCTCGTCACCACCAACCGCATCAACACCCCCGAACTCGCCGAGCAGTTGCTCGCCGAGGGCCGCGCGGACATGGTGTCGATGGCCCGCCCGATGCTCGCCGACCCCGACTTCGTGAACAAGGCCGCCGCCGGCACCCCCGACGCCATCAACACCTGCATCGGCTGCAACCAGGCCTGCCTCGACCACACCTTCAGCGGACAGATCACCTCCTGCCTGGTCAACCCGCGCGCCTGCCACGAGACCGAGCTGGTCCTGTCCCCGACCCGGCTGCGCAAGCGCGTCGCGGTCGTCGGCGCGGGCCCGGCCGGCCTCGCCTGCTCCGTGAGCGCCGCCGAACGCGGCCACGCGGTGACCCTCTTCGACGCCGCGAGCGAGATCGGCGGCCAGCTCAACGTCGCCCGCAGGGTCCCCGGCAAGCAGGAGTTCGACGAGACCCTGCGCTACTTCCGCCACCAGCTCGACGCCCACGGCGTGGACGTAAGGCTGAACACACCCGCCACCGCCGGCGACCTCTCCGACTACGACGAGGTCGTCGTCGCCACCGGCGTCACCCCCCGCACCCCCGAGATCCCCGGCGTCGACCACCCCCGCGTCCTCGGCTACCTGGACGTCCTGCGCGACGGCGCCCCCGTCGGCGACCGGGTCGCGATCCTCGGCGCGGGCGGCATCGGCTTCGACGTCGCCGAGTACCTCACCGACGGCGGCGACAAGGCGAGCGAGGACCCGGCGACGTACTTCCGCCACTGGGGCGTCGACACCGACTACCGCACACCCGGCGGCCTCGCAGCCCCCGAGCGCCCCGCCCCGCCGCGCACCGTCCACCTCCTCCAGCGCAAGACCAGCAAGGTCGGCGCGGGCCTCGGCAAGACCACCGGCTGGATCCACCGCACCGAGCTCAAGCACCGCGGCGTCACCATGGTCCCGGGCGTGCGCTATGACCGTATCGACGACGCCGGCCTGCACATCACCGTCGGCGAGGAGTCCACCGTCCTGGAGGTCGACACCATCGTGTTGTGCACCGGCCAGGACCCGCGCCGGGGACTGTACGAGGAACTGCTCGCGGCCGGACGCAGCGTGCACCTCATCGGCGGCGCCGACGTGGCCGCCGAGCTGGACGCCAAGCGGGCCATCAAGCAGGGCACCGAGCTGGCGGCGGGGCTCTAGGGGCCGGGCGCGGCCTCCCTAGGATGACTCCATGTCACTCCCGCACGCGATCCTCACCGCCCTGGTGGAAAAGCCGTCCTCGGGGCTGGAGCTGACCCGCCGGTTCGACCGGTCGATCGGCTACTTCTGGTCGGCGACGCACCAGCAGATCTATCGCGAGCTGGGAAAACTGGAGGCCGAGGGGTACATCCGCGCCCTCACCGCCGAGCAGCCGGCCCGAGGGCAGAAGAAGAGCTACGAGGTCCTGCCCGAGGGCCGCGCCGAACTGGCCCGCTGGACCGCCGAGTCCCAGGACCCCAAGCCGCACCGCGACGCCCTGCTGCTGCGGCTGCGCGCCGCCGCGGTGGTCGGCACCCGGGGCATCGAGGGCGACCTGCGCCGCCATCTGAAGCTGCACCGGCTCCAGTTGGCGGAGTACGAGGAGATCGAGAAGCGCGACTTCCCGCTCGGCAAGGACGACCCGCAGACCCGGCTCCAGCACCTGGTGCTGCGCGCGGGCATCGAACTGGAGACCTTCTGGGAGCGGTGGCTCACCCAGGCGCTGGAGGGGTTCACCGCGCTGCCCTCCACCGCCACCGACCTGCCCGAGGACGAGAGGGCCGGGACGGACGGGACGGACGGGACGGCCTGAGGCGGCCGCCCGCCCGTCCGGGCGTGACCGGCTAGAGCCGGTACGGCTTCGAGCGACGGCGCAGGAACCACGCCGTCGCGACGACGCCCGTGCCCACCAGGATCCCGCCCGCCGTCAGGGTGAGGGTGCCGTAGTCCTTGCTGGCACCGCCGAACCCGCCCATGACACCGCGCGAG
The DNA here is from genome assembly GCF_042888465.1 of Streptomyces sp. NPDC002888. Classification (NCBI taxonomy): domain Bacteria; kingdom Bacillati; phylum Actinomycetota; class Actinomycetes; order Kitasatosporales; family Streptomycetaceae; genus Streptomyces; species Streptomyces sp. NPDC002888. The sequence continues at coordinate 206,803 of NZ_JBIAPU010000007.1, read as the reverse complement.
GGCGAGGCCGTCGCGGAGATCGTGGGTCTCGACGGGGCGGAGACGACCACGGACTGGGTGCCCGCGGTGCTCCCGTTGGAGCAGTTCACGATCACCGTGTAGGTGCCAGGGGTCACGTTCGACCAGGCGGCGGACTGGCTGACGGTCGTGCCCGACAGCGCCACCTGGCGACCCTGGGCGAAGTTCGCCTGTGAGTTGGTGAGCAGGGACGCGGCGCCCCAGCTGCCGTTGATCTGGGTGCAGGCGCCGGTCACCACGGAGACCGTGGACCCGGTCGTGCTCACGGAGATCCCGGACTGGGCGGCGGCCGGCCCGGCGGACAGGGCGAGCGGCAGCGCGGCGGCGGCCGCGACGGTCAGGCCGGCACGCCGGAAAGGATGAGTAGTGCGCATGGAGTGTCCTCCGGCGGCACGGTTGGCGGTACATCCCTTGCGCCGCCGGAGGTCGGGAACGCCCGTGCTGCCCTCAGGGGCAGCCAACGTGGCCCCGGCCCGCCCCGCACGCGGAGGGCCGCCGGGCAGGTGATGGCTTCCCCCGGATTCCTCCGGACGGCCGATGCCCGGTCGCGCGTCACGGGCGGACGGTGTCGCCCGTCGTGACCGTCCGCTCGACGGAGAAGGCGCCCCAGGTGCCGTCCGGAAGCCTGGCCCTGATGCGCACCCGGTGCTCGACCCCTGAATCCCGCCCCGCGTAGAAGCTGTGGGACGCCCGCTCGCGCGGCGCTGTCCCGCCCCACACCAGCGAGGTGGCCGGACGCCCGTCGAGTTCGATGCCGTACTCCGTGACCACGCCGTCCACCCGCGGCGGGATCCAGGACAGGTCGACGTAGTACGCCCCGTCGGCGCGGTGGGTCGTCGCGCGGAAGTCCCCGGGCGCGGTGTCCCGGCCGTCGTCGGCGCCCGGCGCGGTGGTGAGGCGGACGGCGGCACCGTCGGGCGAGACGTTGTCGGCCGCGTCCCGGGCCCGGACGGTGAAGGCGTAGCGGCTGCCGGGCCGCAGTCCCGTGACCACGGTGGCCGTCTGGCCGCCGCCTACGCTGTGGATCTTCACGGAGCCCTGGTAGACGTCGTACGACACCACCGCGCGGTTGTCCGTGGACGGGGACCACGACAGCTGGACCGCGCGGCTCCCGACGGTCCGGCCGGTGGTGCGGCCCGGGCGAGTCGGTGCCGAGCGGTCCGCGGCGACCGCCGCCGGGGTGGTGGCGCGGACCTCGCGGCTGCCCGGACCGAGCCGCCCCTCGGCGTCCCGGGCCCGCACGGTGAACACGTACACCGTGGACGCCCTGAGCCCGGTGACGTCCGCCATGTGTGCGGAACCGGGTACGTCCTCGACTTTCCTGTGGCCGCGATACACCTCGTACCCGGCGATGCGTGCGGCGGAGGTCACCGTGTTCCACATGACGTGCACGCTGGTCGCGCTGCCCGCTTCGGCGGTGACTCCCGTCGGAGCCCCCGGCGGCCGGTCGTCCTCGCCCTCGTCGGCCCCCGCCCACCCGCAGGAGGCGACCAGCAGGACCCCGCACAGCAGAACGCGTCGCACGACTCGGCCTCCCGGCGCGGGCACGGCAATGGTCCGGACCAATATGAACCCAGTGTGGCGATCGCATCAAGAGGCGGGCGCAACCGGGGGCGCAGCTTCCGAGCGTCCGGGGGAGTTACGTATGCTGAGGCACCTCACGGCCGAACTCATCTCGAGGGATGGTGAGTTCGTGCCGGTGGCGCGGACCGCTGTCGTCGCTGATTCCGCGCCGGCGTGGGCGGTCGGGAGGCCGGAGCCCCGACAGGCTCGGGCCCCCGCCCCCTGTCGGGCCGTCAGAAGGCGTGCACCGTACGGCACGTCGAGTGGCCACATGCGCGGACGGGAGCCAGATTGGGCCGAGTGTCCGTCACCGTCCCCGCACGAGAGGGCCCTTGAACGTGTCCGTCACTTCGCTGACACTGGCCGCCGCCGGCCTCGCCCTGCTGGCCCAGGCCGGACAGCACACCACACCTCACGTCCCCCACGAGCCGGTGGCACGCCACGAAGGCACCGTGGCCGCCGCCGAACTCCGGGCCCGGGTGCGTGACTGCGCCCCCGTCTCCCACGGCCACTACCGCAGCGACGCCGACGCACCCGCCGACATCTCCGTCTGCGGCACCGACGGCGCCGTCTTCTGGAAGGCCGACCTGGACATCGACTGCGACGGCCGCCCGGGCTCGCGCTGCAACAGGAGAACCGACCCGTGGTTCTCGGACGCCACCGCCTACCCGCAATCCGACGGACGTTCGTTGAGCGCCGAGACCCTGCCGTACATCGTCGTACCCGCCCCGAGCCCGCTCTGGGACCATCGCAAGCACGGCGTGCGCGGCGGAGCCGTCGCCGCCGTCGTCCACGGCGACCGGGTGCAGTACGCCGTCGTCGGCGACGTCGGGCCGGCCGGCGTCATCGGGGAGGCGTCGTACGCCACCGCCGAAGGGCTCGGCCTCCGCGCGGACCCGCGCAGAGGCGGGGCGGCCTCGGGGGTCACCTACATCGTCTTCAAGGACTCGAAGGTGACCCCGATCGAGAGCCACGCGGCCGCCGTCGAGGCGGGGGAGCGGCTGGCGCGGGAGTTCATCGAGGGCACCCCTGAGGCAGGGCAGCGTCGACGGGTCGTCAGACCGCGGACCGGCCCTCGTCCACGGGCAGGATCGCGCCGCTGACGTTCCTCCCCGCCCTCACGTCTTCCGGTAGGTGTACGCCTCCACGGCCGCCGCCTCCACCGCGTCCAGGTCGGCGCCGGCCGCGGCGGTGACGACCGCGGCCACCGCGCCCTCGACGAACGGGGCGTCCACCAGGCGGGTGTCGTCGGGCAGCTCGTCGCCCTCCGCGAGCAGGGCCTTCACGGTGAGGACGGCACTGCCGAGGTCGGTGAGGACGGCGACCCCGGCGCCGCGATCCACCGATGCCGCCGCGGCGGCGATCAGCTCGGCGCTGGTGCCGAGTCCGCCGCCCTCGGTGCCGCCCGCCGGGGCGACGGGCACCGCCGTGCCACCGCCCGCGAGCCCGCGCGCCAGCTCGCCCACCGACGCGGCGACCTCGGCGCTGTGGGACACGAGCACGATCCCGACCTGCCCGGCACCCTCACTCACCGTTCGCCTCCAAGAGAGCCGCGATCAGCAGAGCGGCCGACGTGGCTCCCGGGTCCTGGTGCCCGATACTGCGTTCCCCGAGGTAGCTCGCCCGGCCCTTGCGGGCCTGCAACGGCGTCGTGGCGACAGCGCCCTGCTCGGCGGCGGCCCGGGCCGCGGCGAAGCCGTCGCCGAGGGCGTCGACGGCCGGTACCAGCGCGTCGATCATGGTCTTGTCGCCGGGCGCGGCACCACCCAGTGCCATCACCGCGTCCACCCCCGCGCGCAACGCCTCGGCGAGCTGTTCCTCGCCCACCTCGGCGGCGTCCCCGAGCGCCTTGCCGGTGCGGCGCAGCAGGGTGCCGTACAGCGGCCCCGACGCCCCGCCGACGGTCGAGATGAGCTGCCGCCCCGCGAGGGTCAGCACGGCACCGGGAGACGCGGGCGGCTCCTTCTCCAGGACGGCCGTCACGGCGGTGAAGCCGCGCTGCAGGTTGGTGCCGTGGTCGGCGTCGCCGATGGGGGAGTCGAGGGCGGTGAGCCGTTCCGCCTCGCGGTCGACGGACGCGGCGGTCGCCGTCATCCAACGGCGGAAGAACTCGGCGTCGAGCACTGGATCTCCTTGCGTGGTAGGTACGTCGAGCGTCGGTATCCGCCGGTCACATACCCCAGCGCAGGCCCGGCGTACTGACCGGCGCGTTCCACAGCCGCAGCAGCTCCTCGTCGATCTGGCACAGGGTGACCGAGGCGCCGGACATGTCGAGGGAGGTCACGTAGTTGCCGACCAGCGTACGGGCGACGGCGACCCCGCGTTCGGCGAGTACGCGCTGCACCTCCGCGTTGAAGCCGTACAGCTCCAGCAGCGGCGTCGCGCCCATGCCGTTCACCAGGACGAGGACGGGGTTGCGGGGGCTCAGGTCCTCCAGGATCGCGTGGATGGCGAAGTCGGCGATCTCGCCGGAGGTCATCATCGGCCGCCGCTCCCGGCCGGGCTCGCCGTGGATGCCGATGCCCAGCTCCAGCTCGCCCGAGGGCAGGTCGAAGGTGGGGCTGCCCTTGGCCGGAGTCGTACAGGCACTCAGTGCGACGCCGAAGCTGCGGGAGTTCTCGTTCACCTGCCGGGCGACGGACTGCACCCGCTCCAGCGGCTGCCCCTCGTCGGCGGCGGCGCCCGCGATCTTCTCCACGAACAGCGTCGCGCCCGTACCGCGCCGACCTGCCGTGTAGAGGCTGTCGGTGACGGCGACATCGTCGTTGACGAGGACCTTCGCGACCTGGATGCCCTCGTCCTCGGCGAGTTCGGCCGCCATGTCGAAGTTGAGCACGTCCCCCGTGTAGTTCTTGACGATGAACAGCACACCGGCTCCGCTGTCCACAGCGGCGGCCGCGCGCAGCATCTGATCGGGCACGGGCGACGTGAACACCTCACCCGGACAGGCCGCCGACAACATGCCGGGTCCCACGAAACCACCGTGCAGCGGCTCATGCCCCGACCCACCGCCGGAGACCAGCCCAACCTTCCCCGCGACGGGCGCGTCCCGCCGTACGACCACCCGGTTCTCGACATCGACGGTCAGCTCCGGATGGGCCGCGGCCATTCCACGCAGCGCGTCCGCGACCACGGACTCCGCGACGTTGATGAGCATCCTCATGAGGAACCTCCTGCGAGACTAGAAGATGAGTCTCTGACCTTTATTTTTGCAGCTCAGAGTGCGGTTGGCCAGTTTTCGATCTTGGCGGTCCGTAGCGGTCCGAGGCGGGGTCCAGCGGTACTGATGCTGACTTCATGCTGACTTTGGTGACGGAACGTAAGGGGTCGATGATGGTCGTTTGATGGTCGACGGGCGATCGAAGTTGCGTTCTGACACCGTCCAGTATCTCGTCATGGCCGGCTGGGGCGAAGGGTTTGGAGTTCGCATTCCCGCGCTCGGCCGGCGGGGCGGCCGCGTCACCCGTCCTCAGATCGTTCGGCAGAGGCGGGCCGCATCCAGCATCGCGGCATGGACATTTCTGCTCGCCACCGCGTCCCCTACGCGGAACAGCTGGAACGAACCGTTTTCGTTGCGCACCATCGACTGGGGCTTGCGGGCCAGCAGCTCCGTCAGGTCCACGGCCCCCAGGTTGGTCGAGGAATCGAGCAGCTCGTCGTAGAGCTCCTGGACCGGATCGGTGCCCATCTCGGCCACGACGGCATCGAAGGTGCGGTGCTCACGGAACTCGAAGCCGTCCACGCCGAGTTCCGCCCCGGCTGCCGGCGGGCGCCGGGTGCCTGTGCCGGTACGCCGTGCGCAAGCAGGTGCCGGCTTGCCCCGGGCCCCGCCGCCGACCTCACCTGTGGACCACCCTGGCCGGCAGGCCCCGCCTGCGCCCGGGGGATCCGCGGGGCGCCGCGCACTGAAGCGTGACGCGGGAGTCCTCTCAGATGGCGTCGCGAATGGCCCGTTCGAAGCCCTCGACATGGGTGCGGGCGAGCTGTGCCGCCTTGCCGGGGTCCCCGGCGACGATCTCCTCGATCAACGGTCCGTGCTCTTCGACGTGGCCGGCCATGTCGGACAGACGGTCGACGAACAGGCACCAGATGCGGGTGGCCAGGTTGTCGTGGCGGACGAGAGTGTCTTCCAGGTACGGGTTGTGCGTGGCGGCGTAGATGGCGCGGTGGACCTGAAGGTCCAGGTGCATGAGGTCAGTGGCGTCGTGCCGACCGGAATCAGCGCTCTCCAGCTGCCGCCGCAGGGCCGTCAGGGTCGTACGGTCCGTGCCCGTGGCGCGCCGCGCGGCCTGGGCGGCGGCCAGGGGCTCGAGTTCTAGGCGCACCTCGGAGATGTGGGCCAGGTCGGTGATGTTGACCTCGGTGGCGAAGGTGCCGCGCCGGGGGTATGTCGTGACCAGACGCTCGTACTGGAGCCGCTTGAGCGCCTCGCGCACCGGTGTCCGTCCGACGCCGAGGGACTGCCCCAACTGGTCCTCGTTGATCGGCGCGCCCGGGCGGATCTCCAGCATGACGAGCCGGTCGCGGATGGCGCGATAAGCGCGTTCGGCGAGGGACAGCTCCTCGCCCCCGGGCTCTGTCGCCACCTGCTGCATAACGCCCCCTTGACCTGTCCGACGAGCTCACATACCTTACCGCAGAGGCTGATATATCAGTCGTTCATTAGTCGGCTCTCAGAATGGTGTGCAGATGGCAGCGAACCCGTCGATCACCACGGTCGCCTCCCCCCTCTCTTCCCCGCTCAGCGTGCTCGACCCGGAGGTCGCCACAGCGGTGGACGCCGAGCTGCACCGTCAGCAGTCCACCCTCGAGATGATCGCCTCGGAGAACTTCGCCCCGGCCGCCGTCATGGAGGCCCAGGGCTCGGTCCTGACCAACAAGTACGCCGAGGGCTACCCGGGCCGCCGCTACTACGGCGGCTGCGAACACGTCGACGTCATCGAGCAGTTGGCCATCGCCCGGGTGAAGGAACTGTTCGGCGCCGAGGCGGCGAACGTCCAGCCGCATTCGGGCGCCCAGGCCAACGCGGCCGCGATGTTCGCGCTGCTGAAGCCGGGCGACACGATCCTCGGGCTCGACCTGGCGCACGGCGGTCATCTGACCCACGGCATGCGCCTCAACTACTCGGGCAAGCTGTACGACGTCGTGCCGTACCATGTGCGCGAGTCCGATCTGCGCATCGACATGGACGAGGTCGAACAGCTCGCCCTCGCGCACCGGCCCAGGATGATCGTCGCCGGCTGGTCGGCCTACCCCCGTCAGCTGGACTTCGCCGCGTTCCGGCGGATCGCCGACGCGGTGGGCGCGTATCTGATGGTGGACATGGCGCACTTCGCCGGGCTGGTGGCCGCGGGCCTGCACCCGAACCCGGTGCCGTACGCCGACGTCGTGACGACCACCACGCACAAGACCCTCGGCGGCCCGCGCGGCGGTGTGATCCTCAGCCCCGCCGACCTGGCCAAGAAGATCAACTCCGCGGTCTTCCCGGGCCAGCAGGGCGGCCCGTTGGAGCACGTCATCGCGGCGAAGGCCGTGGCCTTCAAGATGGCGGCGAGTGAGGAGTTCAAGGAGCGCCAGCAGCGCACCCTGGACGGCGCCCGCATCCTCGCCGGACGGCTGCTGGCCGACGACGTGGCCGAGGCCGGGATCACGGTGCTGACCGGCGGCACCGAAGTGCACCTGGTCCTCGTCGACCTGCGCAGCTCCGCACTCGACGGGAAGCAGGCCGAGGACCGGCTGCACCGCATCGGCATCACGGTCAACCGCAACGCCGTGCCGTTCGACCCCCGCCCGCCGATGGTCTCCTCGGGGCTGCGCATCGGCACCCCGGCCCTGGCCACCCGGGGCTTCGGCGAGGCGGAGTTCCGAGAGGTCGCCGACATCATCGCCCAGGCCCTGAAGGACGAGCAGCTCGGCGACGAGCGCACGGGCCTGCTGCGTGAGCGGGTCGAGAAGCTCGCGGGCGCATTCCCCCTCTATCCCCACCTGCCCCACCCGCCCCGCCTGAACGGAGACGCGGCATGACCAGCGAGCCGCTGCCGGAGCACCCGGACTTCCTGTGGCGCAACCCCGAGCCGCGCTCCTCGTACGACGTCGTCATCGTCGGTGCGGGCGGCCATGGCCTGGCCACCGCCTACTACCTCGCCAAGAACCACGGCATCACCAACGTCGCCGTCCTGGAGAAGGGCTGGCTGGCCGGCGGCAACATGGCACGCAACACCACGATCATCCGCTCGAACTACCTGTGGGACGAGAGCGCGGCGATCTACGAGCACGCGCTCAAGCTGTGGGAGCGGCTCCCGGAGGAGCTGGACTACGACTTCCTGTTCAGCCAGCGCGGCGTCCTCAATCTCGCGCACACCCTCCAGGACGTCCGCGAGGGCATGCGCCGCGTGGGCGCCAACCGTCTCAACGGCGTCGACGCCGAGTGGCTCACACCGGACGAGGTCGCCGAGGTCTGCCCCATCCTCAACGTCTCGCCCCGCACCCGGTATCCGGTCCTGGGCGGCACCTTCCAGCCGCGGGCCGGTATCGCCAAGCACGACCACGTCGCCTGGGCGCTGGCCCGCCGGGCCGACGAGATGGGCGTGGACCTGATCCAGGCCTGCGAGGTCACCGGCTTCCTCAAGGACGGCGACCGGGTCGTGGGCGTCGAGACCAACCGCGGCCGCATCCGCGCCGGCCGGGTCGGCCTCGCGGCCGCCGGGCACAGCAGCGTGCTGGCCGAGCGGGCCGGCATCCGGCTGCCGGTGCAGTCCCACCCGCTGCAGGCGCTGGTCTCCGAGCTGCACGAACCGGTGCACCCGACGGTCGTCATGTCGAACCACGTGCACGTCTACGTCTCCCAGGCCCACAAGGGCGAGTTGGTGATGGGCGCGGGGGTCGACTCGTACAACGGCTACGGGCAGCGCGGCTCCTTCCACGTGATCGAGCAGCAGATGGCCGCCGCCGTCGAACTGTTCCCCGTCTTCGCCCGCGCGCACGTGCTGCGCACCTGGGGCGGCATCGTCGACGTCACCCCGGACGCCTCCCCGATCGTCGGCACCACCCCGGTCGAGAACCTCTACGTCAACTGCGGCTGGGGCACCGGCGGGTTCAAGGCCACCCCGGCCGTCGGCTGGACCTTCGCCCACACCATCGCCACGGGCGAGCCGCATCCGCTGAACGCCCCCTTCGCCCTCGAACGTTTCGCGACGGGCGCGTTGATCGACGAGCACGGCGCCGCAGCCGTGGCCCACTAGGAGGACACCGTGCTGCTGATCAGCTGCCCATGGTGCGGTCCCCGTGACGAGACCGAGTACCACTACGGGGGACAGGCCCACGTCCCCTACCCCGAGAACCCCGACGACCTCACCGACGAGCAGTGGGCCGAGTACGTCTTCTACCGCGACAACCCCAAGGGCCCCTTCGCCGAGCGGTGGATGCACGGCATCGGCTGCCGCCGCTGGTTCAACGTCCTGCGCGACACCGCCACCTACGAGGTGCTCGCCGTCTACCGGCTCGACGAGCCACGCCCCGAACTGCCCCAGGCCGGAGGGATCCGATGACCGACCAGCACTTCCGGTTGCGGCAAGGAGGCCGTATCGACCGCGACACCGTGCTGCGGTTCACCGTCGACGGGCGGGAACTGACCGGGCACCCCGGGGACACCGTCGCCTCGGCGATGCTGGCGAACGGGCTCGTCGAGGTCGCTCCGTCGCTCTACCGTGGCCGCCCGCGCGGCATCGTCGCCGCAGGCGTCGAGGAGCCCAACGCCCTCGTGCAGATCGACGGCCCGTACTCGGAGGGCATGCTGCCGGCGACGACGGCGGAGCTGTACGACGGCCTGTCCGCCACGACGCTGTCCGGGATGGGCCGGCTCGACCCGAGCTCCGACCCCGCCGTCTACGACAAGAAGTACGTCCACACCGATGTCCTGGTCGTCGGCGCCGGACCGGCCGGGCTGGCGGCCGCCGCCGCTGCCGCGGGCTCCGGCGCCCGCGTGATCCTCGTCGACGACCAGCCCGAGCCCGGCGGTTCGCTGCTCTCCGGGGGCGGCGAGACGGCCGGCGGGCAGATCGGCCCCGACTGGGTCGCCGAGATACGCGCGGCACTCGACGCCGCCCCCGAGGCCGTCGTCCTCCGGCGCACCACGGCGTTCGGCAGTAACGACGACAACTATGTGCTGGCCCTTCAGCGGCGCACCGACCACCTCGGCGCCGACGCCCCCGACCCGTCCGAAGGCGTCTCGCGCCAGCGGCTGTGGCACATTCGGGCCCGCCAGGTGATCCTGGCGACCGGCGCTCACGAGCGCCCGCTGGTCTTCGCCGGCAACGACCGCCCCGGCGTGATGCTCGCCGCGGCCGTGCGCACCTACCTCAACAGATACGCCGTGGCCCCGGGCTCGCGGGCCGTGGTGAGCACCACCAACGACAGCGCCTACGACACGGTCGCCGATCTCCACGCCGCCGGGATCGACATCGCCGCGGTCGTCGACGCGCGCTCCGAGCTGTCCCACCGGGCCGCCGAGGTCGCCGTGGCGACCGGGGTACGGGTGCTGAAGGGCAGTGCGGTGGTCGACACCGCGGGCGATGGCCGGCTCACCGGCGTCACCGTCCAGGCTCTCGACGACAACGGTCGACTCACCGGTGAACCACAGCCGTTCGCCTGCGACCTGCTCGCCGTCTCGGGCGGCTGGAGCCCGGTGGTGCACCTGCACAGCCAGCGCCAGGGCCGGCTGCGCTGGGACGAGGACCTGGTCGCCTTCGTCCCCGACGGCACCGTACGGGACCAGCAGGTCGTCGGTGCCGCCCGCGGGACGTACGACCTCGACGGCTGTCTGGCCGAGGGGGCACGGGCCGGGGCGCGGGCCGCGACGGACGCCGGGTTCCCGGTGCCGGCGCCCACGGCCTCGTACGAGGAGGTACGTCCCGATGTGCGCGCCCTGTGGCTGGTGCCCGCCCCCGACGGCGAACCCGGCGGCTGGGACACCCACTTCGTCGACCTGCAACGCGACGTCACGGTCGCCGACGTCTGGCGGTCCACCGGCGCCGGCATGCGCGGTGTCGAACACGTCAAGCGTTACACCTCGCTCGGCACGGCGAACGACCAGGGCAAGACGTCCGGCGTCAACGCGATCGGCGTGATCGCCGAAGCCCTCGGCGCGGGCGCGTCGCCCGGAGAGATCGGCACCACGGCCTACCGGGCCCCGTACACACCGGTAGCCTTCGCCGCCCTGGCCGGTCGTGAGCGCGGCGAGCTGTTCGATCCGGAGCGGACCACGTCCATCCACAGCTGGCATGTCGCCCAGGGCGCGGAGTTCGAGGACGTCGGGCAGTGGAAGCGCCCCTGGTACTACCCCCGGCCCGGCGAGGACATGGACACGGCCGTGGCCCGCGAGTGCCGCGTGGCCCGCGAGGGAGTGGCGTTCATGGACGCCTCCACCCTCGGCAAGATCGAGATCTGGGGCACGGACGCGGGCGAGTTCCTCAACCGTGTCTACACGAACGCGTTCAAGAAGCTCAAGCCCGGCATGGCCCGCTACGGCGTGATGTGCAAGCCCGACGGGATGATCTTCGACGACGGCGTGACGCTGCGCCTCGACGACAACCGCTACTTCATGACCACCACGACCGGCGGCGCCGCCGGGGTTCTGGACTGGCTGGAGGAGTGGCTGCAGACCGAGTGGCCCGAACTCGACGTCCACTGCACCTCGGTGACCGAACAGTGGTCGACGATCGCCGTCGTCGGCCCGCAATCGCGTGAGGTCGTCGCCCATCTCGCCCCCGACGTCGACCTGACGAACGAGGCCTTCCCGTTCATGGCCTTCCGCGAGACCACCCTGGCCTCCGGCATCCCGGCCCGCATCTGCCGGATCTCCTTCTCCGGCGAACTCGCCTACGAGATCAACGTCTCCGCCTGGTACGGCCTGGCGGTGTGGGAGGAGCTGGACGCGATCGGCCGCCCGTACGACATCACCCCGTACGGCACCGAGACCATGCACGTCCTGCGGGCCGAGAAGGGCTACATCATCGTCGGCCAGGACACCGACGGCACCGTCACTCCGCAGGACGCGGGCATGTCCTGGGTGGTCTCGAAGCAGAAGGACTTCATCGGGAAGCGGTCCTACTCCCGCGCCGACACCTCCCGCACCGACCGCAAGCAACTGGTCGGCCTGCTACCGGCCGACCGCAGGACGCGGCTGCCCGAGGGCACCCAGCTCGTCGCGCCCGACGTGCCCGTCACCCCCGAGGCCGGGCCGGTGCCGATGCTCGGCCACGTCACCTCCAGCTACCACAGCCCGGCCCTCGGCCGCCCCTTCGCCCTCGCCCTCGTCGCCGACGGGCGGGCAAGGATCGGCGAGACCCTGCTCGCTCCGGTGGGCGAGGACCTGGTGCCCGTAGAGGTGACCGACTTCGTCCTCTACGACCCCGAAGGGACCAAGCGAGATGGCTGAGCTGACCGAGGCGGGCCCGGTGTGCCTGCGCCGCAGCCCCCTGGCACATCTGGAGGAGCGGATGCGGGCCGCCACCGTCACCGGCGCCCTCGGCGTCGCGCTGACCGAGTGGCCGTTCATCACCATGGTGAACCTGCGCGTCGACCCAGCCTCCGAGGCGGGCGACCGTATCGAGAAGGCCTTGGGGGCACCGCTCCCGCGGCAGTGCGGCGGCACCACCGCATCCGGCCCCCGCACGGTCGTCTGGCTCGGCCCCGACGAGTGGCTCGTACTGTCCCAGACGGAAGAGAGAGTTGTGACCGCCGAGTTGCGGGACGCGCTCGGCGCAGATCCCGGCTCGGTCGTGGACGTCTCGGCGAACCGCACCACGCTGGAGCTGAGCGGCCCGGCCGCCCGGCAGGTACTGGAGAAGGGCTGCCCGCTGGACCTCCATCCCCGGGCCTTCGGCCCCGGCCAGGCGGTGTCGACCACGGTGGGACCCGTCGCGGTGCTGCTCTGGCAGGTCGACGACGCGCCGACGTACCGGCTCCTGCCGCGGTCCTCGTTCGCCGACTACCTGGCACGCTGGCTCATCGACGCGATGAGCGAGTACCACGGCCCGGGCATCCCCTGAGGGCGCTGAGCGCGTTCGACCTGCACTCGGTCGGCATCGGTCCTTCCTCCATTGAGGCGGTGGGGCCGATACGGGCGGCCCGACGCTTCGTCAGGCTGCTGGACGATGAGGGCCGCAGCCGGTCCAGCAGGCCGGGCAGTTCATCGGGGCGGGCCGGACCGTAACCGGCGAGTTGGCCCGGCCCGGCGGGCATAGGCGATGATGACGCGACAGGCACGGTCTTCCGTTGCGGTGATCAGCGAACTCCAACACTCCGTGATCACCGGAAGTCGTGCCTGCGTGCGCACCTGCCGATCCACCACGAACCACCATCACGTCCGAGCTGGGGCATCAGGCCCATACCGGCTGCGACGGGCCGACCGAGAGAACGGCGGAGCCCTGAGCTCAGGACAGGAAGCTGCGGTAGGGGCCGTTCCGTATCCCGTTCTTCTGCTGCTGGTTGAAGTGGCAGTTCGGGTAGTCGTAGAACGAGGCGGACATCGGTGTGCCGTCGGTGTGCGTGGAGTCGGGCAGACCGAAGGCGTGGCCCAACTCGTGCACCATGCCGCCGTACCACCGGTTCATCGCGCCGTTGGTCCCGGCGGCACCGTCGGCGTCGTGGCCGCTGAGGATCACCCAGCCGCCACCTCCACCACCGCCGGAGACACCCGCCTTCTCGGCGCTGACTTCGCCGACGCACAGCCAGCGCGAGTCCGGGGATCTGAGACCGAACCTGGCCATCAGCTCCTGCTGCATGTTGAAGACCACCCACCAGTACTCTTCGCCGCCGTTCGGCGTGTTCTCGTACCAGGCCCGCCCGTGGTTGCCCTGGACTACCTCCACCGCCGGGTTGTTCAGTTTGAACGTCACGCCGAGTTCCTGGCGGTAGAAGCGCTGCGACTCCCGCATGACGCCGGTGATGCCGTTGGGGTACCGCGAATCGTTCGCCACGTCGGAGGGCTTGAGCCAGAACACTCGCACCGTCCCGGCCGGCGGGTCAGCGGCCCTCCGCTCCGCCGATCCCGTCGCCGCCTGGGCGGTGCCGGTGAACGCCCCGGAACCAAGTGCTGCGACCCCTCCGGCCGCCGCAGCCAGCGCCGCGCGCCGCGTGAACCTACATCCCTCCACCGGGCATCCTCCTCATCGAGGCGTGGACATGACAAAACATGCTTGGCGAACAGTGTGCGATATGTCGACTGTCCCGGCGTAGGTGACATCAAGCCGCAGTCGTGGGCGTCGAGTTCGCTCCACTGGTCTCCGCGGGCTACCGGGAACGCGCGGCGGCGGACCGCGCGCTGTGGCCGAGCACTGCTCGGGCACCCTCCCGGCATGTCACCAGCCATGGGCTGACCTTGCCGTCCCACACCGTGACCCTCGGCTGCTGTTCCTTACTCTGCGGGTATGGAACGGCTGGAAACACGTGAGCTCGAGTACTTCGTAGCGGTCGCCGAGGAACTGCATTTCGGGCGGGCCGCGGAACGGCTCGGGATCGCCCAGCCACCGTTGTCGAGGGCGATCAGCCGGCTGGAACGCCGAATGGGCGTTCAATCGTTCGAGCGCACCAGCCGCCGCGTCGATCTCACGGCGGCCGGTGCGGTCTTCCTGGCCGAAAGCCGCAAGGTGCTGAGGGCGCGGTGGACGCCGCGGTGCTGCGCGCCCAGCGCAGCGGTCGCCCGCACCGGCTGGTGGTAGCCGCGCGTCAGGGCACGGGTTCCGGACTGCTGGCCGACGTGTTGCGTGCTTATCGCCGCCAGCCCGGTGCGGCCGACGTCGAGGTCGTGTTCACCCGGGACCAGGCCGAGGTGGTGCGCAACGGCTCGGCGGACATCGCGCTGACCTGCGACCACAGCGGTCTTGACGGACTGGAACGCTCCGAACTCGCCCAGGTGAGAGCAGTGGCCTTGGTTCCGCAGGATCATCCCCTGGCGGCGAAACCGGCTGTATCGGTTGCCGATGTCACGCGGGACAAGCTGTTCCGGCCGCTTTCGCCGGCGCCACGCCCGAGGCCATGCTCGACGAGATCATCGAAAAGGTCGCGATGGGCGAACTGATCGTGATGGTCGGGGCGAACACGACCGACCGGATCGGATCCGCCGTCACGGCTGTTCCCGTTCTCGATGCGCCTGCCGACCTCGCAGACGGCCACTACATCACCACCGACTGACGCCGACCCGCCCCACCAGCACGTCACCGCCTGGGTGAAGACGCGGTCAGGCGGGCTGCCACAACTCGACCCGATGGCCCTCAGGGTCGGTGACCCAGCCGAATCGACCGACACCCTCCATGTCCTGCGTTTCTTTGGCCACGTCCGCTCCCTTGGCCCGCAATTGCGCGAGCATCGCATCGAGATCGCGGACCCGGAAGTTGAGCATGGTCTGCTGGGCGCGGGACCCGAAGTAGTCGGTCTCGGACTCGAACGCCGCGAACACCGTCGGCCCGGCTCCCTGATGCCACAGGCCGTTTTCATCGGTGTCCAGGCCCAGGCAATCGCGATACCACGCGCTCAGGGCCGCCGGGTCGGCGGCCCGCATGAAATATCCACCGATTCCAAGCACACGTTCCATGCCGCCAATCTTGCCAGGGCAGCGATCGGGCGGGCTGCCGCCACACCATCACCATCGCCCGCTTCACCCCCCGTCTCAAACGCAGGAGACCGCGTAAGACCTCTGCGCCGTGAAGAAGTCGATGAGCGCGCGGGCGATCCGGCCGGGCGCGTTCTCTGTGGGGATGTGGCCCGCATCCGGGTCCTCGCTCAGGCCGGACTGCTCGACGGCTGCCGCGCCACCACCCATTGGCGCAGCACCGCCCAACTCGCCGCCGCCTTCCCCGAGGTGCAGGTAGACCAGGACGTGCTGTACGTGGACCACGGCGACGTGGCGACCAGCGCCGGAACCGGCGCGGGCATCGACCTGTGCCTGCACCTGGTACGTACGGACCACGGCGCGGCACGCGCCGCCCAGATCGCCCGGAACATGGTCCTGCCGCCGCACCGGGAGGGCAGCCAACTCCAGTACGCCGCACAGCCCGCACCGGCCAGGGCGGACGAGTCATTGGCGCCACTACTGGAGTGGGCCACCTCCCGGCTCGACTCCCGACTGACCCTCGGTCGCCTCGCCGAACGCGCCGGGCTGTCCAACCGGACCCTCGCCCGGCGGTTCACCGAACAGCTCGGCATCAGCCCGGGACAGTGGCTGCTCGGCCAACGCCTCGACGCGGCACGGGTACTGCTGGAGCAGACCGACCTGCCGGTCGAAGCCATCGCCACCCGGGTCGGACTCGCCTCGGCGGTCAACCTGCGCCGCCGTTTCCGGGCGTACCTCGGCACCACACCCGGCGCCTACCGACGGACCTTCGGCGAAACCTGATGGCGGAGCCGGGCGTCTCAGCCGTTGCCGTGGGCGGAGGCGGCCGGCACCACCACCGCGATGACCAGGCCGAGCGCGTTCACGGCCAGGCAACGCTTGGAGCCCGGGACGTGTTTGCCGACACCCACGAAAGGTTCCTCGAACCAGCCTGCTGCCTCATCACTTACCGGCGATTCGTGATCACGGACTACCGTGCCGGTCATGAGCACGGACGACTGGTTGACCGACACCCGAACCTCTTACGACACGGTCGCGGTCAGCTATGCCGACCAAGTGCGCGACGCCATCGCCGGGCATCAGTACCTTCGCGCCGCGCTGGCCTTGTTCGCCGACAGCGTGCGGGCCGCGGGCGGCGGGCCGGTGGCAGACGTCGGTTGCGGCCCCGGACATGTCACCGCCCACCTGCACCAGCTCGGCGTGGACGCCTTCGGTATCGATCTCGCTCCCGGGATGATCGACGTGGCCCGGCGCGATCACCCCGGCCTGCGATTCGAGGTGGGATCGATGACCGATTTGGACCTCCAGGACGCCTCGGTGGCCGGCCTGATCGCCTGGCAGTCGCTGATTCACATACCCGACGCCGAAATCCCGACCGTCTTCGGGCACTTCCACCGAGCATTGCGTCCAGGCGGACCGCTGCAGCTCCTGTTTCACGTCGGCGACGAGTCGCGGTTGAAGACGCAGGGCTACGGCGGTCACCCGATGAAGGTCCATGTCCACCGCCGACATCCGGACCAGGTGGCGACCTGGCTGCGTGACGCCGGATTCCAGGTGGAGGCCCACATGCTGCTCGACCCGGATGGGAAGGCTTCGCAAGCGCTTCTTTTCGCCCGCCGCAAGCCCTACCGGTAGTTCATCCCTCAGCTCGTAGAGGAGGAGAAGAACTGTCGGTTCCTCTGATATCGCGCAGGACCGCACCGCTCCGGCGCGGGCCTGGGCTCAACTCAGTGCTTCACCGACCAGCGCGAGGTTCTCGATGGCCGCGAGACCGTACAGCGCCGTGGAGTTGGTGCTGATCCAGGTGGCGTCGGCCCCGGCGTTGAGCACGGTGGGGCCGTTGATCTTCGTGGTCGCCCATGAGGTGCCCGCGTCCGGGTAGCCGTCGCTCGCGGTGAACTTGCTCCAGGCCCGGGTGGCCGGCGCGGCCTCGCCGGTCAGGCTCGCCGCGTACGCGTCCAGGCGGGAGTGGCCCTGGACCAGGCTCACCTTGAAACTCGCGCCGTAGCGGGCCTTCTGCTCGGCGGAGGTGGCGTTGAAATAGCGGCAGTAGTCCAGCCAGGCGGCCCGGAAGCCCGGGATGTCGTTCTCGTCGAGAGCGTCGATCAGCTCGGCGGCCAGTTCGGGCAGGCCGAAGCTCGCGGAGAGGTGGGAGACGGCGATGACCGGGGCGGTCTGGACGGCGAAGGCGCCCGTGTCGAGGTCGTACAGACCACTGCCCTGGACGAAGCCGTTGGGCTGGGCGGCGATGGTCGAGGCGCTGGCCAGCAGTTTCTTCTTCGCCTTCTGCCACTTGGGGCCGCGCCGCTCCCACTCGGTCCACCATGCCCAGCCCAGCCCGCTCCAGTCGGTGCCGAAGCCGATGGACAGGGCGTGGCGGTCCCCGGGGGTGTAGCCGTCGGTGCGGACCTTGCGGTTGGGATCGAGGGTCAGGAAGGTCTCGTCGGAGTCGACCTGGGCGCGCATCAGGTCGCCGGTCCGTTCGTCGGCGGTGAGGTAGTAGAAGAGGCGGCGGTAGACGGGCGTCGAAATACGGACCTGCTTGGCGCTGTCGCCGAAGTGCTGGACCCCGTGACGGGTGCCCAGGCCCGCCCATTTCCCGAGGTGGTAGACGTCGACCTCGCCGGTGTGGCGGGTCATGGCCTCGGCGAATCGGTAGATGTCGGCCCGTCCGGAGCGCAGGTAGGCCAGCCAGAGCCACAGGTCGGTGGAGAGCTCGGAGTTGTCCCAGGCGTAGCCGCCGACGTCGTAGCACCAGGTGTGGCGGTCCGGGTCGTAGGTGTGCTGGACGTCGCCGTAGTCCAGGAAGCCGTACCAGCGGCGCTGTTCGCGCTGGTCCCGGTAGTAGGTGAAGAGCAGGTCGAGGCGGTCCTCGATGGTCCTCCTGGCGGTGGTCGAGCGGTCCACGGGGGACCAGAGTCCGGCGAAGACGCCCGCCTTGTGAAGCGTCTTGGGGGCGGCGACGAGCTGCGGCGGGGCGGTCAGTGCGTCCTTCTGGGCGACCAGGGTGCCGGCCGTGGGTGTGGCCGCGTTGGCCCACAGGTAGAGCTCGGAGGTGCGGGCGATGCCGTACGGGGTGCCGAAGCCGGGCTCGTAGTCCTCGTAGGTGATGTTGAGTCCGGCGGTCTGCTCCTCGTAGGTGTCCTCGTCGAGGCCGTCGTGGTAGAAGCGCAGGTCGAGCGGCTGGGCCTCGGGCGACCAGAGCCAGAGGGTGACGGTCGCCTCGTCGGAGGCGGCGCCGCGGACGTCGAGCTGGGCGGGGTGCTTCTGCCAGAAGTCCCGCAGGCCGAAGGAGAGTCCGCCGCTGATCCCGCCGACGTAGCCGAAGCCTGGGGCACGGGTGCCGCCGGTGGTGTGGATCCAGCCGTGGCCGGCCTTGGTGCGCTTGCGGACGGTGAAGCCGTCGGCCGAGAGCTGGGCGAGGGTGTAGTCGCCCCAGGCGGGGACGTACTTCAGGGCGGAGGAGACCCGGGTGTCCCAGGTGGAGATGTCCGGCAGCTTCTCGCCCTTGACCTGCGCGGTGCGCACCGCCGTGCCCGGGTCGCGGCGCAGACCGGTGATGCCCTGGACGGCTTCGGTGAGGAAGCCGTCGTCGGCGCCCGCGAGGCGGATATGGCGGTTGTAGAGCTCGTCGGAGAGCGGGACGCGGATGCGCAGGCCCAGACCCTTGATGAAGTCGCCACCGGCCTTGCCGGGCTCCTGGGTGCCGTCGTACGTGATGGTGTGGACGACGCGGATCGCCTCGGACCCGGCGTACAAGTAGAGGCGGATGACGAAGGGCAGCCAGGAGCGGTTGCCGCGCTCGTGCTCGCCCTCCAGGCGGATGACGGCGCGCACCGGGCCGGACTGCTCGACGGTGACGGAGCCGACGCGGCCGGTGAAGCGCTCCCAGCGGGTGCCGGCGCCGCTGCCGTCGTAGTCGTCGTCGATCTCCGGCTGGCGCAGTACGACCAGTTCGGCCTTGTTCGCGATCTCGGTGCTGCCGCGCTTGACGGTGCGTACGACGTCGTGTGCGCCGGCCTTGGCGATGCTGACCTGGATGACGCCGGTGTCGACGTCGATCGTGCCTCCCTTGGTGTCCACGGTGAGCGCGGTGTCCGCTTTCGCGGGCGTGCCCGGAGCCAGGGTGTAGCTCTCGGCGGTCATGGCGGTGCCGCCGACCGCGTGGGCGGTCCACTTCAGGGTGCCGTCGGGCCAGTAGGCGGTGGGCCACGACTGGACGGGGACCGCCGTGCCGTCGGGGGCGGAGAGAGCGAAGGCCTGGTCGGCGGGGAGCGCGCCCTTGGGCCAGGCCACACCGAAGGTGGTGCCGGGGGCCTCGGCCGGGGTACCGCCCTCCAGCCAGGTGAGCTTCACGGGGTCGGCGGTGGTGGCTTCGGCCGGTGCTGCCCCGGCCGGGTCGGCGGCGAGTGCCCAGGAGAGCTGGGTCGCCACGGCGGCCGCGGCGGCCGCCTTGAGGGCGTCTCTGCGGGACATCTCAGGCATGGTGACCGTCCTCGGGGGATCGCGAATCCCGGGCGTTCCAGAAGGAGTTCGGGTCGCTGACCCGGTCGTTGGCACCGCCCAACCGGCTTTGGTGGTGCGGGCCTTGACGGGCCGGTGCGGCGGCGGCACCGGTGGACAGTGCGGCGGTGACCGCGGCCGCGAGGCTCACCACAACGGCGACCCAGGTGTAGCGCATCGGAAGATCCCTTTCTATGGACGGCCAGGATCGTACGGAAACCAACCCTTCCGATCAGCAAAAGCCACAGGAATGAAAAGAAGCGTTCACGATCAATCGAATTCGCTGTCGAATCCCACATGGTGGGACCGGACATGACGCACGATTACATCTCCGTGGCCAGCGGCCGCCGATCTCCGTGCGGAGCCGCTCGGGCGGGCAGGCTTGGGCTCCCTCCCCAACGTCACCTCGTGCCACAGGAGTTGTCCGCATGCCGTACGACAGCCCGCTGTCCCGCCGTACCGTCCTCGCCTCGGCGGTCGGACTCGCCCTGGCCCTCGCCACCCCCGTCACCGCCTCAGCCGCGAGCTTCGGCTACACCGACGACGGCACCAACTACGTCGTCGACACCGGCGCCGGCCTGGTCTTCAAGGTCAACCACGGCAACGGTGACCTCTCGTCCTTCGTCTACAGGGGGACCGAGTACCAGGGCTACGACGGCAAGAACTCCCACGTCGAGAGCGGCCTCGGCGCCTCTACGGTGACGATCTCGACGCCCGCCACCGGAGTCGTCCTCATCAAGGTCGTCCACGGCACCCTGATCCACTACTACGTGGCGCGCAGCGGCGAGAACAACATCTACCTCTTCACCTACAAGGCCGATACCTCGGTCACCGCCAGCCGCTACATCGCGCGCCTCAAGCCGGGCATCTTCCCCACCACCTACCCGGACACCTGGTCCAACTCCGACACCGTCATCGAGTCCGCCGATGTCTTCCGCAAGACCGACGGCACCACCAGATCCAAGCACTTCTCCAACCTGCGGACCATCGACTACGACTACTTCGGTTTCAGTGCCTCCGCCGCCTCGATCTGGGTCGTACGCTCCAACAAGGAGAAGGACTCCGGCGGCCCGTTCGTCCGCCAGCTGCTGCGGCACGGCAACGAGTCGGGCGCCGGTCTCTACGAGCACCTCTACTACGCCGAGGGCCAGACGGAGGCCGAGCGCTTCGGGTTGCACGGCCCGTACGTCCTCGCCTTCACCGACGGGGCTGCGCCGACCACCGCCGTGTCCGGGCGCGACCACACCACCTGGGTGGACGCCCTCGGCCTCACCGGCTGGACCGGCGCGGGGGGTCGCGGGCGGATCGTCGGCAACGGGCTTGCGGGGCGGGACACTTCGTACCCCTACGTCGTGGGCGTCTCCAACACCGGGGCGCAGTACTGGGCGAAGGTGGACCCGAGCACCGGTAAGTACGCGATCCCCGGCATCCTGCCCGGCACGTACACCCTCACCGTCTACAAGGGCGAGCTCGCCGTGCACACCCAGAACGTCACGGTCACCGCGGGCGCCGTCACCACCGTGCACACCATCACGATCACCGGCGACCCAGCCGCCGACACCGCGATCTGGCGCATCGGCGACTGGAACGGCACCCCGGCCGGCTTCAAGAACGCCTCCCTCGTCACCTACGCCCACCCCTCCGACTCCCGCGCCGCCGCCTGGACCGCCGGCACCTACGTCATCGGCACCTCGACGGCCTCGGCCTGGCCCGCCTACCAGTTCAAGGAGATCAACCAGGGCCTGTTCGTCTCCTTCACCCTCACCGCAGCCCAGGCCGCCGCCGACAGGACCCTCCGCATCGGCATCACCACGGCCAAGGCGGGCGGCCGCCCCCAGATCACGGTCAACGACACCTGGACCTCCGCCATCCCGGCCGCCGCCACCGAGCCCTCCACCCGGACCCTGACGGTCGGCAGCTACCGCGGCAACAACCACACGTACGAGTACGTCATCCCCGCGGCCCAGCTGCTGACCGGCACCAACACCTTGCGCATCGACGCCGCCAGCGGCTCGGCGGGCGGCGGGGGCTACCTCAGCCCCAGCTACGGCTTCGACGCCCTGGACCTGCTCTGAGGGCGGCACACACAGTCCGATGCTGCGCCGAACGCACCTGTGAGAGGAGTGCCACGGGCGTGCATACGGATTCAAGACGAACGGCGGCCCGGAGGTCCTGGAGGAGATCCAGGTGCCGACACCGGCGCCCGGCCCGGGCCAGGTGGAACGATCACCCGGCCGAGCGCCACCCGTGTCGGGCGGTCTCCGGTGAGCGCGCGCCGGTACTCGGAGAGCAGGGTGAGCTGGGCCGTGGTGAAGTCGTCGGTGCCCTCGCCGGTGACGATGTTGCCGCTGAGCAGGTTCAGGCCGTGCTCCGCGGCCCACCGGATCGAGCGCAGACTGCCTCCGCCGTACCAGACCCGGTCCACCAGGCCGGAGTTGTGCGGCTGAAGGCGTGGCCGCTGAGGTTGCCGGGGGACTGGATCACCGTGTCCGGGCCGCCGAGGTAGTCGCCGCGCAGGTGGTCGATGACGCGGGCGACCTTGCCGTACGACAGGTCGAAGCCGCGCCAGTCCCCGTCATACACCAGGTCGCCGAGGAGTTCGGCGTGCGGCATGCCGGTGCTGAAGCCGACCTGCAGCCGGCCGCGGGACAGCACGTCGGCCAGCGCCAGGTCCTCGGCGGGCCGGAACGGGCTCTCGTACCCGATCGGGATGACCGCGGTCCCCAGCTCGACCCGCTCGGTGCGCTGGCCGGCGGCAGCGAGGAAGACCGCGGCCGAGCCGACGCCGTGCTCGAGATGACGTTGCCGGATCCAGGCACCGTCGAATCCCAGCCGTTCGCCGTACTCGAACAGCTGCAGCGTTTCCTCCAGGCCGGTGTACGGGTCGTCGTCGGCGAAGTTGCCCGGGGTGAGAAAGGCCAGCGAGCTGATCGCGGGGGTGCTCACGCGGTGTTCGTCCCTCTTGGTTGTGGTCGTCGCGGTGGCGCCCGGTGCTCAGGACCCGCCCCGCTCGCGGGGGATCTTCTCCCCGGCCTCGATCGCCACGGGCAGCCGGTTCTCGGCCGGAGGCAGCGGGCAGGTGGCCAGATCGGTGTAGGCGCACGGCAGGTTCGCCGCCCGGTTGAAGTCCAGGACGACCGTGCCGTCGGCGGCGGGCGGATCGAGGGTGAGGGCCCGGTTGGCCGCGTAGGTGGTGACCCCGGAGGTCGCGTCGGTGAACAGCACCAGCAGACTGCCCGGGCTGTGACCGGGGAACGCGGTCAGGGCCAGGGGGCGTCCGTCCAGCTCGAACTCGACCCGGCCCGGCGCGTCGTACACGTGCTCAAGGCCTTCGACCGCCGCGCCCACGGTCGTCGGCCGCGGCTCGGCGAAGGCCGTGTAGCGGCCGGTCACCGCCCAGCGGGGCTGCGGGGCGTAGGCGGGCGTGCCGGTGAAGGCGGTGCGCAGCGGGGTGTCCGGGTGCCGGGGACGGATGATGTCGTGTCCGCCGCGCTTGGCCACCTCGATCACGGCGTCGCCCCAGACCGCGTCGACTCCGCCGCGCTCCGGGAGCACCCCGAAGCGGTGCTCGCCGCGGACGGGGGTTGCGTCCACGACCAGTTCCTCACCTTCGTCGAGGATCACGACGACGCCGCCGGTGCCGGTCGACCAGGCGCCCGGAGCGTCCGGGAAGCGCTGCGGCTCGTCGCCGAGCCAGTGCAGGCCGGTGATGGCGAGGAACCCGTGCGGGTCGGCGAGTCGTGCCTCCTGCCTGGTGTGCCACTCCTGCCAGTCGCGGGTGAACGCGGACAGGTCTGCGGCGGTGTCCTGAACGGTCATGCGTGCTCCTTCGCTTCCAGCGGCTCGAATGCGGCCGTGGCGTAACGGTTGCCGGGGATCGCCGCGCGCAGTTCGGTGAGCAGGTCGAGGACCCGGGACTGGACGGAGACGTAGAGCGTGGACACCGGCTCGTCGCAGACCACCAAGTGGGCGCACGTTCGTGGATTGCGCGCAGATACAGCGCGGGTACGGCGTAATGACTGGGTTTCGGCGTCATCATGCTCGCCGCGTCCCTCAACGCGGCCGGTGCGGCTGCCACGCGAGGCGGAGCCTGTCCGGTCCCGATCGTATGTATCCAACGCATGCATGTGTCAACCATGCGCAGGAACTGCTCAAGGCCGGTCCGTCATCCGGACGTAGTTGACGAGAAGCGAGATGTACTGCTCAATTGGTCGTATGAATGCCGAGCAGCGCCTGGTCACCCGTGACCACATCGACTTCGGTCGGGTGTGGTCCGCCGCGTGTTGCGCCTGATGCGGCAGCGGGCCGCCTGACCGGCCCTTCCCTCCCTCGGTGGCACCGTAGGGGGCCGAGTTCCTCCCCTCGCAGCACCGTCGTACGCATGCGCTGAGCACACGCCGGCTCCGTGCACGGACGGTCCCGCGAGACCTGTCACGCGCTGCCGCCCTCCTTCTCGCCCGAGGCCGATGCCTCGGCGTCATCACACCTGCTCACCACCTGTTCCCACCCATCTGAAGCGCCGTCACACACGGCCGCACCGAGGGCTGCTCCGCCGTGCCCGCCTGCCGCCCACGGCACGGCCCCACAGGACTTGAGGAAAGGCCATCTCCCATGCCAGTGGAGTTCCTTGGCATCGCCGCCACCAATGACGGCTCCGAAACGACCCCGCGCTCCGGCGCCGCTTTCGACAAGGAGTACACGCTCCGGCTCGCCCGGGCGCACGAGGACCACGGCTGGGATCGGGTGCTGTTCGCCTACGGTTCCGGATCGCCGGATCCCGCGCCGGCTGCCGCCTACATCGCGAGCAGGCTGGACCGCCTCCAGATCCTGCTCGCCCACCGGCCCAACGTCTCGTACCCGACCTTCGCCGCGAAGACCTTCGCCACCCTCGACCAGATCAGCCAGGGCCGGCTGGCCGTGCACTTCATCACCGGCGGCAACGACCACGAACAGGGCCGCGAGGGCGACACCCTCACCAAGGACGAGCGCTACGACCGCACCCGCGAGTACATCCGGATCGTCAAGAAGATCTGGACCACCCATGAGCCCTTCGACCACGAGGGCGAGCACTATCGCTTCCACGACTTCGTCAGCGACGTCTTCCCGGTCCAACAGCCGCGCCCCAACGTGTCGTTCGGTGGCTCGTCACCCGCCGCGTACGCCACAGGGGGCGCCGAGGCCGACATCTACTGCCTGTGGGGCGAGCCCCTCGCGAAGACCGCCGAGCAGATCGCGAACGTGAAGGCCGCCGCGAAGGCCGCGGGCCGCACCGACGTGCCCCGCATCCAGGTGGCGTTTCGCCCGATCATCGCCCCGACCGAGGAACTGGCCTGGGAGAAGGCCCACCGCACGGTCGGTGCGATCAAGGCCCGCAAGGAGAAGGGCGAGCCGGTCACCAAACGCCACAACGGGCACACTGCGCCACAGAACACCGGCTCGCAGCGGCTGATCGCCATTGCCGAGGCGGGGGAGCGTTATGACCGCGCCCTGTGGACCCCGACAGCCGCTGCGACCGGTGGAGCCGGCAATTCCAACGCCTTGGTCGGCACCCCGGAAACGGTGGCCCAGGCGCTCCTCGACTACTACGACCTCGGCGTGGACATCCTCTCCGCCCGCGGCTACGACCTGCTGGGCGATGCCATCGACTTCGGCCGGCACGTGATCCCGATCGTGCGCGAGGAAGTCGCCAAGCGCGACGCCGAGCGGGCGGTGCGCGCCACGCAGACCGTCGCGGCGGTGAACGGATGACCTCCGTCGCACAACCGCAGTCGCCTTCAGCCGAGCCGACGGTCATTCAAGTGACCGTGTCCGACCCGAGGGTGAGACCTCTGCTGCGCGAACTCGGAGAGGAGTACTCGACCCGCTATGGCATGGACGCCCATGCCGAACTGGCCCGCTACCCCGACGAGGAGTTCACCACCCCGTACGGCGGGGTGCTGCTCCTGCTCCTCGAACACGGCGAGCCGGTCGCGGGCGGCGCCTTCCGCCGATACGACGAGACCACGGCCGAGCTGAAGCGGATCTGGACGCACTCTGCCCACCGGCGGCGCGGCCTGGCCCGACGGGTCGTCGCCGAGCTGGAACGCGAGGCGAGCGCCCGCGGCTACCGGCGGATCTACCTGACCACCGGTCCGCGCCAGCCGGAGGCCTGCTTCCTGTACCTCACGACCGGCTACACCCCCCTGTTCGACACCGAGGCCGACCCGGAAACCATCGGCCCCCTGCCTTTCGAGAAGCACCTGCCGGCCGCAACACACCAAGGAGAGGCAGCCAACCGGTGAGTGTCCGGATGTGGGCCGCGCCGGTGGCGGTCGTGGCCCGAACCACCTCGGCCATGTCGGCCGAGGAAGCGGGCAGCCTCGGTGGCGCCCATGCCTGGGTGGGTTGACGTCTGCTCAACTCACGTCCCATGACCCCTCGCGTGGATGTGACTCGGCGGCTCCACGTCGACCTGGCGCACGTCTCCAGCGCGTTCTGTTGTCGTTGATCCGGGAAGCGTGTCGCTGAACCGCAAAGCGGCTGTCGGCAGCGGCCGGTGTGGGCCGGAGACATACCTCCGGAAGTGGCGGCGCCAAGCAGCCGCCACAGCAGTGCCTCCCCGAGGGACCGCGGTACCCACCGGTTGACCGCCTTCAACCCCCGCTCCTCTGTCCTCTTCTGCTCTTCCCGTGGGGAGAAGTAGCGGGGGCCCAGCGGGCCTTCCGCAAAAGCCCCCCGACAGCGCGCGCCTCCTCGCGCAGTCGTCGAGCCCTCGCGTGGCGACCGGGCCGAGTACCGGCTTCGCGGCCGTTCATTGCTGTGTTGCGACTGGCGCGAGCGCGGATGCCGATCCGGTTGAGTCGTACTGAGCAGGAGGCTGGCGCTCATGTGCCGGCCGCGCGGCCGCCGTGACACAGGTGCTCGGTGCCTGAGCCGATCGGTGCCCCGCCGCCTCCCGGGGCGGCGGGAGGTCGTCGGCCCTGCTCGTCCAGGGACTGAGCGTGAGCGCCGACGTCGGTGCGTTCGCGGCCGGGTGACGGACGCGTGGCGGCAACGCGAAGCCCTCGTTGCAATGCGGACCGACCAACCGCCGCCCGTTGACCGGCACTTCGGTCATGGATAGCGTCGTCGGCCATGCGGTCCCCTCTGTGGTTCACCCAACGACGTGCCGTCGATCTGATGCGCGTCGCCGCCGCGCTGTGTAGCTGACCCGTCGTCGCGTCGAGCCAGCCGCGGACGCCCACACGTCGAACCGCCCCTCGCGTCGGTCCCGTTCGCCCTTGTGCAGCGCCCGGCAGCAGAGCTCACCAACCCCGAGCCCGCGATCCCGCCCGCCAGGAGATCGTCCGCAACCCCGCACGTCCGCAACCCCGCAATCCTGCACGTCAGGAGTTCTCTCGGGTAGAGACTGTGGCGCGAAAGTTGGTCGGTTTGGCTTGTGCAGCTCAGTGCCGGTTTGGCCGACGCTAGCAGGCGCAACAGGTGTGGCGGTATCGCCGGTTCAGGTGAAGCCCCGTCGGCAGTTCCGCCGCCAGGGCTCGCTGCTGCCAGATCAGCCGCAGCAGAAAGGTGGCTGCCTCCCCTCGGCGGAGGCGATCGCAGCAGGCGCTGCGCCCAACTCTCTGGGGCGTACGCGCGCGGCATGCTCCCCTGGGGTCAGTCGGTGGTCAGGATGAGCTTGCCTCGTGTTCCGGATTCGAGGATCTTGCGGTGGGCTGCTGCCGCTTCACGTAGGGGCAATTCGTCTCCGACGACCGGTTGGATGACTCCGTTGTCGAGTCCCGCCGCCACGGCCGTGAGGGCGTCGGCGGCTTCTTGCGTGGTGGCGTACCAAAGAGCGGTGCCCTGGATGGTGGCTTCTTTGAGCATGGTGAGCCGGGGGGTGAAGTCCAGGCTGCCGCGGCTGCCGACGATGACCACCCGGCCGTAGGTGGCGAGGGCTTTGAGGTCGTGCTCCAGGTTGATGTCGGCCTGCATCTCGATGATCACCGAGACGCCGTGTCCGTCGGTGATCTGCGCCAGTTCGTCGAGGTAGCCGGGTGTGCTGTGGTCGAGGACGTGCTGGGCTCCTGCGGCGCGGACAAGATCTGCTCCCGTGCTGGAGCCCGCGGTGCCGATGACGATGGCTCCCGCATCGTGGGCCAGCTGCGTGGCGTGGATGCCGACGCCGCCGCTCGCGCCGTGGATGAGAACCGTCTCACCGGCCTTCAGCCGGGCCTTTTGGAACAGGGCGCGCCAGGCGGTCAGACAGGGGACGCCGACCGCCGCGCCCTGGCCGAAGGACAGGGCGGCCGGCAGCGGGTGGACCGCGCGGGCGTCGACGACCGCCAGTTCGGCGTAGGTTCCAGAGCATCCCGGCGTGCCCAGCGCCGCCACGAAGACCCGCTCCCCCGTCTTGACCGTGTCGACGCCGGGGCCAACCTCGTCGACGACGCCGGCACCGTCGAAGCCCGGGGTGTAGGGCAGCTGCGGGGTGTAGAACGCATAGGTGCCAGAGCGGATGTAGGTGTCGGCGGGATTGACGCCGACGGCGTGCATCCGCACGCGGACCTGCCCGGGACCCGGCTCGGGGGCGGGCAGCTCGGTGTACGTCAGGACGTCCTCGGTGCCGAACTGCGAAACCTGGATGCCGTACATGGATCTCTCCCTACTCGGTCGTGGGCCTGGCCAAGAAGCTGCTTGCCCGGGAGCGCCCCGTCTTCTGCCGGGCAGTTGGGCAGCTGCTGGCCGGCCTTCATCGTCGCTTTCCCGGGTTCGCCGCCTACGGTGGCGACGATCCGCCCGCGTGTCGGCCTCGCCCGATGGAGGGCCGCGGCGCTGGATGCCGCGACGGACGCCCGGGGTGGCGGCGTTCGCGGCCGGCCTGGTGAGGTCAGTGGGGGGTGAGGGTGCTGGCGAGGGCCACGTGGACGGCGGTGCCGCCGAAGATGCTCAGCACGGCGTTGTGCCGCCAGTGGTGCAGGCCGAGGGTGACGGCCAGGGCGATCGCGGGCGCCACCAGCTGGCGCGGGGCGGTCAGGGAAAGGCCGCGCAGCGTGTACACGGTGAGGATCAGCATCACGCCGACCGGCATGCGGGCGTTGAGGTAGTGCACCACTGCGCTGGCGCGCAGCGGCGTCAGGACGGCGAAGGGCAGAGCCCGCAGGGCGAAGGTGATAGCGACGCACACGGCGACGGCGGCGACTACGTAGGGCGTGTCAGGCACGGGCGGCCTTCTTGGTCAGGGTGTAGCGGGCCAGGAGGGCGGTGGTGAACAGGGCGAAGGCGACGAGGAGCATCTGGCTGGGGAAGGCGAACCGTGCGACGAGCGCGCAGATCAGGGCCAGTACCGGCGTGGGCAGCTCGCGCCGCGCCCGTACGGCGTCGACGGTCAGTACCGCGAACAAGGCGGTCAGGGCGAAGTCCAGACCCACCACTTGCGGGGGGATCACCGCCCCGAGCAGGGCGCCCGCGGTCGCTCCCGACACCCAGTAGGTCTGCAGGAATGCCTGCAGCCACAGGATGCGCCGGCCGGACCAGGACCGGGCCGCGCCGCCGGAGGTCAGCGCGTATGCCTCGTCGGTCATCCCGAAGACGGCGTACGCCTTCCCGGCCGGGCTTTCGACCCGGTGCAAAGGGAAGGACAGCGCGTAGAACACATGCCGGAAGTTGATCAGGAAGGCCGACAGGGCGATCTGCGCCAGCGGAGCGACAGCGACGATCATCCCCACGAGCAGGAACTCCAGCGAGCCGGCGTAGACGAGACCGGAGATGACCGGTGCCCACCACCAGCTCAGCCCGGAGTGGACGACCAGCACCCCGAAAGCCACGCCCAGAGGGAACATGCCCAGGCCGACGGCCCCGGAGTCCTTCAGCGCCGCCGCGGCCTCGGACGAGGACTTGGACGCAGGCGGGGGTGCGTGCTTGGGAGAGTCGACGGACACGGCAGGCGATGGGGTGTGCATAGAGAGATTCTTGGTAGCGGTGGAGAGGTCTTCGGCGGCGCTGCTCAGTTTGTGCCGGTGTCGTCGCGCCAGGCCACGCAGGTGATCTCAAGGTTCGCGCCGAGGGGCAGGCCCACAACGGCGACCGCGGCGCGAGCGGGCACGTCCTGGGCGAAGTAGCCGCTGTAGATCTCGTTGAGGAGCGGCCAGTGGTCCATGTCGCGCAGGTAGCAGGTGGTCGAGACGACGTCTTCGAGGCGGAAGCCGGCCTGGAGGATCGTCGCTTCGAGGTTCTTCAGGGTCTGGCGGAACTCCGCCTCCAGCCCGCCCTCCGCGATGTCGGGCGTGCCTGGAAGGAATCCACAGTGACCCGCCACGTAGAGGTGGTTGCCGGCCACCACGGCGGACGAGTACGGACCGAGAGACGATCCGGTGTCGATGATCTTCTTAGTCATGGCGCACGTGCCCTTTCTCAGATTCGGCCGCAGGCGGACTGCAGTCACCCGCAGGGGCCTCGGAACGCCGTCGCGTGCCTCGCAGACGGCCAGCCCTCAGCCGGGCTGGAGACCAGCACAACAGAGCGCACTCGTTGACGCAAGTTGTTGCGGCCCTCAACCTTGTGTGTGCAAAGTCTTTGCACGCAGAGCTCGATAGCCTCTGTTTTATTGCGTTGAGAAGGAGATTGAGAGATGCCGCTGAATGAGATCGACGACGTCGATCGCAAGCTGCTCGACCTGCTGCGGGAGGACGGCCGCCGTTCCTTTTCCGAGATGGCCCCGGAGGTCGGGCTGTCCGTGGCCGCGGTCAAACGCCGCGTGGACAGGCTGCGGGACATCGGTGTCATCACCGGCTTCACCGTGCAGGTCGATCACACGAAACTCGGCTGGGGAATCGAAGCCTTCGTCGAGCTCAGCTACACCGGCAACACGGCCGTCGGCGAGATCCTGGGAACCACCCACAAAGTGCCCGAGGTACAGGCGGCCTTCACGACCGCCGGAGACCCTGACGCTCTCGTCCATGTACGGGTGCGGGACATCGCGCACTTGCAGAAGGTCATCGACGGGCTCCGCCGGGAGAGGGGCGTCACCGGCACCAAAACGTTGATGGTGCTCGGCTCCTGGACGCGCAGTACGTGACGCGCAGCGCGAAAAGGCTGGTCGCGGCAGGCATGAACTCAGTCAGGTTCCTGCTGGGGGGCCCAGCGGTTTACTCGATCCCCCGTCTGAGCTACCGGCCGGCGGATTCGCGCTGGTTGAGGGCCCGGGTCAGTTCCCGGTTGGCAGCGCGAGCCGCCTCCAGCTCCGCGTCTCTCTCCTCCAGTTGGGCGGTCAGCTCGGTGTTCATCTGTTCCAGGCGCGTGACCTGACGCTGTAGTTCTTCATGATCGGCGGGTGCACCCAGCCCCGATTCACGCCACGCCTGCTTCCCCATGAGCTCCGACAGGCGCCGCTCCAGGCGCCGGATCTGTGTGACGAGGCGGGTGTTGCGGGCGTGGGAGTTGGCGAGGTCGGTTTGAAGCGAGGCCAGGCTGACAGGCGGGCTGGCCGAGGACGGCAATCCGTGCGGCTCTCGTTGGGCCGCGTGGATCAGCGCGAGCAGGTCGCGGTGGCGGTAGAGGAAGGTGCGAAGACCTCCGGATCGTTCATGACCTCCAGGGTCGGCGCCTGCATCTCCCTGAGCCGGTCACACAACGGCCGCAGGAAGTGATCCCACGTCTTGACGCCCGACTCAGTACGGGCCTGCAGACCGTAAAGAACCTCTGCGACGACCCGGTCCGGCAGGCCCCGCGCAGACACAGTTCCCGGTCGGCGTGGACGGCCGGCGCCGTGCGCCGCCACGTCTCCTCGTCCGTCACCTCGCCGCGCCTGCGGGCGTACTTCAGCCGCAGCGAGTGTGCCTTGCAGTAACGGGAGTTCTCGTAGTCGCGAAGCCGGTAGCAGACCTCCACCTCGCACTGCCCGGTGCTTGCGCGAGGAGTGACCGCGGGGTGGTGCAGGAAGTCCTCCATCGGCAGCTTCAGGGTATCCACCCGCTGTCGGTGGTGCGGGTCGCACAGTGCGCTCCGCGCAGACTTGGCCGGCCTGCCGCAGCGCTGCACCCGGCACATCTCCTGCCGCATGCCCAGCATCCGGGGCTTGGCCCTATTAGCGAAGTCCTCCAGAGACAGCCCCGACTCCTTCCAGGCCCGCTCGCAGCCCGTACACATCTTCCGGTCGAACCTCACCCCCCTGCTGCACCCGTTCACGCAGCAGTCCGGCATGCCCAGCACGGGATGATCTGCGGGGTAGAAGATCACCCGCAGCTCCCAGTCCCACCGCACGATCCGCAGAAAGTCCGGGTCCAGGGCCTCCACGATCTGCCGGGTCCGCGGATCGTCCTCACCGAGGAACGGCCCGACCGTGACCGGCTGCGGCGCCGTCATCGCTCACCTCGCCCGGACAGTTCCCGCGGCGAGGGAACCCGCTCGACAGCCTCGCGCACCCGGCTGCGGTCCGGGATCACGTACGGTGCGACCGATCCGGGATGCTCCTGCCCCAGCAGCATCTGCACTTCGTCCCAACTGCCCCCGGCATTAGCGACGTTGCTGCCGAACGCACGCCGGGCCATGTGCGGGCCGACCTTGCGCCCCAGCTTCGCACGCGCCGACAGCCGCTCGAACAGCTCGCCCATCGCCGCCGGGGACATCGGCGCGCCCAGCGGCTCGCGTGAGAGGTTCACCAGCAGAAAGTCGCTGCCACCCGCACCCAGCCGCTCCAGGCGCTCGTCGACGTACTGGTCGAACGCCTGCACCACGAGGAAGTCCAGCGGCTGCACCCACGCCGTCTTCGACTTCGACCACGCCCGATTCGAGTTCGCGCGGCGCCGCACATGCACGTGCGCGCCCTCCTCGTCGCAGCCCAGAGCACGGGAATCGGGCAGCAGATGGCAGTCACTGCGGCGCAGCCCCGCAACCTGGCCCCGCCGCAGACCCACCCGGCCGTGCAGCAACACGATCAGCCGGTCCCGGGCACTACGGCACGCCAGAAACATCGCCACAAGCTCGTCGTCCCGGGCCCGGTCGACGTCCGCCTTCGGCTCCTGCAGCCGGTGCCGCGCCCGCAACCGGTAATACAGGCCCGTCTCCTCCCCCTTCGCCTCCTCCGGAAGATCCCGGCTGTCAGCCAGCTCATACAGTTGCCCCAACACCGACCGGTGCACCGCGCCCACCGACACGGCGTACGACAGCAGGCCGCGCACCGCGGCCAGCACCCCGTTCACCCGCCGCTCGCCCCGCAAGGGCCGCGTACCCGGACCCCACACGACCGTCGAGGTCTCGGCGCCCAACCGGGCCGGCGAAAAGCGCAGCCACACCATGAACAAGCCCAGGTCCCGCGCCGCCTCTTCCCACCGCCGCCCCGTCGCCCGGCACCAGCGGAAGTAGAAGACGGCCCCGCCGGCGTACGACCGCGTCGTCAGCTCCGTCCGGCCACGCCCGAACCGCAGGAACCGAAGCCACTGATCGGCGACCGGCACCACACACAGATCTTCATCGATCACTGTCCAGTACCGCGCACCGGACGGCAGATCCACGGGAAACGCCCGCACGTGCAACTCCTTCGTCGTGACGGTCCATACAACAACCCGCCACAGAGCCACACCCCCCCCGAGAACGAGCCTCAGAAGATCAACGAGGTCCGTCCACGCCACGTCACACCACAACTGCGCTCGCCCTAGAAAACCGCGAAGGAGTCCCGTGAACCCGATCAGAACCCGCCGTTCCGCCCTGGTGACGCTGGGCTCGGCCGTCCTGCTGGCCGGCGCCGGCACCGCCCCGTCCGGCGCGGCGGAGCACCGGTCCGCCCGTCCGTCCGCCGCGCTCGACTGGTACGACACGACCGCCGCGACCATCGCTGCCGGCGGGGCCACGACCCAGATCACCAACAGCCGCACATGGGCCATCAGTTGGCTCGCGGCGGCCCGGGCCACCCGCGAGGTGCCGCCCGGTGTCGAACGGGGGGACTTCCAGGACGCGGCCCTGGCATCCGCCCTGCACGACGCCCTGGTGGCACTGGTCCCGTCCCGTGCCCAGGAACTGGACACCGCGCTGCGTACGACGCTGGACCGCGTCCCGGACGGACCGGCCAAGGCGAAGGGCGTGGCGGCCGGTGCCCGTCAGGCGCGGCTGCTCCTCGCCTCCCGCGAGGGCGACGGCCTCGACCCGGCCTCGGTGAACGCGCCGTTCACCGTGCCACCGGCAGCGCCCGGCGTGTGGCAGCCGACGCCGCCCGCATACGCCCCGGCCGCACAGTACGGCAACCAGCTCGCCCGGCCCTTCCTGCTGGACAGTCCCGACCAGTACCGGCTGCCCGCGCCGCCCGCCCTGGACTCCGCGCGCTACCGTGCCGACCTGGCCGAGGTGCGGGCGTACGGGGCCGTGGACAGCACCGTACGCACGGCGCTGCAGACCGAGACCGCCAACTTCTGGTTCGGCTCCTCGCTGACGCTGTACACCGAGCCGCTGCGGGTCGCCCTGGCCCGGTCGCCACGCTCCACCCCCGCACGGGCCGCGCTGGTGGCGCTGTTCCACATCGCCCTGGTGGACACACAGATCGCCACGTCCGACACCAAGTACGCCTACCTGCGCTGGCGCCCGGTCACGGCCATCCGTACCGGCACGATCGACCCCGACCCCGACTGGACGCCGCTGCACGTCACGCCGGCCCATCCCGACTATTCCAGCGGCCACAACACGTACGCGGGAGCGGCGGAAACGATCCTCACGGCGCTCACCGGGCCGCGCACCGCACCGTTCGAGCTGACCAGCGCCACCGCCCCCGGAGTGACGCGCACGTACGCGGCCTGGAGTGAGCTGTCCCAGGAGAACGAGGACGCACGCGTGTACTCCGGCATCCACACCCGCTCGGCCGACGTGGCCGGCCTCGCCCTCGGCAAGAGGGTCGCGGCGCACGCCCTGCGCAACGCGGGGCGCCTGTTCTACGTGTTGTGAGCGACGCCTGCCGGCCACCCGGCGGCGCCGCCCCGAAGGTTCCCTACGCGAGCGCGGCCGCCGCCTGTCGCCGTGCCTGACGCGCAGGAACAGCGGCGGGATCTGGTCGATGCCCGCGACGAGACCGTTGACGATGGACGGACCGCGCTAAGCCAGGAGGGCCGGTGTCGCTACTCGGCGCCGAGACCGGCGTCGTCGACCTCGTCCTTGCCCGCGGCCTTGAGGACCTTGTTGAGCGGTGCGAGGTCGTAGATGCCCTTCAGGTCGGGCTTCTCCAGGAGACCGGCCTTGACCGCGTGCTCCGCCTCGGTGTTGAGGGTGGAGGCCAGCGGGTCGTCGAGGAAGGTGATGGACTTCCAGGCAGGGTCGAGGACGTCGGCGGGCAACTCCTTGCCCGACAGCTCCTTCAGCGCCGCGTTGGCGGAGGCCTTCGCCTTCTCCGGGTTGGCGTTGATCCACTCGTTGGTCTTCACCGAGCCGCGCAGCACGGCCTCGACGACGTCCGGGTGATCCTTGAGGAACTTCTGCGACACGATGATGTTCGTGATCACGAACTTCTTGTCGGGCCACAGGGTCGACTCGTCGAGCAGCACCTTGCCGCCCTCGGCGACCAGCTTGGACGCGGTCGGCTCCGGCACCCAGGCGCCGTCGATGGAACCGGACTTGTAGGCGTCCGGGGTGACCTTGTTGTCGGTGCGGACCACCGAGACGTCGCCCTTGCCGCTCTCGGCGTCGACCTTCCAGCCCTGGTCCGCGATCCAGTTGAGGAACGCGACGTCCTGGGTGTTGCCGAGCTGAGGGGTGGCGATCTTCTTGCCCTTGAGGTCCTTGACGGACTTGATCTTCTTGGGGTTGACGACGAGCTTCACGCCGCCGGAGGCGGAACCGCCGATGATGCGCAGGTTCTTGCCGTTCGACTTGGTGTAGCCGTTGATGGCGGGGGAGGGGCCGATCCAGCCGATGTCGATGGAGTCGGCGTTCAGCGCCTCGATCTCGGAGGGGCCGGCGTTGAAGGTGGACGTCTTGATCTTGGTGCCGCCGAGTTCCTTCTGGAGCAGACCCTCCTGGACGCCCACCAGAGCGGTGGCGTGAGTGAGGTTGGGGAAGTAGCCGATCTTCACTTCGTCGGCGGAGAGCTTCTTGGCGCCCGCCGCGACCTCGGCCTGCTTGCCGTTGTCAGTGGACTCGGAGCCGTAGCCGCAGGCGGTGAGCAGGAGGGGAAGCGCGGCTACGGCGGCGATGGTGCGCAGGGCGGTGAGCGGTCTTGCGGCAGACACGGAGGTGTCCTCTCAGGGAATGGGTGATCGGGGAGGTACGAAAATGCGGGGCGACTGCTGGTGGGCACGCCTCGACACTCCGATCCGTCGACGGAGGCAGAGCGGGCGGGGAGGCAGCGCTGGTGCGGAGAGAGCTGGGGTTCTCTCGCGTCAGAGGGGCCGACAGATGGCACTGGAGGTGCGGCTGAGGTCGATGTGACGACGCGAGGTCAGAAGGGGCAGCAGTCGGCCCGTGCGGTCGAGCGCTCTCATGGCCACCCTTCACAGATCCCTAGTTTTCCTACCTGGTTGATGGGGATCGTGACAGAAGGCGGCGTCCACCCCAAGGGGGTGTTCGTATGTTGGATTCCGCTATCTCGCTTTATGAGATCGGCTGTGAATGGCCCAGCGTGTCAGGGGTTTACCCAGGCTCCCGGGGCGTCGGTCAACGCGGAAACATCGGAGGGCAGTTGGGCCGATGCGACGTCGGCGAGCGACACGCCCTCGAGGATCTCGCGCACGTTGGACCGCAGCGCGATCCACAACGGGAGCAGCGTCTCGGCAGGGCCGGTGTAGGACAGCTCCGGGGGGCGGACCCCGCGCACCGAGACCAGTGGTCCGTCCACCGTGCGTATGACGTCGGCGATGCTGATGGACTCGGCGGGCCTGGCCAGCCGGTAGCCGCCGTTGCCACCCCGCTGGCTGAGGACGAGACCGCCCCGGCGCATGTCGTTGAGGATGCTTTCAAGGAATTTGTGCGGGATGTCCTGGGCTTCGGCGATGGCCTCGGCCTTCAGTGGTCCGTCATCCCCTGACGCGGCGAGCTGTAGCACGGCACGTACCGCGTAGTCCGCTCTGGCTGATATCCGCATGTGTGCATTATCCCGTACTGGTTCGGTCGGGTGGGCGCTGCCCAGAAGCGGGGCGATGATCGCCGACCGTGCC
The DNA here is from genome assembly GCF_042888465.1 of Streptomyces sp. NPDC002888. Taxonomy (NCBI): domain Bacteria; kingdom Bacillati; phylum Actinomycetota; class Actinomycetes; order Kitasatosporales; family Streptomycetaceae; genus Streptomyces; species Streptomyces sp. NPDC002888. Next base: position 170,020 of record NZ_JBIAPU010000007.1, on the reverse strand, counting down.
TGCCTGGGCGCCGGCCCGTGGTCGCGTGGCGAATGTCCCTCATGGCGAGTGCTGGTCCGACGCTCCAGGGCCTCTCGGTCAGACAGGCAGGACGAACGGAGGGTGCGCGCCGTTGAGGAAGTAGTCCCCGACATCGCGGAGTCGGTGGGCGACGGGCTCGTACAAGGTGTGGGTCCGGGCATTGCGCCAGAAGCGGTCGAAGCCCAGCCGTGAGGACGCGGAGCGGGCGCCGACGATGTCGAGGGCGCGGGCGGTGGACTCCTGCGCGGCCCTGGAGGCGGCGGCTTCGGCCATGGCCACGAGGACGGAGATCTCCGCGTACTCGTCGTAGGTGAGGTCTTCGCCGCGTGCCAGCCCGCCGTGCACGGCTTCCTGGGCTTGATCGGCGAGCGCGGACGCGGCGCGGGTGAGGACGGTGAGTTCTCCGTAGGCGGTCATCACCTGGGGGTCCTGGGGGGAGCCGACCGGCCAGTCCGGGTGCCAGGGTGAGTGGCCCGCCCTGCTGTACTCACGGGCTTCCGCGAGCACTCCCTCAGCCATGCCGAGACGGAGCTGGACGGAGAGGAGACGCCCGACCGGCGATGCCAGAGCAGCCAGGGGCGACAGGACATCCTCGTCCGCGGACAGGGAGCCGAGTACGTCGTCGGCGGCGACCGGTACACCGTCGAACTCCACGCTCCCGCCGGCCGCGAGCCGCTGGCCGAAGGAGTCGGCGTCACCGTCGATCCCCACGCCGTGATGGGCGGGATCGACGACGACGGCGAGTGGTTCGCCGGTATCGGCCCGTACGGCCCGCACGGCGAGGCGGTCGGCGACCAGGACCCCGGTGGCGTAGCTCTGCCGGCCGTCGAGCACCTGACCGGCGGCGGTCCTGGCCAGCGTCAGAGGCGGTTCCTGACGGGCGAAACCACCGCCCCAGCACCACTGCCCCGCCGCGGACTGCCGCTCGACCTGAGCGGCGAGAGAGGGCTCGGTGAAGAACCGGGCGCTCCACGACAGGAAGTAGTGACAGCCGAGCAGTTGACCGATCGCGCCGTCGGCTGCGGCGATCTCCCGGACGACGGCGTAGGCCGTGGGCCAGTCGGCGCCGCCTCCCCCGAGCTCGGCCGGAATGAGGAGCGTCAGCAGTCCCGACTCGCGCAGCCGGGACACCTCGTCGAACGGGGCCTTGCCTGCCTGCTCCCTGGCCACCGCGTCCGTGGCCAGGTCGTCCGCCGTCTCGCGGGTCACACGCAGCCAGTGCACACGGCCGGGCCCGGTCAGGACGGATTCCGAGGCGGGGCCGGACGGCGCAGTGGCAACGCCCATGGTGGTGGTCTCCTCAAGGTCGGTGGCAGGATGCGGTGTTGGAGCTCTCGTGCTGGTCGGGCACGTACTTGTAGCCCACGCGCCGTACGGTGACCATCCGGTGCCGGTGATCCGTGCCCGGCTTGCGGCGCAGCCGCGCGATGTGGACATCCACGGTGCGGCCGTCGCCGATGTGGTCGTAGCCCCGGATGCCGGCCATCAACTGCTCGCGCGAATGCACCTGGTGGGCCTGTAGAACGAGATGGGCCGGCAGCCCGAACTCCAGGTAGGTGAGGTCGAGTTCGCGTCCGTCCACCTCGGCGACACGTCCCTCGTCGCCTTCCTGAGCGGTGTCGCCCACGAGGCGGAGATGGCGCATCTCTGGGAGTGGCGAGTCCGAGGGAGTGGCCTGGGCCGGAAGTGCCGTGGTCATGGCGGTCGTCCTTCAGAAGTACGTCGGGCCACCAGGCGCAGTGGGTGGGTGCGCCTGATCACCTGGGAGGAGAGAGAAGGAGCGGAACGGCACGCGCCATGTGTGAGCCGCGTGCCTCAGGCGCGACAGCAGGCGGCACTGACGACGTGACCAAAGTCGACATGCCGACGACGAACGAGTCGCTGCTGCGTGTGGGGCATGTGCATCATCCTGCGCACCCGCCGGGAGGGCCGTCAACACTTTCCTAGTAAATCGATGGGAAATGTAGGGAACGCAACATCGCGGTTGGACTCACTGGTCACCGCGGCGCAACGCCAACCAGCAGTACCTGTACTCCACGAACCGGGAGTTGCAGATCGCGGGCAAGTGCCTGGGCGCTTTTGGCAACGGCACCGCGAACGGTACGAAGGTCGTCACCTGGGACTGCAACGGCGGCGCCAGTCAGAAGTGGACCTTCCAAGCGAACGGCAGCGTCACCAACGACCTGTCCGGACTCTGCCTCGACGTGACCGGCAACGGCACGGCGAACGGCTCCTCCGTGCAGTTGTGGAGCTGCACCGGCAACCCCAACCAGAAGTGGTCCGCGGCCTCGGGCGGCTGACGACCGGGCGTGGCTGAGGCGAAGGTCCGGGAACCGAAGGCTCAGGCTCCGTAGGCCACGAGCGCCATCATCCCGGCCTCGCCGTGGTAGGCGTTGTGGCAGTGCAGCATCCACTGGCCCGGGTTGTCCGCGTCGAAGAAGACCGACACGTTCCTCTTCGGCAGCATGATGGTGGTGTCCTTGCGGGGGCCGGTGCCGCTGAGCTGGTAGGTGTGGCCGTGCAGGTGCATCGGGTGCCACATGCCGGTGGCGTTGACGAAGTCGAGCCGGACGCGCTCGCCCTCCTCGACGAGCAGCGGGTTGGCGGTCGGGTTGCTCATGTCGAACCGCTTGCCGTTGATGGCCCAGTCGTACTTGTCCATGCTGCCGGTCAGTTTGATCCGGTGAACCCGGTCGGTCTCCCTCGCGTCCCGTCGGACGTCGTCGGCGGCGCGCAGCTGCGACGCGGTCACGATCAGGCCGTCCAGTTCGCTCGGTCGCACCTCCGGCTTCGGCGCGCTGCCCCACCCCGTGCGCAGGACGGCATGCCGGTGGCGTCCTTGCCCTCGGCGAGCGCGACAAGCGGGAAGACGCCGTCGCCGAGGGTGACCAGGACGTCGTACCGCTCGCCCATGCCGATCAGCAGCGCGTCGACCTGCTGGTGCTCGACGGGGAAGCCGTCGGTGTGGGTGATGGTGAGTCTGTGGCCGCCGAGTGCCACCCGGTACGCGGTGTCGCTGCCCGCGTTGATGATCCGCAGGCGGACGCGCAGGCCCGGCTTGCAGGTGTGGACGGCCGGGTCGGCCGGCACTCGTCCGTCGACCAGGTGGTACGGGTACTTCACGTCCCCCGCCTCGCCGCCGAGCAGCTCGCTGGTGGTGCCCATGAGCATGAACCCGGTCGGCATGTCGTCCCCGGGGGACCGGGGCGGCGAAGCCGTCGTCTCGTCCTTGTCCATCCCGCCCATGCAGTGGCTGACTTCGGTGAAGACTTCCTCGGGGATGCCGGTCACGCCGTCGAGCCAGTCGTCGAGGACGACGACCCACTCGTCGTCGTACGACAGCGGCTCCTGGGGATCCTCCATGTCGCCGCGCAGCGCGATGCCGTGCCAGTGGACGGAGGTGGTGGTCCCGTCGGGCAACTGGTTGGACAGCTCGGCGGTGACGGTGTCGCCGGCCGAGATGCGGAGCTCCTTCACGGGGACCTGGCCGCCGAAGGCCCAGGACTCGGCCATGATGCCGGCGCCGAGGTCGAGAGTGGCGGGAACGGCGGTCAGGTCGAGAGGGTGCACCCTCCCCGTACTGCTCCGTTTCTCCTCCGCGCGGGCCACCTGGGAACCGGAGGGGCTGAGGAGGGGCGGGCTGGTCGAGGCGTCGGCGCTGCAGGCGGCGATTGGAGACCCGCGCCCAGTTCGGCTACACGGCGCCGATCGGCACCACGGACGACGGCCGATTCCGCCGGCTGACCGTACACCTTCCGCCGGAGTACGCCCGCCGCCTCTTCGACGCCCGCGAGCAGGGTGCGAGCGACCAGCAGATGCGCGACATCGTCGCCGAGGGATTGCAAGAGGTGTATTTCAAGGACGGCGGGCGCCGCGCCGACGACCTCGAAGTAAGCCTCAACAACATCGACTACTTCGACGTGTCGTTCTAGTTCGATCGGCTCTCCCCGGTTCGCTCGGCAAGCGCATGCCGTCACTTCACAGAATGCTCACACACCCTCACCAGAGCTTGAGGTTTCAAGCGTTACGCTCACCGGCAGACCGAGTGGCCGAGGGTGCCCCCCGCCGCGGCGCTCGCTTTACCCCCACCTGGTACAGGAGATTCGGCGTGCGTGACGGCGATGTAGTGGTGATCGGCGGCGGCTATGCGGGCGTCCGTCTGGCGAAACGACTGGACGCAACGGCTCGGGTCACGCTGGTGGACCGCAAGGAGGTCTTCTTCCATCGCATCGCCTCCCTCCGGGCCGGCGTTCACCCGAACTGGACGGTGACCCCCTTCATCCCCTACGACCGGCTGCTGCGCAACGGCCGTGTGGTGGCGGGCAAGGCCGTCCGCATCGACACCGCCGAACGGCAGGTGGTGCTGGCCACGGGCGAGCGGCTGCCGTACGACGTGGTGGTGATCGCCACCGGCGCGGACTACCCCGAACCGGCCCGCTTCACCGGCACCACCACCGAGGAGGCGATCAAGTCGTTCTCCGCGCACCAGCAGAGGATCGGCGCCGCCGAGCACGTCCTCGTCGTCGGCGGCGGGCCCTCCGGCGTCGAGCTGAGCGCCGAGATCCGCCTGGCCCGGCCGGACGCACGGGTCACGCTCGCCCACTCCGGGCCGGCCCTGCTCCACGCCACGGGCAGCGAGCGGGCCGGGCGCAAGGCGCGCGCCTGGCTGGAATCCCACGACGTGGAGGTACGGCTCGACTCCTTCATGTCCCCCGGCAACGACTTCGGCACCTATCGCGACGCCCAGGGCAACATCATCGACGCCGACCTTTCCTTCTGGGCGACGGGCACCACCCCCAACACGCTCTGGCTGCGCCTGGGCGGGCACGGCGACTGGCTGAACAAGGACGGGCACATCAAGGTCGACCGCACGCTGCGGGTCGACGGCTGGTTGGACGTCTTCGCGGTCGGTGACGCGAACGACGCCACCGAGCTCAAGATCACCCCCGCCGCGCTGGCCCAGGCGGACCTCGCCGCCTGGAACATCCGTGCCTACCTCAACAGTTCCGGCAAGCACCGCAAGGAGCCCCGCCTCTACCGGCCGATCCACCGCACCCCGATCATCGTGCCCTTCGGCCCGGCCGACGGACTGACCATGCTGCCGGTGCCGGGCGGTGAGACGGCGGTCCTCGGCGGCCGCACGTCCGTCCTGGCGAAGGCGAAGACCCTCATGACGCCGTACATGCGACGCCAGCTCGGGTACACCGGCACCTGAGGCAGTTGACCCTGACTCAGTCCCGCCACCCATAGCGGCGCTCCGGCCGGCCCGCGGCACCGTAGCGGAGCGACACGGCGGCGTTGCCGGTGGTGTGGAAGTGCTCCAGGTAACGGCGGGCGCTGACGCGGGAGATGCCGATGGCGGCGGCACACTCGGCGGCGGAAAGGGTGCCGGGCGTGCCACGGAGGGCGTGTTCGACCAGGCCGGCTGTTTCCACGCTCAGGCCCTTCGGCAGCGCGGTGCCCGTGGTGGGGACGAAGCCTTGGGACAGGACCCGGTCGATGTCCGCCTGGTCGCGCACCACCGCCGTGAGCAGACGGCCGCGCTGGGCGGCGTACCGCTCCAGGCGGGGCTGCAGGTCCTCGTAGTCGAAGGGTTTGAGCAGGTAGTCGACCACACCGTGGCGTACGGCGCCGCGTACGGTGTCGGCCTCGCGGGCGGCGCTGATGACCATGACGTCGCAGTCGTGTCCGGCGGTGCGCAGTCTGGGGATGACGTCCAGACCGAAGACGTCCGGCAGATAGAGGTCGAGCAGGACGAGGTCGGGGCGGAGCTCGTCGACCGCCGCGACGGCCTGCTGGCCGGTGCCCGCCGTACCGACGACCCTGAAGGCGGGCACCCGCGCGACGAAGGTCCGGTGAACCCGGGCCACCATGAAGTCGTCGTCGACGACGAGGACGTCGATCATGTCGGCAACTGCGGTCATGGGGCCGCTCCTTCCGCCACCGCCTCGACGGGGTGGCTCACGGACATGCGCGCGGTGAACTCTGCACCGGCGGGGGTGTTGGTCACCGTGATCTCCCCGCCACGGCGCTCGCAGACGAGCCGGGTCAGGGCGAGTCCGATGCCCCGCTCGCCCTTCTCGGCGGCCTTGGTGGTGAAGCCGTGGGTGAAGACCTCCTGAGCGACTTCGGGTGCGATGCCGGGGCCCGAGTCGCGCACCACGATCTCCACACTGGCCGCGTCCTGCCTGAGCTCGACCTCGACCCAGGCCTCGTGAGCGCCGGATCCGCCCCCGGCGGCGGCGTCGACGGCGTTGTCGACCAGGTTGCCGACCACGGTCGCCACATCGGCGGCGTCCTCCGCGGCGAGCCGCCCGAGAGCCGTGCCGTCCGAGATCCTCAACGTGACCTTCCGCTCGGCGGCGAGGGAGGACTTCGCCATGAGGAGCGCGGCCACGGCCGTGTCGTGAACACGGCGGCCGATGGTCATGTCCAGGGACTGGCGGCGCCGGGTCAGCGTGCGGATGTAGCGCACCACCTCGTCCTGCTCGCCGATCTGGATCAGCCCGGAGATGGTGTGCAACTGGTTGGCGAACTCGTGGGCCTGCGCCCGCAGCAGCTCGGAGGAACTGCGGAACGAGCCGATCTCCCGTTCCAGCCGGGCCAGTTCGGTACGGTCCCGCAAAGTGGTGACCGACCCGAGCAGCCGGTCGTCCTTCGTGACGGTCATCCTGTTCATCACCAGCACACGGCCGTTGCGGACCACGACCTGGTCGTGCCGGTTCGTCGTCTCCTGTCGGGCTCCGGTGAGTACGTCCCGCAGCCTGCCCTCGATGCCGAGGTCGGCCAGCGTCCTGCCGACGCACGCCTCGGGCAGGTCGAGCAGCCGCCTGCCCATCTCGTTCACCAGAGTGAGGCGCTGCTGCGGGTCGAGGGCGATCACCCCCTCCGCGATCCCGTACAGCATGGCCTCGCGGTGTTCGGCCAGCCCGGCGATCTCCCGCGGCTCCAGACCGAGGGTCTGCCGTTTGACGCGCCGGGCCAGCAGCCAGGAGCCCGCCAGGCCGAGCCCGCTGGCGATTCCGAGGTAGGCGAGGAGGTACGAGGACGCTCCGTTGAGCCGCTGCCACACCGTCGGGGACCGCTCCCCGATCATGACGATGCCCAGGGTCCGCCCCAGGTCACGATGCGTCGCGCCGAGCACCGGAACCTGGGCCACCAGCTCATGGCTGCCGTCCCAGGTGACCGCACCGGACCAGCCCCGCCCCTCGGTCACCCCCGGCCCCAGGGGCAGACGGTCGCCGACGACCGTGGGATTGGTCGAACTGACGACGCGTCCGGAGGCGTCGGCGACGGTGACGGAGGTCACCCCGGACTGCACCAGGGTCGAGTGCATCAACGGACCCAGGGTCTCCTCCGGCGCCGGCCGCGGCAGTTGGTTGCGTACCAGCGGATTGGCGGCAAGCTGCTCGGCCAGCGCACCGACCCGGCGGCCCTCGACCCGGTCGAAGGTGGCCTCCGACTGGGCGAGCGAGACCGCCGCGACCGCCAGCAGCACGACCACGACGATGGCGAGCTGAAGCACCAGCATCTCGCCCGCTAGGGTATGGCGGCGGAAGGTGGCGACCACGACGGAACTCAATCTCTGCTGCTGACACGACCGGGAGGCTCGTGCGACGAGTCGCATCATCATGACGTGCGACCGGCGACAGCGAAAGAGCCGGTGGATGTTCAGGAGGCGGGACGGCCGCGGGCGGTGACCTTCCTCAGCAGGGGCCACACCAGCAGCAGCACGATCACCGCGTACACCGTCACCGAGAACGGCGTGTTGACCAGTCCCGTGACGCTGCCGTCGCTGATCTGGAGCGCGCGCCGAAGCTGTTGTTCGGCGTTGGGCCCGAGGATGACGCCGATGACGGTGGGCAGGACCGGCAGGCCGTAGCGTCGCATGCCGAAGCCGATCAGGCCGATGATCAGCAGGATCACCAGGTCGACGACCTCGCCGCCGACCGCGTACGCGCCGACCGCGGCGAAGAAGAGGATCCCCGCGTACAGGTACGGCCGGGGGATGCGCAGCAGCTTCGCCCACAGCGGCGCCAGCGGCAGGTTCAGCGCGAGCAGCAGCACCATGCCGACGAACAGGGACGCGATCAGACCCCACACCAGGTCGGGTTCGCGCTCGAACAACAAGGGCCCCGGCTGGATGCCGTACTGCTGGAAGGCGGCCAGCATCACCGCCGCGACCGCCGTCGTGGGCAGCCCGAGGGTCAGCATCGACACCAGGGTGCCCGCCGCCGAGGCCGACGCCGCCGACTCCGGTCCGGCCACGCCCTCGATGGCGCCCTTGCCCCAGTCGTCCTTGTGCTTCGACAGGCGCTTCTCCGTGACGTACGACAGGAAGGTGGGGATCTCCGCGCCGCCGGCCGGGATCGCGCCGAACGGGAAGCCGATGAACGGGCCGCGCAGCCACGACTTCCAGGTCCGCCGCACGTCGTCACGTCCGAGCCACGGCCGGCCCACCGGGATCGGCTCGCCCGGACTGCGCCGCAGATGGGCCGCCACCCACAGGGCCTCGCCGATCGCGAACAGACCGACCGCCACGATCACCACGTCGATGCCGTCGGCGAGTTGGAGCGAGCCGAAGGTCAGACGCTGCTGGCCGGTCATCTGGTCCAGGCCCACCAGGCCGAGCGTCAGCCCGATCAGCAGGGACGCCAGACCCCGGATCCGGGACGAACCCAGCACCGACGTCACGGCGATGAACGCCAGAACCATGATGGCGAAGTAGTCCGGCGCGCCGATGTCCACCGCCAGGTCCGCGACCGCCGGAGCCAGCGCGACCAGCAGGACCGTGCCGACCATGCCGCCCGCGAAGTGCCCGATGGCGGCGGCCGCCAGCGCCTGCGCGCCGCGCCCCGACTTGGCCATCGGGTTGCCCTCCATGGCCGCGACCACGGCCGCGCTCTCACCGGGGGTGTTGAGCAGGATCGAGGTCGTCGAACCACCGAACATGGCGCCGTAGTAGATGCCCGCGAACATGATGAACGCGCCGATCGGTTCGAGTCCGTACGTCACCGGCAGCAGCAGCGCCACCGCCATCGCGGGGCCGATGCCGGGCAGGACGCCGATCGCGGTGCCGAGCAGCACGCCGAGCGCCGCCCACAGCAGGTTGAGCGGGGTCAGCGCGGTACCGAAGCCGTCCAGCAGGGAGTTGAGGGCATTCATGTCACAGCACTCCCATCAGCGGACCACCGGGCAGCGGAACCCCGAGCAGGTTGTTGAAGACGGCGTAGGTGACGAGGGACAGGACGGCCGCGATGAGCGGGTCGCGGTCGATGCGACGGCTGCCGAGTGCGAAGGCGGCTCCCCAGAACAACAGCGCGCCCGCGACGGGGAAGCCGGCGGGTTCGATGAGGACGGCCGCGCCCAGGAAGACCCCGGCGAGCAGCAGCACCGTGCGCCAGTCGGCGGGTTCGGACAGGTCGACGTCCTCGCCGCTCTCGGCCTGCCCCCGGCCGCCGCGCAGCACGTCGAGGGCGAGCAGGGCGGCGATCACCAGCAGGCCGACACCGACGACGACCGGTACGGTCTTCGGCCCGACGGGCCCGCGCTGGGTGATCTCGACGTCCATCGTGAGGGCGTCGGTCAGGACCAGCACACCAAGGGCCAGCAGCAGGACACAGACGCCGAGTTCGGAGTGCTCCTGCACCCACGAGGAGCGCTTCGCGGTCTCGGTCCCGGGAACGGCGGAGGTCGTCACAGGCCCAGCTCCTTGAGTACGGAGACGACGCGTTCGTCCTGGGCGTCCAGGAACGCGCCGAACTTCTCGCCGGTCAGGAAGGCGTCGTCCCAGCCGTTCTGCCGCAGCGACGCCCGCCACTCCGGCGAGCCGTGCAGCTCCCGCACCAGGCCGGTGAGCTTGTCGCGCTCGGCGTCGGACAGGCCGGGCGGGGCGACGATGCCGCGCCAGTTGGTGAAGCTCACGTCATAGCCCGACTCCCTGAGCGTGGGCGCGTCGAGCTCGTCGACCCGCTCCGGGCCAGTGACCGCGAGCACCCGCAGTTCGCCCGCCTTGATCTGGTCGAGGTACTCGCCGACGCCGGACACCCCGAAGGCGACCTTGTTGCCGAGGATCGAGGCGAGCAGTTCGCCGCCGCCGTCGAAGGGGATGTAGTTGACCTGCTTCGGGGCGATCCCGGCGGCCCGGGCCATCAGCATCGGCGCGAGGTGGTCCGGCCCGCCGGGCGACGAACCGCCGCCCACCGGCAGCTTGCCCGGATCGTCCTTCCAGGCGTCGATGAGCTCGTCGACGGTCCGGTACGGGGAGTCCTTGGCGACCACGACGACGTCCTGCTCCTCGGTGAGCCGGGCGATCGGGGTGGTGTCGGCGAGCGTCTTCGGCGCGTGGTTGGAGCGGACGGCGCCGACGACGCCGAGGCCCATCGACATCGCGAGCTTGCCGTTGCCGTGCTCGCTCACCAGCCGGCTCAGACCGACGGTGCCGCCGGCGCCCGGCAGGTTGAACACCTCGATGTTGTGCGTGAGTCCGGCGTCCTCGGCGTTCTTCGCGGCGGTGCGGGCCGTGATGTCGTACCCGCCGCCGGGCGAGTTCGGGACCATGAAACGCAGGCCCGGGATCTGCGTGCCGCTCTCGGTGCCGCCGCCCGTGGTGAGCAGGGGCGGTCCCGCGAGGACGAGCACGGCCGCCGCCAGCAGATTCAGGGAGGTCCGCAGACGCATGGGAGTCACCACCTTTCGAGGTGCTGGGGTGGCCCACATGGTGCCCGCGGGTAAAACCGGCTGTCTCCCTTCGGTAAGCAAGGGAGGTTGTGGTCTTTGCGATCACATGACTTTTCCTTGGCGTGGGGGTGTCACGCCACGAGTCGGGCGACGAACTCGTCCTGCCGCTTCAGGTATCTCCGGAACGCCTCGCCGGTGAGGAAGGCGTCGTCCCAGCCGTGCCGGGTGAGCTCGGCCCGCCATGCGGGCGAGTCGTGCAGCGCGGTGAGGGCGTCGGTCCAGCGCTTCTCGTCCGCGGCGCTGACGCCGGGTGGGGCGACGAGGCCCCGCCAGTTGTGGAAGACCAGGTCGACACCGGAGGACTTGAGGGTCGGGACACCCGGGAGAGCGCGGACCGGCTTCTCACTGGTGACTGCGAGAACCCGCAGTCGGCCGGCGTCGATCTGACCGAGGAACTCACCGAACCCGCTCGTGGCGAAGTCGACCTTCCCGTCGAGGAGGGCGGGCAGCAGGTCACCTCCGCCGCCGTCGTAGGCCACGTAGTCGACCCGCTCGGGGGAGATGCCGACCGCCCTGGCGAGTTCCATGGGCAGGAGGTGGTCCGGCCCGCCGGGTGCGGAGCCGCCGCCGACGGACATGCGGCCGGGGTCCCGGCGCCACGCGGCGACGAGGTCGTCGATCGTCCGGTACGGGGAGTCCCTCCGTACGACCACGGCGCCCGCCTCCTCGATCAGGCGGGCGAGGGGGGTGGTCCGGGCGAGGGCCGCCTCGGAGTGCATGACATGCGACGCCCCGACGACGCCCAGGCCCATCTGCAGAGCCAGGGTGCCGTTGCCCCGCTCGTTGAAGATGCGCTGCAGGCCGACGGTGCCGCCGGCGCCCGGGAGGTTGAAGACCTGGACGTCCACCGCGATCCTCGCCTCCTGCATCACTCTCGCGGCGGTCCGTGCCGTGGTGTCGTAGCCGCCGCCGGGAGTGTTGGGAACCATGATCCGCAGTTCGCCGCCGGGCCGCTCCCCGCCGCCCGGCCAGGCCCCGCACGCACTCACGACGAGCAGGGCCAGAGCCGCGGCGACGGCACCACGCAAGGCACGCACGGAACCCTCCACAACCCCTCACTCCCGGTCGGCGAACGACGAACGACCAACGACGAACGACCAACGATGGACGACGGTCGACGGAAGACAGACGACGTCACGAGTGTGCGACTCGACGCGTGAGTGGCCCCACTTGTGTCAGCAAGAGAGGTTGAGTTCGTTGTGGTCGCCCTGGTGCTCGGGAGTCGACGCCGGCACCGGTCACCGTCCGCGGACCAGCCCCGCCAGGTAGCGCCACAGCGAGGAACGCGGCCTTTCGGTGCCGTCGGGGTCCGGAGCCGGACCGAGGGAGGGAGGCGCGGCGGGAAGGGGCGGCGCGGCCGTGGGTGGGGTGGTGGGCGGGTCCGCGAGGGTGTAGCGCACGGGCAGCGAGCGCAGGCCCCGCATGAAGGGGGAGGAGCGCCAGGGGAGTTGGTCGAGGGGCAGGGACAGTTCCAGCCCGGACAGGCGCTCGAACAGCCGGCTCACACCGATCGCCGCCGTGGTGGTCGCCAGTTCCCTGGCCGGGCACTGGCGCGGTCCGGCGCCCCAGGCCAGGTGCGCCCGGGTGCTGATGGTCGAGGCGGGGCAGACGTTGTCCGAGAAGGCGGGGTCGGCGTGCGCGGCACCGACGGACACCCACACCGGGTCGCCCGCCGCGATGGTGTAGTGGCCCAGCCGGGTGTCGGCGACGGGGAACCGCGGGACGAAGTTGATCAGCGGTGGTTTCTGCATCACCACCCGGTTCATGGTCTCCCGGATCATCCCCGCCGACAGGCTGGCCCGCGTCGAGGCGTCCCCGCTGATCACCTCGACGACCGTGTTGGAGATCAGGATGCCGACATGGTCCGAGGTCATGCCGAGCAGCATCATCAGCTCCCGGGACAACTCCTCGACACCGAGGCCGGGGTGGGCGGCGAGCAGATACGACGGGAAGTCGTCGCCCGGCTCCTTCATCTTCAGGGCGCCCAGCTCCGCCAGGGCCGCCAGCAGCCGGTCCAGGGCGGGCCCGGCGTCGGGGCCGGCGTCCAGCACCCGCCACATGTCCATCAGCGCGTCGTCGTGCTGGGAGCCGGGGAAGCCGAGCAGATGACTGGCGACCATCAGTGGCAACGGCCGCGAGAACTGGGCGGACAGATCCGCCCAGCCGGTGCCGCCTCCCTGGGAGAGCAACGTGATCAGCTCGTCCGCGTCGCGGGCGATCCTGGCCCTGAGCTGCCGGGCCTGGGCACGCCGAGGGTCCTGGAACGGCCTGAGCGCGGCGTCCCACGCGGTGCGCAGGCCCCGGTATCCCTCCCCGCCCTGTATGAGCACATGGTTGACGTCGAGGGACGGCGCCAGCGGCCAGTCCTCGGGCAGCCGCCCCTCCTCACGCGCCCGCCAGTTCTCCAGGCCCTTCGGCCACGCGGGGTCGTCCCGCAGGACCTCCAGCGACTCCTCGTAGCCCAGGACCAGCCAGACCGGCACCCCCAGCAGGTCGACCGGCGCCACCGGACCGTGGATCCGGCGCAGCCGCTCGTAGACGAGGGCGGGGTCACGTTCGTAGTCCCGGGTCATGAGCGGCTCCAGGCTCATCGACTCCAGGGGCTCGTGAGGGGCTGTCGGCCCGCTGTTCGGATGGGACCCCATGACTTCCTTTCCTACGACGGGCGCTGCTCCGCGCTCAACGCTCCGTGTACGTGACGGCCCCACAGAGTAAAGATGATCGGCCTCGGCGCTCGAACAGCGGGTCCGACATAAATGAACCCGTCAGTAACGCGCTTGTCGTGCGGGCGGTGCCTCCGGACACCCTCCGCCACCCGGACGGGCCGGTTCGCTGGTGGACCGGCGGGGGCGGTGGTGCTGTGGACAGGCAGAGTTCTCACGGGCTCCTCCCCGCACCGGGGAGCCCCCCCGTACGGAGGTCACCGCCATGGCCCAGCACGTGAACCCCACGAGGAAACCGGACCGCAACCGCGCCACCCTCACCCACAAGGTCGGCTACGCCCTGCTCCACCCCGGCCGTGTCGCCCCCTACCTCCGCCGCGCCGGCCGGGACGCCTGGCTGCGTCTCAGGCACCCCGACCACGTCGGCTACTACCGGGCGGTGATGGCCTCGGACACCCGCCGCGACGCGGAGGCCGCCGTCGGGAGCAGGACCCATGAACGCTGGCTCGCACTGGGGCAGATGCAGTTCGACTACCTCATCGAGCACGGGCTGCTCCCCGAACACCGCATGCTCGACATCGGCTGCGGGAACCTGCGCGGCGGCTGGCGCTTCGTCGACCACCTCGACCCCGGCCACTACTACGGCATCGACATCTCGCCCGACATCCTGATCGCCGCCAAGAAGACGCTCACCGAGCGCAGGCTCCAGGACAAGCTGCCGCACCTGACCCTCACCGGCGACCTCACCCTGGACTTCCTGCCCGGCGACCACTTCGACGTCGTCCACGCGCACAGCGTCTTCTCCCACTCCCCGCCGCACGTCATCGAGGAGTGCATGGCTCACGTCGGACGCGTCATGACCGAGAAGGGGTTCTTCGACTTCACCTTCGACCGCACCGAGGGCACCGAACACCAGGTACTGCACGAGGACTTCTACTACCGCGCAGAGACCCTCCTGTCCCTCGCCCGCGGGCACGGCCTGTACGCACGCCTCATGGCGGACTGGGAACAGCGACCGCACGGCCAGTCGAAGATCCGGGTGAGCCGGTCCCCGCTGCCGGAGGGGGTGGCGCCACCGAGGTGAGTGTCAGGTGGCGGCCGCACACGCACTCCGTCGTAAGGGGGTGCCCGGGCCGGCCCGACAGATGCCGCTCAGGCCGCGCTCGGGCGGTACGCCGCGCAGTACGCGTCGGTGTCCAGGTCCACGTTGCCGACCCGCAGTGCGTAGCGTGAGCGCAATACGGAGGCGGCCTGTTCGCGGGGGACCGCGGTGAGGCCGAAGTGCCGGCGGGCGTATTCGAGGACGTCGTCGACGGTCACGCGGCCGCGCAGCACCCGCTCGCCGCCCGCGCGGAGGTCGGCCCGCAGCCGGGCGACCACCTCCCTGCGCCGCACGGTGATGGCGATGTCGGCCGCGACACCCAACTGCGCCCGCAGGTGGCGTGCGCGTCGCGCGGACAGCTCCCGAGTCGTGCGGCCGCGCCGTCGGACCAAGCTCCTCATCCCAACCCCTGATGGCTCGGCGCCGTCCGGGTGGTGACGGACGGCGCAGGTGATGACCTGTCACGCCCGCCTACCCGGACACCCGACGTTCAGACGTTCGACCACGGGGTCGTACGCGAGAAGGGTGGCGCCCCGGGTGGACGACGCCGACGTGCGGGGAGACGTGACTGTGGGTCGGATGGGATCCGTGAATAGATCCCTGATCACAGCGGCGCGCCGCTTCCCCCTGCGCACGACGGGCCTGCTGCTCGCCGTGCTCGCGTTCCTCGTCCCCCTGTCCGCCGCCCCCTCGTCGGCCGACCCCCGCCCGGTCCGCGGCTCGTCCGCCGGCCACGTCCCGATACGCGGCTCCGCCTACATGGGCATGGGCGTCCTGACCCACGACGGGTGGTCCGGCACGCCCGGCGGCACCCGGGGCACCCTCACCGAAGGTGTCGACGTGGCCAGCTACCAGGGCTCCGTCGCCTGGTCGACCCTGTGGGGCAACGGCGTCAAATGGGCCTACTCGAAGGCGACGGAGGGCACCGACTACCGCAATCCCTCCTTCACCCAGCAGTACGGCGGCTCCTACGACATCGGCATGGTCCGTGGCGCGTACCACTTCGCGACCCCGGACACCGGGAGCGGCGCCGCCCAGGCGGACTACTTCGTCGACCACGGCGGCGGTTGGTCCGCGGACGGAAAGACGCTGCCGGGCGCGCTCGACATGGAGTGGAACCCGTACGGCGACGCCTGCTACGGCAAGACGCAGAGCGGGCTCGTCAGCTGGATCCGGAACTTCCTGAACCGGTACAAGGCCCGCACCGGCAGGGACGCCGTGATCTACACGGCGACGAGCTGGTGGAGCCAGTGCACCGGGAACTACAGCGGCTTCGCCGCCACCAACCCGCTGTGGATCGCCCGGTACGCCTCCGACGCGGGCACCCTGCCCGCGGGCTGGAGCCACTACACGATGTGGCAGTACACCTCGACGGGCCGGACGGTCGGCGACCACGACGCGTTCAGGGGAGCTCCCACGGACCTGCGGGCCCTCGCCACCGGCTGACACGAGGACGCCTCCGTCAATCGTCGCGCCGCCGAAACGCGCCGAAATTCACGCGAACGGCCCGCCCACCGGGACGTGGCGGCGATGGTGCGGTGGGCTGGAAGCATCGCCGTCAAGGGAGGCGCGTCGTGTACGAGATGTGCGTAGGTCCGCAGACCGGAAGTTCCGACCTGGTGTGGCACGTGGTGGCCCGGCACACGAGAAGCAGCCTGTGCGGAGTGCAACTGTCCGCAGCGGGGCCCGGCTCGGCCGACACCGACCGCCACTGTACGAGCTGCATGACCCACTTCCAGCAGTTGCTGGATGCCGGGGGCGACCACCGGACTGGATGAGATGAACCGCCCATGCCCGTGGTGAGAGGATCACGGGCATGGACATCCCACGCCGCAACAACGTCACCGTCACCGGCAACCCGACGGGACCGGTCGTGGTGCTGGTCCACGGGTTCGGCTGCGACCAGAACATGTGGCGGCTCACGGTGCCCGCCCTCGCGGACACCCACCGGCTGGTGCTGTTCGACTACGTCGGCTCCGGGCGCTCCGACCCGTCCGCCTTCAGCGAGGAGCGGTACTCCTCCCTGGACGGCTACGCCCAGGACGTGGTGGAGGTGTGCGAGGCACTCGACCTGCGGGACGCGGTGTTCGTCGGGCACTCGGTCAGCGCCATGATCGGCGTACTGGCCGCCCGCACCGCCCCGGAACGCATCGGCGCCCTGGTGATGGTCGCGCCCTCGCCCCGCTACCTCGACGACGAGGGCTACCGCGGCGGATTCAGCGCCGAGGACATCGACGAACTGCTGGCGTCGCTGGACGCCAACTACCTGGGCTGGTCGGCCGCCATGGCCCCGGTGATCATGGGCAACCCGGAGCGGCCCGAACTGGGCGAGGAGCTGACCAACAGCTTCTGCGCCACCGACCCCGACATGGCCCACGTCTTCGCCCGCACCACCTTCCTGTCCGACTCGCGGGACGATCTGAAGGCGGTCACCGTGCCGACCCTGATCCTGGAGTGCACACAGGACGTCATCGCACCGCGCGAGGTGGGCGCCTTCGTGCACGCGGCGATCCCGGGCTCGCGGCTGGTCACCCTGGACGCCACCGGACACTGCCCGCACCTGTCCGCGCCCGAGGCCACCAACGAGGCGATCACCGGGTTCCTCGCGGACCTGCGGTGATGTGCCGCGTCGGGCAAGCGCCCGACCCGCACGACTGGGACGACGGCGCGGCCGACGCTCCCTTCGCCGCGCTGCTGGAGGACAGCGCGGAGGAACTGTACGAGACCGCCCCGTGCGGCTACCTGTCCACGCTGATGGACGGCACGATCGCGAAGATCAACACCACGCTCCTCGGCTGGCTCGGCCTCACCAGGGACGCCGTCGTCGGGCGCATGCGCTTCACCGACCTGCTCACCATGGGCGGCAAGCTCTACCACGAGACGCACTTCGCCCCGCTGCTGCGCATGCAGGGGGAGATCGGCGGCATCGCCCTGGAGATCAGGGCGCCCGACGGCACCCGCATCCCTGTGCTGGTCTCCTCTGCCCTCAAGTACGGCACTGAGGGCGAGCCGCTGCTGATCCGCACCACCCTCTTCGACGCCCGGGACCGGCGCGCCTACGAGGAGGAACTCCTGCGCGGCCGGAAGGCCGCCGAGGCGGCGCGGCGGCAGGCGGAGGCCGACCGCGCCCGGCTCCAGCACGCGCTCGCCGTCCTCCAGCGCAGCCTGCTGCCCGACACCCTCCCCGCCGTGCCCGGAGTGGCGACCGCCGCCCACTATCACGCGGCCTCGCCCGACCGTCTCGGCGGCGACTTCTACGACGTCTTCGCCATCGACGGCAAACGCTGGGCGTTCTTCCTGGGCGACGTGTGCGGCAAGGGCCCCGAGGCCGCCGCCGTCACCTCGCTCACCCGCTACACCCTGCGGGCGGCGGCCCTCCACGACCCCGATCCGGTCGCCGCCCTGACGACCCTTAACACGGTGCTCCACGAGCGGTACACCGACAGCGACCCCCGCTACTGCACCGCGATATTCGGCACCCTCGAACCCGACCGGGACAGCGGCCGCGTCACCGTGAGCCTCGCCTCCGGCGGCCACCCACCGGCCCTGGTCCTGCGCGCCGACGGCGGCAGCGACTTCCTGCACACCCCCGGCGGGCTCCTGGTCGGCATACTGCCCACAGCACGCTTCACCCCGGCCACCACCACACTGGCCCCGGGTGACACCCTGCTGCTGTACACCGACGGCCTCACCGAGGCCCGCACCGGGCCCGGTCGCGCCCTGTACGGCGACGACGCCCTGCGCGAGTTCGCCGGCCACCACGCCGGCGCCCCGCCGAAGGACATCGTCAAGGCGCTGACCGGACTGCTGCGTTCCTTCGGAGACGGTCTGGACGACGACACCGCCCTCCTCGCCCTGGGAGCCCCTTCGCCCGCACGACCCGACCCCGACTCCTCGACGAAGAACACGCCATGAGCCTGCTGAAGATCACTCCCCGAGACGCCGCCACCGGACCCGTACTGGAGATCGGTGGAGAACTCGACTACTCCAACGCCACCGAACTGCGCGACCGTGTCGCCCGGTTCACCCTCGAACCCGGCCAGTGTCTGATCCTCGACCTGGCCGGCCTCACGTTCTGCGACTCCAGCGGCATCACCGCCCTGATCGCCGCCCGCAACCACGCCCTGGCCGCCGGTGCCGACGTCGCCCTGACCGGCGTACCGTCGAACACCCTTCGCATCCTGCGCATCGTGGGCCTGGACCAGATCTTCACGATCCACTCCACCTCGGGGGCGGCCGACCCCTCGTGAAGGAGCCGATCCTGGGCAGACGGTGGAAGTGATCTTCACGTCTTCACGTCTTCACGTCGATCCCAGAGGGGGCTCATCACCGTGGCCGCACCCGCCCGTCGTACTCCGTCCACGAACCCTCGGCGTGCCTTCGACCTCCGCTCGACAGCCCTGTTCTTCGTGCTTCTCGCCGTGGTCGTGAGCGTGCTGGGACTCGCGGTCCGCACGGTGGCCGATGCCGCCGAGCGACATCCCGGCTGGGCGCTCGTCCTCGTGCTGTTGGCTGGTGCGGGCATCGCGGGTCTGGGGCGCCGGATCCATGTGGCGAGAGCTGCCCGTCGGGCCGCGGCCGCTCTCGACGAGGCGGCGACGGAGGCGGCCGAAGCCCTGGAGCGCGCGCCCGTTCCTCGTCAGCGCGTGGCCTCCGGTATCGATATCGACTATGACGCCCTGGACGCAGCGGAGTTCGAGGCGGCGGTCGCCTTTCTCTGCGAGCGTGACGGCTGTTCCGCCGTGGAAGTCGTCGGCGGGGCGGGGGATCTGGGCGCCGATGTCGTGGCCGTGTCCCCCGAGGGGTGGCGTGTCGTCATCCAGTGCAAGCGCTACGGCGAGTCCCACCGGGTCGGCTCCCAGGACATGCAGCGCTTCGGCGGCACCTGCTTCACCGTCCACGAAGCCGACGTCGCCGTCCTGGTCACCACCAGCGACTTCACCGCGCCGGCGGCGGAGTACGCCGAACAGTGCGGGATCGTGTGTGTGGACCGACAGGCGCTGCTGTCCTGGGCCGACGGCACCGGGGCCCTGCCGTGGGAAGCCGTACAAGGTGTCGAGACCGTCGAGACCGCAGAGGCCGTCGAGACCGGCCGGGACATCGGGGCAGAGCGCTGACAGGGGGAGGCCCGTTCCACCGCCGGTGGAACGGGCCCCTGAGGGTCAGCGCTGGAAGGGCAGCGTCCAGCAGGTGGACGTGGTGGGTTTGCCCTCCAGGCGGTCGGTGAGCCAGGAGATCGCCGCGGTCTGGTCGGTGATGAGCGGGGCGAGGTGGTTGGTGAGGATCCTGTCGCCGAGGTTGGGCAGGTCGACGGCCTCGTAGGTGACGTTGCCGCCCTTCCGGCACCAGTCCACGGCCAGTTGGCGGGCCTGGCCGTGCGGAACGATGTCGTCCTGGATACCCGTGGCCAGACGCACCGGGCCGGTCGGCTTGAGCGTCCCGATGTGCTGCTGGTCGAGGACGGCCTGGGCGCGGGGTTCGGCGGCGATGATGTCGGCGACGGACTTCCCGCTGGTCGTCCACGCGGTGCTGTTGGCGAAGCCGTAGCCGAAGACGGCGTCGCCGACGCACATGGTCGACGTGTCGGCGAGGGCCTTGCGCCCGGCGTCGTTGATGTTCGCCTCGACGACGTTGCGCAGATCGGGGTAGGCCTGGGCGAAGCCGTTGATCGACCAGCCCAGGGCACCGGCCAGGGCACTGCCGTCGATCCCCTTCATGACGGAGGTCAGGTCGGCGGGCGGTGCGCCCGAGTAGGTCCCGGCCAGTGGGACGTCGGGTGCGTACGTGGGCTGCAGTTCGGCCGCCGAGGCGCTGGCGCCGCCGCCCTGGCTGTAGCCGTAGAGGCCGACGCGGGAGCCGGAGATGAGGGACGTCCCGGGCAGGGCACGCGCCGCGCGGACGGCGTCCAGCACCGCGTGTCCCTGGTCCAGGCGGTTGACGTAGGTGTGCAGACGGTCGGTCGCGCCCAGGCCGGCGTAGTCGGTGACGACGACGGCCGCTCCGGTGGCGAGGAGACGGTAGATCGCCAGGTTCTCGTAGGCGATGGACACGGTCTCCCCGTTGAGGGTGAGCGGGTGTTCCAGGGCGAACGAGGGCGCGCACTGGTCGCCCTGGCCCATGGTCCCCGACGCCACCGCCACCAGGGGGCGGGGGCCGTCGCCCTTCCACTGGGTGGACGGTTCGATGTAGGCGCCGGTCACCGCGACGGGCTTTCCGCTCGAGTCGGTGGACTTGTACATCAGACGGGTCGCCGTGCCCGGCAGGGGGCGGCCGTCCAGGCCGGGCAGCGAGAGTCCGAGGGGGAGGGGCTCCTGTCGGACCAACGTGCCGTTGGTGGCGGGCAGTTGGATGGGCGGGGTGTAGAAGGCGGGGATGGTGACTCCCCGGGACACGACGGGTTCGGTGTCCGGGGCGGCGCCGGCCGGGGTCGCGCTGACGCCGACGCAGGCCACGGTGGCGATCGCGGCGGCGGCCAGGCGGCTGAACGTGGAACGCGGACGGGTTCTGTTGCGGCTCACAGTGCACTCCTCGCGCTGCTCCGTTTCAGGGTGCGCGAAAAACTAGCACTGCTTAGTTACCGCCGGTAACGCCAAGGAAAGTTACGCTACGGTAACTTTTTGCGGGATCAAGGGCGTGGCGAAGTGACGGGGGCGTTTTCACTCACCGAGTGATATGAGCTGGCGACAGTCCGTCGGACGGCATGCCGCGGCCCACCTCGGGCAGAACCCCAGCGCCCATCCGTCTCCGGGCAAGGAGGAGCCGTATGCCGGCCGACCCCGTCTTCGCCGCCGCCCCCGTCTTCACCGCCGACTTCGCCTCGCCCCGGCAATGGGTCGCGGGGCGCTCGTGGGCCTATCCGGACGGCGGACCCGTCAACCCGGGTGACAACAAACTGGATCACCTGGTGGCGGACCCCGACTACTGCCGCAGCGGGACGTTCCGCGCGACACGTCGCCCCGACGGACTGTGGGACGCCGGGCTGCTGACCACCGAGGGCAGCGAGGAGGGGTTCCTCGTCCGGACCGGGGACCTGCTGCGGACCCGGGTGCGGCTGCCCACCGAGACGGGCGCGTGGCCGGCGATCTGGACGTGGCGCGACGGCGACCAGGAGATCGACGTCTTCGAGTACCACCCCGACAACCCCGACCTGCTCGAGTTCTCCAACCACGTGCGCGGCGGCCACCTCTACCACCGCGACGACGCCGTCCGCCCCGGCGGCTGGGTCGACGTGGCCGTGGAGTTCGGCGCGCGCCGCGTCGTCTGGACGCTGAACGACACGCCCGTCTACACGAACCGGAACGGCGTGGGACGCGACTGGCACGCCCACCTCATCGTCAACCTCTCCGTGTGCGCGGGGCGTTACCACCCGGAGCCCGACCCGGACGTCACGGAGATGTCGTTCGAGGTCGCGAGCCTGGTCGTGCACCGGCCGTCCCCCTAGGGGCGGCGGTGGGTCAGCTCTTCCGGGGCGTGGCCTCCCCGAGCACTTCGCGCGCGGTGTCCAGCGCGGCTGCCCGGTCCTCGGGCACCAGACCGATGCGCGTACGCCGGTCCAGCAGGTCGGCCTCGTCGAGCGCCCCCTCGTGCCGGATCGCCCACAGCAACTCGGCCCGGGTGACCGGGTGTTCCGGCAGTACGCGGTCGTTGAGCCGGGGGTCGCGGGCGCCGAGCGCCTGGACGGCAGGTGCCTCGGTGCCGTAGCGCCGCAGCAGGCGTCGGGGCACCGGCAGGGTGTCGAGGACGCGCGGGGGCGCGGCGCCGACCAGGGGAAGGTCCGCGGTGCGGGACGGGGCCGCGTCGAGGCGGGCCGCGGCCACGGCGGCGTCGACGGCGTCCTCGGCCATGCGCCGGTAGGTGGTGAGCTTGCCGCCGACCACGGTGACGACACCGTCGAACGAGGTGATGACCGCATGCCGGCGGGAGATGTCGGACGTCCTGCGCGTGTCCTCCGGCTGCCCCTCGGGAGTCATGTCCAGGAGGGGGCGCAGGCCCGCGAACGCTCCCACCACGTCGGACCGGTGGACCGGTGTGTTCACGACGGAGCCGAGGACGTCGAGCAGGAAGCCGATGTCGGACTCCGGCGCCTCGGGGACGTCGGGGATCCCGCCCTCGACGGGCTCGTCGGTGAGTCCCACGTAGACCCGGCCGTCGCCCTGGGGCAGTACGAGGACGAAGCGGTTGCTCTCGCCGGGGATCGGGATGTGCAGGCCCGCGGGGAGGGAGTCGAGGCGCTCCGAGCGCAGCACGATGTGCGTGCCGCGCGAGGGCCGCACCTGGATGCCGTCCACCAGCTCACCGGCCCACACGCCCGAGGCGTTGACCACCACGCGGGCCCGGATCTCCCCTTCCTCGCCGGTGAGTTCGTCGCGCACGACGGCGCCGGAGCCGGAGAGCCGCAGCACCCGTACCCGGGTGAGGACGCGCGCGCCGTGCGCCGCCGCGGTGCGGGCGAGGGCGGTCACCAGGCGGGCGTCGTCGGTGACCCGCCCGTCCCAGGACAGCAGCCCGCCACGCAGGCCGTCGGCGCGCACCGACGGGGCGAGGCGACGGGCCTCCACCGCCGAGAGCCGGCGCGGCGCGGGCAGGGTGGCCCGGGCCGTGCGCGCCGCCAGACGCAGGGTGTCGCCGGCCCGGAAGCCCGCCCAGGCGAGGGCGGCCTGGCCACGGGAGACCAGCGGGGTGAGGGGCAGCAGGAACGGCTGGGCGCGCACCAGGTGCGGTGCCGTGCGCTCCATCAGAACTCCGCGCTCCACCGCGCTCTCGTGGGCGACGTCCAGGTGGCCGGAGGCGAGGTAGCGCAGGCCGCCGTGGATGAGCTTGGAGCTCCACCGGGAGGTGCCGAAGGCCAGGTCGTGGGCGTCGACGGCGACGACGCCCAGACCGCGGGCCGCCGCGTCCAGCGCGGCTCCTGTCCCGGTCGCGCCGAGTCCGACGACGAGGACGTCCACGGCGTCGCCGCCCACGGTGTCGGCGAGTTCGCGCGAGCGCCGGTCGGCCGACAGTGATGATCCGGGGGCCAGGGGAGTGGTGGCGGTCGCGGGGCTCACGGCGTGAGGGTCCTCTCCAGGATGGTCCGCAACTCGGCGAGGAGGGCCGGGGTGTTCAGCTCGGCGTCCTCCTCGTCGGTCATGGTCCGCAGTGACAGCGTGAAGGACTGCACGATCAGCAGCAGGGAGCGCGCCTGCCGTTCGGCGTGGCCGGCCCGGACGGACCCGTCGGCGTGACCTTCCCGCAGGCCGTCGGCCAGCAACTCCAGCAGCGCCTCCTGGCTGGCCCCGCGGCGGTCCAGGACGTAGGGGAGGAGCAGCTCGGGATCGACGTCCACGATCTTGCGGAAGAGCGGATGGGCGCGGAAGGCGTCCACTCCGGTCACGAGCCCGTCGACGACGAGGGACCGCGCCTCCGCCCCCGGGCGGCGCTCGGGCATCGCGCGGGTGGCCACGTCGACCCATTCACGGGTCATCAGGTCGCCGACCAGGGAGCGTACGTCGGGCCAGCGCCGGTAGATCGTCATGCGCGAGACACCCGCGCGACGGGCCACGTCGGTCAGCGTCGTACGGCGGACTCCCACGGCCAGGACGCAGTCGCGCACCGCGTCGAGCACCGCGTCGCTGTCCGAGTTGTTGTGACGAATAGGCGTCATGTGTCACAGTGTAACTCGCCGTGAGGCCGGGCGGTGCACCTTCCTCCGAGGCCGCGCGGGCGATGCCATCGAGAAGGACGGCATCCCGACATCGACCGGTGAGGACGCGGGCCATGGACATGCTGTGGAGCGGCTGGGGCGACCCGGCCAGGGCGACACCCCTGCCGGACACGGTGATCGGGCTGTTGCGCGATCTGCTCGGCGTGAAGCCGCGCGACGCCGAACCGGTCGCCCTCGAGGAGATCGCCGTACCCGAACCCGCCCTCGACACCGGCGTGCTGCGCGCGCTGCTCGTCACCGTCGGCGGCCGGGCCCCGTGCCTGCGCACCGACGCGGAGACGCGCGTGCGGCACACACGCGGCAAGTCCACGCCCGACCTGCTGCGGATCCGGAGCGGCGACGTCGACGCCGTGCCCGCCGCCGTGGTGCTCCCGGAGAGCCACGACGAGGTGCTCGCGGTGCTGGGGGTGTGCGTCGAACACGGACTGGCGCTGGTGCCGTTCGGCGGCGGTACCTCGGTCGTCGGCGGCCTCGCCCCCGGCCGACGCGGCGACTTCGTCGCCCTGGACCTGCGCCGCATGGACCGCCTGCTCGCCCTCGACCCGGTCTCCCGCACCGCCACCCTGCAACCGGGGCTGCGCGCCCCGCAGGCCGAGGCGCTGCTGGCCGAGCACGGCTTCACCCTGGGGCACTTCCCCCAGTCCTACGAGTGGGCCACCATCGGCGGGTTCGCCGCGACCCGCTCCAGCGGACAGGCCTCCGCGGGCTACGGCCGATTCGACGAAATGGTCCTCGGCCTGACCCTCGCCACACCGCAGGGCACCCTCGACACGGGGCGCGCCCCCCGCTCGGCGGCCGGACCGGACCTGCGCCAGCTGATCCTGGGCTCGGAGGGAGCGTTCGGCGTCATCACGTCCGTGACCGTGCGGATCCGCCCCGTCCCGCAGACCCGCGTCCACGAGGGCTGGCGCTTCGCCTCCTTCCAGGAGGGCGCCGACGCGCTGCGCAGGCTCGCCCAGGACGGACCGCGCCCAACCGTGCTGCGGCTGTCCGACGAGACCGAGACCCTCGTCGGCCTGGCCCAGCCCGACGCCATCGGCTCCGGCGCCGAGCAGGGCGCGGGATGCCTGGCGATCGCCGGCTTCGAGGGCACGCCGCAGGACACCGCCCACCGCCGCGAGCAGGCCGCCGCCGTACTGCGCGACTGCGGCGGCACACCCCTGGGCGCCGAGCCGGGGGAGAAGTGGGCCCACGGCCGTTATTCGGCTCCCTACCTGCGGGACGCGCTGCTCGACGCGGGCGCGTTCGTCGAGACGCTGGAGACCGCCACCTTCTGGTCCCGTGTCCCGGAGCTGTACGCCTCCGTCCGAGAGGCGCTCACCTCGACGCTCACCGAGGCCGGCACCCCGCCCCTGGTCATGTGCCACATCTCCCACGTCTACGACAACGGCGCCTCGCTGTACTTCACCGTCGTCTGCGCCCAGGGCGACGACCCCGTCGCACACTGGACGCGGGCGAAGCGCGCCGCCAACGAGGCGATCCTCGCCGCCGGCGGCACGATCACCCATCACCACGGCGTCGGCACCGACCACCGGGACTGGTACGTCCGGGAGGCCGGACCCCTGGGCGTCGACGCTCTGCGCGCCGTCAAACGACGCCTGGACCCCGCCGGGGTGCTCAACCCCGGCGTGCTGCTGCCCGTCGACTGACCCGACACTTCGTCACCCCCCTTTCAGCAACCCGCCGTCAGCCCGGAGGCCCCCGATGCGACAGTTCACCGCCGTCGTCAACCCCACCGCAGGCGGCTCCACCGGTGCCGCCGCGCTGCTCGCGGTGGCCCGGCTGCTGCGGGAGGCGGGCGCGGGGCTGGAGACCGAGTACAGCCGCAGCCTGCCGCACGCCCGGGACCTCGCCCGGGAGGCCGGGCAGCGGGGGCGTGTGGTGCTGGCGGTCGGCGGGGACGGCATCACCGGGGCCGTCGGAGGCGCTCTCAGCGGGACCGGCGCGCTGCTCGGGCTGGTCCCGGCCGGCCGCGGGAACGACTTCGCCCGGGCCCTCGGGCTGCCGACGGAGGCGGCCGCGCTGGCCGAGGTGCTGCTGCGCGGCGAGCCGCGCGCCGTCGACACCATCGAGGTGGAGTCGGCCGTTCACCACGGCACCGTCGTGCTCGGCAGCGTGTACGCGGGCGTCGACGCGGTCGCCAACCGGCACGCCAACCGGGCGAAGGTGCTGCGGGGCGCCGCCGCCTACTACGCAGGCGGGCTGCGGGCGGTCACCACCTGGCGTCCGGCGCACTACCGGGTCACGATCGACGGCGAGGAACACGCGCTCAGCGGCTACACGGTGGTGATCGCCAACTCCGGCTACTACGGCTCGGGCCGGATCATCGCGCCCGGCGCCCGAGTCGACGACGGCCTGCTGGAGGTCGTGATGATCCGTGAGGCGCCGCGGCGCCTGTTCTTCGCCCTGATGAACGAGCTCCGGTCGGGCGCCCACGTGGCACGGTCCGAGGTGCGGATCCTGCGCGGCAAGGAGATCCACGTCGAGGCCGACCGGCCCGTGCCCTACGGCGCCGACGGCGAGGTCGAGGCCGTTCTCCCGGTCACGGCCAGGGTCCTGCCGGGGGCGCTCCGGGTGCTGTGCTGAGCCGGAGTCGGGTGCCGGACATGCGTGGGCCCCGTCGGCGGTGTGCCGACGGGGCCCACGCATGCCGTGTGGCGCCTGCCTACCAGCGGTACCAGCGACCCCTTCGGCCGCCGGTTCCCGCGGGTCGGACCAAGAAGCCCAACAGCCACAGCACCAGCACGATCACGGCGATCCACCACAGGGCCTTGAGCGCGAAACCGGCGCCGAAGAGGACCAGTGCCAGAAGCAGAACAAGAAGCAGGGGAACCATTGTTATCAACCTCCATCGGTTCAGGTGCCCCACAAAATGCCCAACACACACCCATAATCCGCACGTTTGTTCCACAAAAGGCGGGGCATCCGAAGCGTTTCGCACGTGCGCGGCGAGGGCCGGGATGCCGAACCGGCGGGCAGTCACGACCATGGTGAGAAGGACGGGAAGGTCGGGAAGGGCGGGAGCCCGCGCGTATGGAGGAGACCGATGGCCAAGCCCGACGGCTCGGACCGGGGTGGCGGCGCGGCACGGGCCCTGGCCCGGCTCGCCCTGCTGTGCGTCGTCGGCGCCGTCGCGGCGGTGATCGCCGGGGTGGGCTCCGGTGGCTGGCTGATCCTGCTGCTCGGTCTTGTCGGCCTAGCCCTGGCGGGTGCGGGCATCTGGTGGACCCTGGCGCACCGGGGAGCGGTGCGCCTGTTCGGCACCCTGCTGGCCCTCGCCGCACCCGTGGGCGTCCTGGTGCTGTACGCGGTGTCGGGCCTGTGGGTGGTGGCCGTGGCCGCGCTCGCGGCGTGGGTGGCGGCGCTGGCGTGCGCGCGCAGCGCCCTGCGCCGCCTGCGCCGACCGCACGGCATGCACAGCCGGTCCCCCCGACCGGCCCGCCGACCGGTCCTGATCATGAATCCACGGTCCGGTGGCGGCAAGGTCGGCCGCCACGGGCTCGTGGCGCGGGCCGAGGCACTGGGTGCCCGCGTCGTACTGCTCGACCTCGACGCCCACCCGGACCCCGTGGCGCTGGCCGAGCGGGCCGTCGCCGAGGGCGCGGACCTGCTCGGTGTCGCGGGCGGTGACGGCACCCAGGCGCTGGTGGCGGCGGTGGCCGCCGAGCACGGCCTCCCGTTCGTGGTGGTGGCCGCCGGAACGCGCAACCACTTCGCCATGGACCTCGGCCTGGACCGCGACGACCCGGCGAACAGCCTCGACGCACTCACCGACGGCGTGGAACTCCGCATCGACCTCGGCGACGTGAACGGGCGGTGCTTCGTCAACACCGTCTCGTTCGGCACGTACGCGGAGATCGTGCAGAACCCGGACTACCGTGACGCCAAGGCGGCGACCATACTCGACCAGTTGCCGGATCTGCTGGTCGCCGACGGCGGGACGTCCCTGGACGTGCGGACCGACGGCACGCGTCTGCACGCTCCGCAGGCGCTGCTGGTCAGCAACAACGCCTACGGGCGGGTCGATCCCCGCGGCGGCGGGCGCAGGCCGCGGCTCGACGCGGGCGCGCTCGGGGTGGTCGCGGTCCGCGTGGAGAGCGCGACCCAGGCCGCCGAGCTGGCCCTGCGCGGCGAACGGGCCAGCGGCATTACTGTGTTGACGTCACGTCGCGTGGTCGTCGAGGCCGACGAGGAGTTCATCCCGGTGGCCGTCGACGGGGAGGCGCTCACCCTGCCCACGCCCGTCGTGTGCACCGTACGGCCCGGTGCGCTGCGGGTGCGGGTACCGAGACACCGCCCCGGCGCCACGTACGTGGCACCGTCCGTCGACTGGCGGCGCGTGGTCCACCTCGCGCTGAGCCGGTCCCCCGACCGACCCCGTACGACTCAGGAGCAGAGCGATGCTTGACCGTCCGTCGCCGCAACATCCGGCCCTGCGCGGCCTGGTGCGCGACCTCGCCACCCTCGACCAGACGCTGTACGCGGCCGTGACGGTCACCGAGACTCCCACGCTGGACTCCGCCCTGCGGCGGCTGTCCGCGGCGGCGGACCACTCCAAGATCTCGTTCACGGTCGCCGGGCTCCTGGCGCTGTTCCCCGGCCGCCCCCGCCGCGCCGCCGCCCTCGGTGTCGCCGCCATCGGTGTGGCCTCGGCGACCGCCAACCTGGTCGGCAAACGTCTCGTACGCCGTCCCCGTCCCCACCGCGCCGAGGACTCGCCGTTCCCCGGACGGCACGTGCCGATGCCGGAGTCCGCGTCGTTCCCCTCGGGCCACACCGCCTCGGCCGTCGCCTTCGCCGCGGCCGTGGGACCCGCCTGGCCGGCCGCCACCGTGCCGCTCGGCCTGCTCGCCTGTGCCGTGGGCTACTCGCGGGTCCACACCGGAGTGCACTATCCGGGCGACGTCGTCGCGGGTGCCGTGCTGGGCACGGGTGCGGCGGCGGTGGTGCTCGCCGCGACGGCCCGCCTGGAAAGGTAACGGGGCTACCGGCCGGTGCGTGGCCCGGCGATCAGGGAGAGGCTCGCCCTCCCCAGGGTGATCACTCCGTCGGAGAGGGGTGTGCACCGCACCCCGCCCCCGCCGCGCAGCGCGCGCTGGGCACCCGCGCCGATCGTGACATCCATCCACGCACAGGGCCGGGCCGGACGGTTCACGGCGAACGTGACGGGCCCGGCGCCGGTGTCGAGGGAGAGCGTGGAACCGACACAGGAGTCGATGTCGAAGCCGCGGATCAGGATGTTCCTGCGCGTCAGGAGAAGTCCGACGAGCGGATCGATGTCCAGGGGGAGGCGCTCCGCGGCCATGATCGTCACGGCCGCGTCCCGATGGGCGCGCCGGCCGAAGTAGCGGTCGCCGACGAGCCCGAGGCCTCCGCGTACCTCCACCCGCCGGACCAACTCGTCGTCCGGAGCGGCGGGCGGCCCGTCCGAGGGGCGCCCCGCGAGCCGGTGCTCCGGCGACACCAGGAGCTGTACCACCTCGACCTCGGTCATGGTCCCCACCGTAGGGGTCCTTGCACAATGCCCGCCCGGGTCGCGCGGCCTGGCACCGCACCTCGCCGCGTTGCCGAAAAGCCCTAGTAGCTCCTCCCCCACTCTCGGCTTTGCTCGAGCGGGGGCCCCATCGAGGGCTCTCCGGCGCCTTGCGATGCACGGCACCAGACCACGCGACCTGATCGGGCGCTCATTGTGCAAGGACCCCTTAGGCATCCGGCGGACCTGACGTTCCGAGGCCGAGGTGGACCCAAGCCTCGTCAGCCGATGTGGTAGCTGTCCCCGTACACCTTCCAGTCCAGCGGCGGAGTCAGGTCCAGGTTGCCCTTGCGCAGGAAGACCCGCTGAGCGGTGTCCACCCGGCTGGTGTCGCTGTGCGCCTCCTCCTGCTTCATCGCCCAGACCCGGGCGTCGAGGAAGGCGTTGAGGTAGGTCACCTCGTCGCCGCCCCGCGCCGGCGGCTTCGCGGTGCGCAGGGCGCGCTTGCGTATGTTGCTGAAGCTGGTCGGGTCGGTGCCGTCGCCGTGCATGACGATGGCGTCGTAGTACGCGAACTGGCCCAGCACGCGCAGCCCGTCGGTCTTGCCCTGCTTGACGGCCGGGTTGAAGTACACGCGGTCGCGTTCGTCGTTCTGGGCCTGCTGGAACACCGTGTCGCGGGCCGCCGTGCGCCAGTCACCGGGGAACGAGGGGTCGAGGCCGTTGTGCGAGTCGGTTCCGTTCACCCGCCGCAGGGCGGGCAGGTACTTGGCGAGCACGTTGCCGGGCTTGCGGTCGGCGTAGAGCTCCACGAGGTCGAGCATGTCGCCGGTGCCGGAACAGAAACCGATGATGCCGGCGGTGTAGCCGCGGCCGTCGCCGATGTCCTCGATGTACTTGTACTGCGCCTTCCAGTCGAGAGAGGAGTTCTCCGCGCTCGACACCAGCTTCATGGCGATCTCCTTCTTCGCCGGGTCGTCAAGGCCCACCGCGCGGGCGGCCGCGGAGGCGTCCGGGGCGCGCAGCAGTGGGACGACTGTCAGGGAGGCGCCCAGCACGGTGAGGAGGGCGCGGCGCGAAGGGCCCGAGGCGGAACGTTCCGCCTCGCTTTCGTCGAGGTTGTGTACCACTGTGACTCCAAGTGGCTTGTGGGGGGCGGATAGCTGATAGGAATGTTTCCTATCAGCTATGGGGTCAGGTGAACAGCCGTGCGAAGCCACATGGGTGCGACGAAAACCGGATGCCGGGAGCCGTGCCCCCTTCCTACGCTGCCCGCCATGGACGGAAACGGGCGAGAGCCCTGGCTGAACGTCGTCGACGTGGAAGCGACCTGCTGGCGGGGATCCCCGCCGCCCGGGGCGGTCAGCGAGATCATCGAGATCGGGCTGACCGTCGTGGACCTGGCAGCCCGGACGCGAGTCGGGCGGCATCGCATCCTGGTGCGCCCCGCGCGGTCCACCGTGAGCGAGTTCTGCACCGAGCTGACCGGACTGACCCGACAAGAGGTCGACACCGGCGTCGAGTTCGCCGAGGCCTGCCGACAACTGGCGGCCCTCCATCGGGCCGGTGAGCGACCGTGGGCCAGCTGGGGCGACTACGACCGGCACCAGTTCACCCGGCAGTGCGCGGCGACCCGCACGCCGTACCCCTTCGGCGCCCGCCACACCAATGCCAAGGCCGTCTTCACCGAGGCGTACGGCCTGCGCAAACGCCCCGGAATGGCCCAGGCCCTGCAGATCGCCGGGCTGCCCCTCGAAGGGCGGCACCACAGGGGCGAGGACGACGCCTGGAACATCGCGGCCCTCGTCGTGGACCTGACCGGTCGAGGAGCCTGGCCGAAAGCCCTCGGTGACGGGATCGACCGGACTGTCCCCTAAGCTCCTCGCCATGAACGAGGGGGACAGCGGCAGACGGGTCGTCGACAGCCGCTTCGAACTACGGGTCAGACTCGGCGGCGGCGGGATGGGCACCGTGTGGCGCGCCCACGACCTGGTCCTCCAGCGTGACGTGGCCATCAAGGAGGTGCGGCCACCGGACGCGGAGTACGCCCACGACCCCGACCGGGCGCTGATGCTGCGCGAGCGCGTCCTGCGCGAGGCACGGGCCCTCGCCAGGATCGAGCACCCCAACGTGGTGACGATCCATCACATCGTCGACGGCGGCGAGGGCACCTACCCGTGGATCGTCATGGAGCTGGTCGAGGGCGGTTCGCTCGCCGACCGGCTCGCCCGCGGACCGATGACCCCCGCGGACGCCGCCGACCTGGGCCGCGGAGTGCTGGACGCCCTGCGCGCCGCGCACGACGCCGGGGTCGAGCACCGCGACGTGAAACCGGCGAACGTCCTGCTGCGCGCCGACGGACGGCCGGTGCTCACGGACTTCGGGATCGCCGCGATCCGCGAGGCCACGACCCTGACCGCGACGGGGTCGATCATCGGGACCCCCGACTACATGGCTCCCGAGCGCGTCTCCGGCGCTGCGGGCGGGCCCGCGGCGGATCTGTGGTCCCTGGCGATGATGCTGTACGTGGCCGTCGAGGGGCACCACCCCCTGCGCCGGGGAACCACTTTGGCCACCCTGGCCGCCGTCCTGCACGAGGACGTGCCCCCGCCGACCAGGGCCGGCGCCCTGACGCCCCTGCTCACACGGGTGCTGGTACGGGATCCCGCCGCGCGGCCGGACGCCGGGGCGGTGGCACGGATGCTGGAAGCCGTGGCGCGGGGCGGTGCGGAAGCGGAGTGGGCCGGTGCGCAGGGCGGCACGGCCCAGGGTGGGGGCGTGTCCCCGGTCGACGCGGCACCGGCCTGGGTCTCGTCCCAGGTCGACGCGGCACCAGCCTGGGTCTCGTCCCAGGTCGACGCGGGACCGGCTTCGGCCTCGCCCCCGACCGGCTCGGGCCCAAACCCCACGTCCTACCCGCTCGCGCCACCGGCATGGCCGGCCCCGCACCACGTGCCCGCCGACACCCCGCAGCACGCATCCACCGACGCCAGGCCGCCCGCCCGGCCCCGACGCGTGACGGTCCTCGCCGTCGCGCTCGGCGCGGTGGTGGTGGGCGGAGCCCTCTGGGTGGCGCTCCCCGGGGGCGAGGGCGGCTCGGGCGGCTCCCTGGACAACGCCGGCGGGACCCAGCGCACCTCGGCCGTGCCGTCCGGCACCGCCGACGCCGTGTCCGACGACAGCGACGCGCCGTCCGCCGCCGCCGAAGCGAGCGACACACCTTCCGACGACGAGACCGCCGGACCCGTGACCGACCTGCTGACCCCCGCCGGGATCCGCGAGGTCGTCGATGCCTTCGAGAAGAAGACGGGGAGCAGGAGTTACGGCGATCTGAGCGTCTATCCGGAGCACGCCACGGCCGAGGTGATGGTCAGTGGCAGCCAGACCCGCTACGACACCTTCGACTACTGGGTCGATCGGGGCGTGGAGACGAGCATCATCAAGGGCACCCTGTTCAACGGTGACAAGCCGGTGCGCGCGGACGACTTCGACTGGGACGTCCTTCCCGCCCTGCTGGCACGCGCCGAGAAGGAGCTCAAGGTCGACAAACCGACGAGCCGTTACCTGTTGTTGCGACAGCCGAACGACCGAACCGGCCAGACCGAGGCCATGGCTGTGTACATCAGCAATGACTACGGCGAGGGCGGTTACGTGGAGGCCGACCCGCAGGGCAAGGTGACCAAGGTCGTGCCCTCCGGCTGATGTGAGGGGGCTTACAGCCGACAGTGTGACCTCTGATACCCGTATGTCCCGAGTAAACCCGGGCAGAAGCTCTGGGGTGCGCGGGTCGATCAAGCCTGTGCTGGATTCGCGTAGGCGAAGGTCGAGAGAAGGGGTTGAAAGTGGTGAACGCCATGCCTGGCGGGCAGCCGAGGTCCGGAGTGGCGAAGGCGGTCGTGGACATGCCTCGGCAGGTCCGGGACGACCTGACCCGGAGGCTGCGTCGCAGTAAGCGGGCCTTCCGGGAGGAGGACGTCCAGGTCGTCGAGCCACCGCTGCTCAAGCGCGCGGTGGGCGCCTCGGCGCTCGGGAACTGCATGGAGTGGTTCGACTTCGGCGTCTACAGCTATCTCGCCGCGACCCTCGGCAAGGTCTTCTTCCCCGGCGCCTCGCCCGGCGCTCAGGTGATCTCCTCCTTCGCGACCTTCGCCGCCGCGTTCGTGGTCCGCCCGCTCGGCGGTCTCGTCTTCGGACCGCTCGGGGACCGGCTCGGCCGGCAGAAGGTACTGGCCACCACCATGATCATGATGGCGGTCGGCACATTCGCCATCGGTCTGATCCCCAGTTACGCCACCATTGGCATCGCCGCGCCGATCCTCCTGTTGCTGGCCCGTATGCTCCAGGGCTTCTCGACCGGCGGCGAGTACGGCGGCGCGACCACCTTCGTCGCCGAGTACTCGCCCGACCGCCGCCGCGGCTTCCTGTCCAGCTGGCTCGACTTCGGCACCTTCGTCGGCTACGCGCTCGGCTCGGCCCTGGTCACTGTGCTGAACCTGCTCCTCACCGACGCCGAGATGCTCTCCTGGGGCTGGCGCGTCCCGTTCCTGATCGCCGGTCCGCTCGGCGTGATCGGCCTGTACATGCGGCTGAAGCTGGAGGAGTCCCCGGCCTTCCAGCAGCAGTTGGACGAGCACGAGAAGAGCCTCGCCCAGGAGTCGGCGGGCAGCGAGTTCAAGACCATCGTCAGGCACCACTGGAAGCCGCTGCTCATCTGCATGGGCCTGGTGCTGCTCTACAACGTCCCCAACTACATGGTCACCGGCTTCCTGCCGACGTACCAGACGGAGAACCTGAACCGCTCCAGCAGCTCCGCCGACGTCCTGGTGCTCATCGGCATGGTGTGGATCGTGCTGCTGGTCACGTTCGTCGGACGGCTCAGCGACCGGGTCGGCAGGCGGCCGGTCTACGGCTTCGCCGCGGCCGCCATGATCCTCCTCGCCGTGCCCTCCTTCATGCTGATCAAGATGGAGGGCACCTGGCCGCCGATCCTCGGCGTGCTGATCCTCTCCACCCTGCTGACCTGTTTCGCGGCGCCGAGCGCCGCCACGCTGCCCGCGCTGTTCCCGACCGCCGTCCGGTACGCGGCCATGGGCATCGGCTTCAACTTCGCCGTCGCCGCGTTCGGCGGCACCACGCCGTTGGTCACCGAGGCGCTGATCAGCGTCACCGGGGACGACATGATGCCCGCGTACTACCTGATCCTGGCCGGCGTGATCGGCCTGGTCACGGTGCGGTTCCTGCCGGAGAGCGCCCAGGTGCCGCTCCGCGGCTCGCAGCCCATGGTCGGCTCGCAGGAGGAGCAGCGGGAACTGATCAGCACCTCCAAGGAGCTGTACCGCGTCACTCGGACGCACTCAGGGGGCCGGGAAGAGGCGTCCTCGGTTCCGGGCCGCCCGGAGCGGTGACGCCCGCGACGACGTGACGGAGCGTGGAGGAGATGCTCCGCTGGACGACGCCCGCCCTGCACCCGGGAGACCGGGCCGACGCCCCCGGTGTACTCCAACTTCCTCAGCGGCATCAGCTCACTGCCCCTGGCACTGAAGGCGGAGTGACGGGAGGCGACTGGGGCGGGCCGCGCCCGAGTAGGCTCCGAGGCATGCGTATCTCCGTCTCCTCCGACATGGACGAACCCGTGGCCCGCACCCTCGTCGAGCAGCTGCGGACCCGGGGCCACGAGGTACGCACGTACGGGGCGCTGCGCGACGGGGACGACCCGCAGTGGGCGGTGTGCTCGGAGGCCGCGGCCCGTGAGGTGGCCGCCGGGACGGCGGACCAGGCGGTGGTGTGCTGCTGGACCGGAACGGGCGCCTCGATCGCCGCCAACAAGGTGCCCGGGGTACGGGCGGCGCTCTGTACGGACGCGTACACCGCGGACGGCGCCCGCCGTTGGAACGACGCCAACGTACTGGCGCTGAGCCTGCGGCTGACCTCCGGGCCCCTGCTTGAGGAGATCCTCGACGCCTGGTTCGCCGCCGACGCCAGTGAGGACGCCGAGGACCGGGAGAACGTGGCCCGCGTGGGGCGGCTCGATCGCGTCCGAGCAGACTCCTAGATCCCGTTCGGGCGGACTCCCGACTCCCCGTCCGTGGGCTCGCCGCAGGGCGCACACATCGGGGCGAACGGCGCAGAGGCGGGAGCAGGAGACCGGCGTGCGTGCGCCCTGTTACCGGGCCCCGCCGGTCACTTACAGTGTGGCGCCCAGCCCTGTGCCGTCCGTCCGCAGGGCGGAGCCCCACCCCTTGTGCTCAACCCTCGTGGTCAACGGCCGCTCCGCCGTCGCGACCTCCCGGCGCGCCCCACCACAAGGGCGCGGCGGCCGCAGCGACGTGCCCCGAGGATCACCCGCGCGACAGGCACCAACCCCGTGAAACCGCTCGGACCGCGCAGCCGAGTGTCCGCGGTCCGAGCGCGTGTCCAGAGCCCTTGGAGGCCGCTGTGTCCCGACCGTGCATCGCCCTCATCGCCGACCCCACCTCTGCCGAAGGCTGCCGCGAGTACCTGGCCACAGCCGTCGAACTGCTCACCGGCGCACCCCCCGTCCGCATCGATGCCCGGCACTTCGCCACCGACGGATCCGGCCGCGGAGTCCGCGAAGGAGACCGCTTACGGCTGCGGGTCCCCGAGGAGGGGCTGGACCTCGTGCCCGACGTCGTCGTGGTCTACGAGATCCAGCCGCACCAACGTCAGGGACTCGCCGCCTTCCAGCAGCTCCTCGCACACCACCACGCGGTCACCCTCGCCACCGGCACGGACGCGTGGCGCACGGCGACGGAGAAGAACCTCACCGTGGAACGCTTCGCCCGGGACGGCGTCGCCCAGATGGAGACCGTCGTCCTGTCCCGGCCCGGCCCGCGCGAGGCGGAGGCCGCCTTCGACCGGCTCGGTGGGGACACCTGGGCCCGGCCCGTGATCGGCACCGGAGGCAACGACACCTTCCACGTCACCACGCCGGACCAACTCAAGGACGCCGCGGCCTTCTACGCGGAGCGCGGCAGCGACTGGCTGCTCTCCCGGGACGCGGAGAACGTCATGCCCGACGGCGCCCGCCACCAGTTCCGTGTCTTCGTTCTCGACGGCCGCGTCATCCACGCCCGGGAACACATCCAGCCCCGGACCGACATCCCGTGCAACACCTGCCAGGGCGCCACCGCCATACACCTCTCCCCGGAGGACCTGCCCGCCCGCCTCGCCGAACTCGCCGTCGCGGCCACCGCCTCCGTCGGACTGCCCTTCGCGGGCGTCGACCTCGCCGTCGAGAACGGCGGGGTCGTGTTCGAGGTCAACGTCCACCCGGCCTTCGTGGACGGCGAACTCGAACTGGAGAGGGTGGCCGTGCCGTACATCCAGGCGCACCTGGACGCCC
This sequence comes from Streptomyces sp. NPDC002888, assembly GCF_042888465.1. Taxonomy (NCBI): domain Bacteria; kingdom Bacillati; phylum Actinomycetota; class Actinomycetes; order Kitasatosporales; family Streptomycetaceae; genus Streptomyces; species Streptomyces sp. NPDC002888. Next base: position 132,955 of record NZ_JBIAPU010000007.1, on the reverse strand, counting down.
TCACCCTCGCCCGGGGCGACCGGCCCATGGTCGCGCCCCGGACGAGGGCGCCCCTGGGCCGAGGAGGTCAGCTGTCGTCGCACTGAGGCAGGACGTACGGGCAGGACGTACGTACCGGTACCGCGACCGCGCATCCCGGCCGCCCGCCAGGCGGCGTGGACGGCCGGGATGACCTGGCCGTCCACGTACGGTGTCGTGCCGGGGATGCCCGGCCCCTACCCTCGGTCGCCCTTCGGCCTGCCCCGCTGGTCCGGGGTGCCGTGCGGCGGTGGGCTGATGGGCTGGGACGAGGTCGCGGGGGAGACGGGGGAGCCGGCCCGTCCCCGCCCCTGCTCGGGGCGCAGGGCCGCGGGGTCGCCGGAGGTCGGTTCCGCACCCGCCTGCAGCTGTTCAAGGCGGTGGGTCAGCACCGTCGTCACCGGGCGGCGGTCGGCGTGCTCGTGCTCGTACGCGAGCAGCTCCTCGACCTCCCCGGCGGTCAGCGACCGTACGCGGCTCTCCACGCCGCCGATCGGCAGATGGTCGTAGTCGGGCAGCGGCAGCATGCCGCGGCCGGAGTCGGCCATGGATCTCACTCCTCGGAAACGAGTGCGTGCGCTCGGACAGGGTCGGTCAGTGGGCTCCCAGCCCGCCCCCGCCGAAGGAACCACTGCTGCCGCGGCCCCAGCGCGGGCGGTCCTTCGAGGAGCTCGAGCGGGTCTGCATGTTGGTCAGCTCGTACGGCGTGAGCGGACGGCCGTCCTTGGAGATCTGGGGCACCTCGTCGGGTTCCCGGTTCTCCTGGACCTCATGGACGGGCCCTTCCGGGGGAAGGTGCGGCTGCTCGTCGGGTCGCGGCCTCGGCGACTCGTTGAGCTTGATGCGGTAGCCCAGCCAGAAACCCCCGGCCAGGATGGCCACGACAGTCACGGCGACCACGAAGAGCACGATGCTGAGCAGCCCACTCGCCGCGGCCAGCTGCATGGTTGCGGTACTCATACCAGCCGAATACCCCTCGAATGGGGAGTGAACCGGCCGATCCGGTTCCGTAACCGTCTGATGACCTCCGGTCCGCTCACTCGCGCGCGTGTTTGACACCGTCCGCACCGGCTACCCGCCCTTACGTGACACCGACGACATCCCAGCAGGAGCTCTTCCGGTTCCTGGAGGACCGTTTCGCGTGTGCCCAGGCGTGTACCGAGTGCGCCCGGGCGTGTGCGCTGCGCGCGAGCCTCGTGGATCCGGACGGGACCGAACAGCAGGAACTCGTACGACGCAAGGGCATCATGTGCGCGGAGGTGTGCGACGCCACCTGCCGTGTGCTGTCCGAGCAGAACCACCTGGACGAGGCGGCCATACGCGTCCAGCTGGAGTGGTGCCGGACCGTCTGCCTGGAGTCCGCGCACGTCTTCGACGGACACCCGGGCGCCGAGGAGAGCGCCGAGGCCTGCCGCGCCTGCGCCCGGGCCTGCACGGACTTCATGGCCACCCTGGTCTGACCCTTCACCCGTGAGGTCCCGGTGCCCGCCGCACAGGCGAACCGGAGCCGCGACAGAAATCGCCGTCAGGCGCTGTGCGTCCCCAGGAAGGCGTCCAGCGCGGCCGCACCCGCCAGCATCGCCAGGCCCCGTGCCGTCAGCCGGGCGCGCCACTCCCGCAGCGTCGCCTGCAGTGGCTCCGGTCCGCCCGCCGTCCGGACCTGCTCCAGCACCCGCGCGATCTGCTCCAGCCCGTGCCCGCCCCGCCGCAGCTGGTGGGCCAGCAGCACGTCGCGCACATCGGCGGAGGTGTAGACGCGGTAGCCGGTGCGCGGGTCGCGCCGGGGCACGATCAGCCCGGCTCGCTCCCACTTGCGCAACGTCGCCGGCCGGATGCCGAGCCTGTGCGCCAGCGGCCCGATGAACGTCACGCCCGGCTCCGGCTCACGCGGTGGCGCCGAGTCGCGCAGTGCCCCCTCCACGTCCTCCAGCGTGCGCCGGTCGCCGGCCAGCTGCGCGTGGCTCTCGTCGATCAGCCGCAGGGCCTCCTCGACCGTGCCGCCGTTCACGGCCCGCATGATCGCCCCCGCGGTCGCATGGCCGTGCGCGGGGACCAACGCCAGGAACGCCCGCAGCGCCGCCGTATGGCGCGGAGCGTAGACCCGGTAGCCGTGCGCCGTGCGCTCGGCCGGCGGCAGGATCCCCGCGTCCTCGTAGTTGCGCACCGCCTGTGTGGACAGGCCGTGCTCGCGCGCCAGATCGATGGGCCGCAACCGCATTTTGAAGGTACGTCCTCGTCAACTACAGGAAATAGCGCCAGAGTTCTCAAAAGTTTACACCGAAGGTTCAACGATAGCGTTGAAGGCATGACGACCTCGATCCGGGATGCAGCCCGTCCCTTCACCGGCGACGCCCTCACCGTGCTCCTGTCACCCACCACCCGCCTGCTCGGCCTCGGCGAGCCCACCCACGGCGTCGAAGCCTTCCCCGAGCTGCGCAACGAGCTCTTCCGCCACCTCGTCGAGCACGAGGGCTACCGATCGATCGCCATCGAGAGCGACTGCCTGTCGGCCCTGGCCGCCGACGCGTACGTCGCCGGCGGCATCGCAACCCTCGACGACGCGATGAGCCGCGGCTTCAGCCACGGCCTCGGCGCCTCACCCGCCAACCGCGAGCTCCTGCGCTGGATGCGCGCCCACAACGAGCAGCGCCCCCCGTACGAGCGGCTCCGCTTCTACGGCTTCGACGGCCCCCTGGAGATGACCGGCGCCGCAAGTCCCCGGCCGGCCCTGACCGCGCTGCACGACTACCTCTCCGCCCACCTCGACCTCGCCCGGAGCCGGGAGTCCCTCGACGAGCTGTGCGGCCCCGACGAGCGCTGGACCGACCCGGCCGCCCTCATGGACCCCACCCGGTCGGTCGGCCGCACCCCCGAGGCCAGGGAGCTGCGCCTGATCACCGACGACCTGCGCACGCTGCTCACCTCTTACGCCCCGCACCTGACGGCCGTCACCTCCACCGACGAGCTGTGGCGCGCCGACCTGCACGCCCGCACCGCCGCAGGGCTCCTGCGCTACCACGCCGGCCTGGCCGACACCGCGCCCACGCGCCTCAGGGAGATCACGTGCCTGCGCGAGGTGATGATGGCCGACAACCTCGACGCCATCGTCCGCCGTGAGGCCCGTCGCGGCCCCACCCTCGCCTTCGCCCACAATGGCCACCTGCAGCGCGACAAGAGCCAGATGCAGTTCGCCGGCCCGCTCCAGTGGTGGAGCGCGGGCGCCGTCATCGGCAGCCGCCTCGGCGACCAGTACGCCTTCGCCGCCACCACCTTCGGCACCCGCGGCTCCGACGTCCCCCCTCCCGACACCCTCGAAGGGCTCCTGTCCTCCCTTCCCCACGCCCGCGCCGTCATCGATCCCGGCCACCTCGCCAGGGTCCTCGACCAGAAGCCCACGCCCCGCGTCCCGGCCGACCACACGTACGCCGCCCTCGACCCGGCCACCACCGACCGGATCGACGCCATCGTCTTCGTCAAGGACATCTGAGCCACTCATGGCGGCGGCGCGAGCGCACAGGCATCGGTGTCCAGACCGGATCCCGGCCGATGCCGCCCACCGCAACACCGCCGCCCGGCAAGGCAGTCTGCTGCTGGTCAGTGCTCCGTCCCGCCGAGGGGGCGTCCGACCGTGACGTTCCAGCGTCCCGATCTGCCGCTGAGCTCGACGGCCGTCAGTGGTGACACGTCGGCGCGCCACAATGCCTGGTCCGGCGCGCCGAGGGCGCGGACGACCGCGGCGCGGGACACCTCCGGCTCGACCACGGCCACGGTCCGTCCCGGTGTACGGGCGGCCGTTTCCAGCCAGGCGGCCACGCGGTCGCACAGCGCCCGCACCGACTCCCCGCCGTGCGGGGCGGCCCCGGGGTCCGCCAGCCATTCGGCGAGGGCCGCGGGTTCGGCCGCGCCGACCTCCGCCAGCGTCGCCCCGCGCCAGCGGCCCGCGTCCAGTCCCGCGAGCTCCGGCGCGGCCACGGCGTCGAGCCCGAGCGCCCCGGCCGTCTCACGGCAGCGCACGGTGGGGGAGGACCAGGCCGCCTCCCGGGCCGGCAGCGTGCTTGCGGCCGCCCGGGCCCGGCGCAACCCCGCCGGGTCGAGGGGGCAGCCGTCGTCGAAGCGGGCCTCCCGCAGCGCCGCGCTGATCGCCGGTGAGATCAACATCACTCGGCTCGTCATACGTCCATTCCTGCCACTCGCGCCCTCAACGCCCTTCTGGAATCAGCGACTTGACGGGCTGACAGCCCCGTCCGGGCGCGCGCGGCCGATCCGTGCGCCCTTGGCCGATTCCCTCCCTCGCGGTACCGTCACGTCGAAATCGACGACGGTATGTGGAAGCCGGTGGAATTCCGGCACGGTCGCGCCACTGTATGTCGGGCACGCACCTCGAGTGCGGGCCGGGCGAGTCAGACCCGCGTCCGTCGTCCTGTGCACCACCGATACGGGACGCGAGTTCCCCCAGGAGGTCCTGCCATGGCGCAGTCCGCCGTCCAGCCCACCGCTGCCCCCGCTGCCGTACCCGAGAAGCTGCCGATCGGCGCGATCGTCCCCTGGGCGGTCTTCTTCGGCATCCTGATGCTGGTCCTGCTCTACTTCGTCGGCGCCGAACAGGGCGCCACCTCCGTGATGTCCGGAGAGGACGTCCACGAGTGGGTGCACGACGCGCGCCACCTGCTCGGCTTCCCCTGCCACTGACGGCCGGGGAAGGACGTACCAGCCCATGAACTCCACCACTGTCCGCACCCTCCTGGTGCGGGGCATGCTCGCGGGACTCACCGCGGGCCTGCTCGCCCTCGTCGTCGCCTACTTCCTGGGGGAGTCGCGCGTCGACGCGGCCATCGCCTTCGAGGAGGCGCACGCCCACCACCACGGGGGAGGTGCCGAACCCGTCAGCCGGACGATGCAGTCCACCGCCGGCCTGTCCACCGGTGTCCTCGTCTACGGCGTCGCGTTCGGCGGCATCGCCGCCCTCGCGTACTGCTTCGCACTCGGCCGGATCGGCCGCTTCGGGCCGCGCGCGAGCGCGCTGCTCCTGGCGATGGCCGGCCTGGTCGCCGTGTATGTCGTGCCGTTCCTGAAGTACCCCGCCAACCCGCCCGCCGTCGGCGACCCCGACACGATCGGACAGCGCACGACCCTCTACTTCCTGATGGTGGTGCTGAGCGTCCTGCTCGCCGTCGCCACCGTGATCCTGGGCCGGCGCCTCGCGCCACGCCTGGGCAACTGGAACGCGACCCTCGTCGCGGGCGCGTTCTTCGTCCTGGCCGTCGGGCTGGCGTACGCCTTCCTGCCGTCCTTCAACGAGGTCCCCGAGCACTTCCCGGCCACCCTGCTCTGGCAGTTCCGCCTGGCGGCGCTCGCCGTGCAGGCCACCCTGTGGACCGCCTTCGGGCTGGTCTTCGGGCTGCTGGCGGAACGGGTGCTCGCACCACGGACCGTGGCGCGGGAGGTCGCCGCGGCGCGGCCGACTCCCGTGGCACCGTGACCGGTTCCCGATGAAAGAGGCCCCCGGCTCCCGAGCCGGGGGCCTCTTCACGTCTCCCCGCCATTCCCAATTACTGGAACACGTTCTACCGTGTGCGCCGTCAGGACCGGCCCAGGGGAGCCAGGAGGCGCCGTGCATCTCGACCACACGCCCGAGCAGCAGCGGCTGCGCAGCGAACTGCGCGCCTACTTCGCCGAGTTGGTACCCGATAACGCCTACACCCGGCACGCCGACCCGGCCGCCCAGAAACGCTTCTACCGCCAGACCATCCGGCGGCTCGGCACGGACGGCTGGCTCGGCGTGGGCTGGCCCACGGAGTACGGCGGTCGCGGCCTCACCGCGATGGAACAGTTCATCTTCTTCGACGAGGCCGCCCAGGCGGGCGTCCCGCTGCCGCTGATGGCGCTCAACACCGTCGGCCCGACGATCATGCGGTACGGCACCGAGGAGCAGAAGGCGCACTTCCTGCCGAAGATCCTCTCCGGCGAGATCGACTTCGCGATCGGCTACAGCGAGCCCGGCGCGGGCACCGACCTGGCCTCCCTCAGGACACGCGCGGTGCGCGAGGGTGAGGAGTACGTCGTCAACGGCCAGAAGATCTGGACCACCAACGGCGACACCGCCGACTGGGTGTGGCTCGCCGTGCGCACCGACCCCGAGGCCCCGCCGCACAAGGGCATCACCATGCTCCTCGTCCCGACCACCGACCCCGGCTACTCCTGCACCCTCATCAACACCCTCGCCGGTCACGACACCACGGCCAGCTACTACGAGAACATCCGCGTCCCCGTCTCCCGTCGCGTCGGCGCGGAGAACCAGGGCTGGCGGCTGATCACCAACCAGCTCAACCACGAGCGCGTCACCCTCGCCGCCCACGGCACCATGGCCATCCGCTCCCTGCACGACGTGCAGCGCTGGGCCATGGAGACCAAGCTCGCCGACGGCCGCCGCGTCGTCGACCTGCCCTGGGTCCGCCGCCTCCTGGCCCGCACCCACACCCGCCTCGACGCCCTCAAGCTCCTCAACTGGCAGATGGTGACGACCGTCCAGAACGGCACCCTCACCCCGCAGGACGCCTCCGCCGTCAAGGTCTACGGCTCCGAGGCGCGCCGGGACGCCTACGCGGCACTCCTGGAGATCGTCGCCGCGCCGGGCGCGCTGCGGGAGGGTTCGGCGGGCGCGGTGCTCCGCGGCGAACTGGAGCGCGGCTACCGCTCGGCGGTCATCTTCACCTTCGGCGGCGGGAACAACGAGATCCAGCGCGAGATCATCTCGTGGATCGGTCTGGGGATGCCGCGGGTACGGCGTTAGCCTGCTTGTGACGAGGATTTTTAGTTGGCACAAAAGAGGGATAGTTGGCACCAAGATCACGGTCGTTCTCAGAGGTGACGGCGCATCACCTCGATGCACGTGGCTCGGGCCGCGTTCGATCGGTCCCGGGGGTACGGGGTTCCGAGGTTCATGCCGCTGTCGGTGTCGATCGGATGCTGCTGCCAGGCGAGGCTCATTTGCGCGCCGGCTTCCGCTCGCGCCGTGGCCACGAGGGTCGCGTAGGGGGCCGCGACGGTTGTGGCCTCGATCTGGAGCCATGCCTGGTGGAAGGCCATTCGTGCCCAAGGTTCGAGTTTTACGGCGCGGAGGAACCGCTCGGAGCAGGACACTTGCGGTGTGTGCGGCAGGCCATCGCCTTCGAGCCGCTGTCGGCGGTCTGCGTGATGCCTGACGAGCCAATTCGGCGGAGTGCAGCCTGCTCCTCACGGCGATGGGGACAGCGGAGCCGGCCCCATCGCCGTGGGCGCCTCAACCCGGTCCGCCCAGCATGATCTTCCACACCCGCGTCGCGACCTGCAGGTTGAGGCGGTCCTCCACGTTCGTGAGGTCATGGCCGCTGATCTCACGGATGCGCTGGAGCCGGTAGCGCAGCGTGCTGCGGTGGATCGCGAGGGATTCGGCGGTCTCGGCGTAGTTGCCGCCGCAGTCGAAGTACCGGGACAGGGTCTCCACGAGCGCCGTACGGTGCCGACCGTCGTAGTCGACGAGGGGTCCGAGCCATTCCCGGACGAACGCCTCCAGCTCCTGGTATTCGTTTCCAGGCCCCAGGATGCGGTAGAGGCCCAGATCGTCGAAGAACGTCGTGCCGTATCGCCTTCGGGACCGGCGGCGTACCTCCAGGGCGCGCAGTGCTTCCTGGTAGCGGCCGGGGATACCGTCCGGGGTGTCGCAGCGGGCGCTCACCCCGATCGTCCCGTCAAGCGTTCCGGTCTCCCGGGCGAGCGTCTCGTACAAGGCGTGGTCGTGGGGTCTGCCCTCGGCGACCAGGACCACGTGGTCGGAACGCCGAGTCACCAGCGACGGCATGCCCACGGCCGAAGCCGCGCGGCCCACGGTCCGCGCGAAAGCGTCGTCCGCGGCCCGGTTCCTCCACTGCACGACGACCACGTACTGCATGCGGTGCAGGTCGTGTCCGAACGCCTCGGACCGGGCGTAGGCGCTCGCCTTGTCCGTGCCCCCCAGAAGATCGTCGACCAGTTCGCGGCGCAATCGCAGCTCGACCTCCGCCAGATGGCGCAGGTGCGACAGTTCCAGGGCGAGTGACGTGGCGGCGTGCTCCAGCGCGAACACGGTGTACTCGTCGGCCTCGTCCTGGGGATCGACCAGGGCCAGCACTCCGAGGACCTCACCGCGGGGGCGTACCAGGGAGATCAGCCGGTCCTTGATGCGCACGGGTCCGCCTCTCCGGGCGACCTCCTGGAGCATCTCCTCATGGCGTGCGGGGTCCGGTTCCGGATAGGGGTCGGGCCGGCCGGGACCGGTCCAGGACCGCAGTCGGCCGAAGCGGTCCTCCACCAGCACGGGAAACCCGGTGAGCTCATGCAGTGCGCTGGTGATGGCCTCCTCGCCGCCGCCCGAGGCCGCGACCTCGGTGAGGGCCTCGTGCACGGCCCGCTGATATCCCAGCTCGACCACGAGAGAGATCAGCCGCCGCTGGAAGGCTGCCCGTTCCCGTCGCAGTCGGTGCAGCTCCAGGGCGTCTTCCCGCTGGCGGCGGTGCGCGACGGCGACCGACAGGGCGGCGGCGGTGAGGCGTACGAGCGTGGCGAGCAGGAGGTGCTGGGCCTCGGTGGGCCGGGAGCGAGACGTCACCACAAGGTAGCCGTGCAGTCCACCGGGTCCGTGCAGGGCCAAGGCCCGGCCCCTGGACCGGCCGGGAACGGTTACGGGGACGTCCCGTCCTGTCAGCTCTCGCACCGTCCGGTCGACGGCTGACGCATGACCCGGCCCGACCTGCGGGCTCGGGACCATATGGCCGTGCACCCTGAGGTATCCGGCCTCGGCTCTGTACGGGCCGGCCAACGACACGTGGTCCATGGCCAGGCGCAGGATCTCGCTTTCGTCCTGGGTGTCGAACAGGGCGCGGGAGACTGCCGGCAGTTTGTGGGATGCCAGGGTGGAAAGGGGCGGGCGGGACCCTCTCCGCGAGATGGTGGGGTGCTGCCCCAGACGGCCCGGCGGAAGGTCGCCTTCCCGGTCGGGACGGCGTCGGTACACGCTCCGGACCCTGCAGCCAGGCATGGGATTACTCCCTTCCCTGAGCCCTCAGAGAGGTGACAGCGCCTCTTCCTCCAGGCCTTCCCCGACCAAAATACCCGAGATATCCGGAATCTCCGTCTCGTGCTCGCGGGGGGACGGGTTCCGTCGTTCTTTGACCTGCCGGGTGCAGGCGTAGAGCTGCTCGGTTCGCGAGTCTGGGGCGTGCCGGGGGCCGCCGTGCACACCGGCAGGAAGGACTGGGCGATGAGCGAGCAGCCTCGCAGGCCCGTTGCCACGTACGAGACGTACCAGGAAGCCGAACGCGCTGTCGACCACCTCTCGGACCAGGGGTTTCCCGTGCAGCGGGTGGCCATCATCGGCCAGGACGTCCGCCTCGTCGAGCAGGTCGTCGGCCGTATGGACTATGGCAGGGCCGCCCTGCACGGAGCGGCGAGCGGGGCCCTTCCCGGAGCGCTGATCGGCTGGCTCTTCGGCCTGGTCGACTGGGTGGACCCGCTCGTCTCGGCCCTGCTCGTCGCCCTCTACGGCCTGATTTTCGGAGCGATCGTGGGCGCGCTGTTCGGCCTGCTGCTGTACGCCCTGCAGGGCGGCCGACGGGACTTCGCCTCCGTCCGCTCGATGCAGCCCAGCCGGTACGACGTCGTCGTGGACGAAGCGGTCGCCGACGAGGCCGTACGGCTGCTCGGCGGGTTGCGGGCCGCCGGTGCCGGTGGACGTCCCGCCCATACCTGAACGATCGGATCCGCAGTGCCGGCGCTTGCCGCCGCACGGGAGGAGTTCCTCATGGCCAAGGCAGTGGGCATCGACCTGGGCACCACGAACTCGGTGATCGCCGTGTGGGAGGGCGGCGAACCTTCCGTCGTGCCCAACACCGAGGGCAACCGTACGACACCGTCCGTGGTGGCCTTCACCGACACCGGGGAACGGCTGGTGGGCCAGCTGGCCCGGCGCCAGGCGATCCTCAATCCCAAGGGCACCATCTACTCGGCCAAGCGGTTCATCGGCCGGCACTTCGACGAGATCCCGGACGAAGCCAGAGCGGTGGCGTACGACGTCGTCGAGGGCCCGGGCGGCGTCGCCCGCTTCAAGGTGCGCGACAAGCTCTATGCGCCTGAGGAGATCAGCGCCCAGGTGCTGCGCAAACTCGCCGACGACGCGTCCAAGCAGCTGGGGGAGCGGGTCACGGAGGCGGTCATCACGGTGCCCGCCTACTTCAACGACGCTCAGCGCACCGCCACCAAGGACGCCGGACGGATCGCGGGACTGGAGGTGCTGCGGATCATCAACGAGCCGACCGCGGCCGCCCTCGCGTACGGCATGGACAAGAAGCAGCACGAGACGGTGCTGGTCTTCGACCTGGGCGGCGGCACCTTCGATGTGAGCATCCTCGACGTGGGCGACGGCGTGGTGGAGGTGCGTTCCACGGCGGGCGACAGTCACCTGGGCGGTGACGACTTCGACCGGCGTCTGGTGGATTACCTCGCGGACGACTTCCAGAAGGAGAACGGCATCGACCTGCGCAAGGACCCGCAGGCGCTGCAACGATTGTTCGAGGCGGCGGAGAAGGCCAAGACCGAGCTCAGTTCGGTGACGCAGACGCAGGTCAGCCTGCCGTTCATCACCGCCGACGCCTCGGGCCCCAAGCACCTCACCGACTCGATCATGCGGTCCACTTTCGAGCAGATCACCGGCGACCTGGTGGAGCGTTGCCTGGGACCGGTGCAGCAGGCGATGGCCGACGCCAAGGTCGGCGAGAGCGACATCGACGAGGTCATCCTCGTCGGCGGTTCCACCCGCATCCCCGCTGTCCAGACTCTGGTCCGCCGGCTGACCGGCGGCAAGGAAGCCAACATGAGCGTCAACCCCGACGAGGTCGTGGCCCTGGGCGCCGCGATCCAGGCCGGGGTGCTCAAGGGCGAGGTCAAGGACGTCCTGCTGCTCGACGTCACACCCTTGTCGCTGGGCGTGGAGACGCGCGGCGGAGTGATGACGAAGATCATCGAGCGGAACACCACCATCCCGGTGCGCCGCAGCGAGACCTTCTCCACCGCCGAGGACAACCAGCCGGCCGTCGATGTGGTGGTCCTCCAGGGCGAGCGCGAGCGGGCCGCCGACAACCGGGTGCTGGGCCGGTTCCAGCTCACCGACATCCGGTCGGCGCCGCGGGGCGAACCACAGATCGAGGTCACCTTCGACATCGACGCCAACGGCATTCTCAACGTCAAGGCCCGTGACCGGGACACCGGCAAGGAACAGGGCATCACCATCACCGAGAGCTCCAACCTCGACCGCGGCGAGATCGAGCGCATGGTCCAGGAGGCCGAGCGCAACCAGGGCCAGGACCAGGCCCTGCGCGAGGCCGTCGACGCCCGCAACGAGCTCGACGCCGTCGCATACCAGGTCGACAAGCGCCTCGCTGAGCTGGGCGACGCCGCACCCGCGCACGAGAAGGCACGCGCCGAGATGCTGGTGTCGGATGCCCGGGCGGCGGTCAAGGAGGAGGCAGGCGTGGAGCGGGTGCGGCCCCTGACCTCCGAACTCCAGCAGGTGCTGTCAGGGCTGGCGGCGCATCAGGGCGGCGCCACCACGGGCGGTCCCGACCAGGACACCACCGGGGACGGCGCGACCGGCGGCGGCCCGAGCGGCGGTGGCGGTGACGACGACGTCATCGATGCCGAGTTCGACAAGGACTGAGGAACCGCCATGCCGATCCACCCCAGGGAATCCGACCCGGCCGTGCCGGACCCGGCCGACCCGGCTCCGGAGGGCGCCGTACGCCCTCCCCGAGGGGATCTTCCGCGCTCGGGCCCGCCGACCGGGCCGGGGCCTGACACGGACGAGGAACCCGGCCCCGACGCGGCCGGCGGCCCCGCACCGTCCGAGGACGAGCACACGGCCGAGCTCAAGGAACTCGAGGACCGCTGGCGGCGCGCGCTCGCCGACCTCGACAACCTCCGCAAGCGCCACACCAGGGAACTGGAGCGGGAACGAACGTCCGAGCGGTCCCGCACGGCCGCCGCCTTCCTGCCCGTCCTGGACAACCTCGAACTCGCCCTGAACCATGCCGGATCCGACCCCGGCGCGGTCGTCGAGGGCGTCCGAGCGGTCCGCGACCAGGCGGTGAACGTCCTCGAACTGCTCGGCTACCCGCGGCACGCGGAGACCGGCGTCGCCTTCGACCCGGCCCGGCACGAGGTGGTCGGCGTCGTCCAGGACCCCGACGCCCCACCGGGCACGGTCGTCGAGGTGCTGCGCCCGGGCTACGGTGACGGCGAACGCCAGCTCAGGCCCGCTGCCGTGACTGTCGCGAAGCGGGAGTGACCGGTCATGGCACGGGACTTCTACGAGGTGCTGGGCGTGTCACGGACCGCGAGCCAGGACGAGATCCAGCAGGCATATCGCAAACTGGCCCGCAAGTACCACCCCGACGTCAACAAGGACCCGGGGGCGGAGGAACGCTTCAAGGACCTCAACGAGGCGTACAGCGTCCTGTCGGACCCCAAGACACGGGCCCGTTACGACCGCTTCGGCGAGGACTTCCGCAAGATCCCCGAGGACTTCGACGAACGGGTCGCGGCCGGAGCGGGCGGCGGCTTCCGCGCTCGGAGAACCGCTGGTGCGGGCGGCCCCCGTGTCCGGTACACCGGCTTCGGCGACGACTTCGCAGCGGAGGGCGTCGACATCGAGGACCTGCTCGGCTCGCTCTTCGGAGCAGGCGGCGCCACCGGCGGTGTACCGGGGGCCGACCAGGAGGCCGAGCTGCCGCTCACCGTCGAGGAGGCGTACAGGGGCGGCCGCCGCACCGTCACGCTCGCCGGCCCCACCGGGCAGCCGCGACGGTACGAGGTCGACGTACCGCCCGGCGTCACCGATGGGCAGCGCATCCGGCTGGCGGGCGAGGGCGGACGGGGCAGTGGTGACGCCGCCGCGGGGGATCTGTATCTGCGGGTGCGTATCCAACCGCACCCTCGGTTCCGGCTGGACGGCCGGGACGTGTACGTGCAGCTTCCGGTCACCCCCTGGGAGGCCGCGCTGGGCGCGACAGTTCCGGTGCCCACCCCCGGCGGCGGCACGGCCAAGGTCACGGTGCCCGCGGGCTCGTCCAGTGGCCGGCGGCTGCGGCTGCGCGGCGAGGGCATGCCGAACCCGCGCGGTGCCGACGGCAACCTCTACGCCGAACTCCGCGTCATGGTGCCGCCCAAGCTCAGCGACCGGGAGCGCGAGCTGTTCGAGGAGCTCGCCGCCACCTCTTCGTACGACCCCAGGAGGACGTGATGAGCGACCGACCCTCATGGGCGGCGACCGGCGGTCGGACCGCCCGGGCCGACGCGGGCGGGCGTCCCGTACGGACGAGCGCCGGCTCCACGGCCGTGCGGTACGCGCTCGTCCCCGTGCCCAGGCTTTCCCTGGACACCGTGGCCCGCCGCGCCGGCGTCCATCCCGACCTGGTCCGCCGGTTCGTCGCCCTGGGCCTGCTCGACGCCGAGCGCGACGCTGCGGGGCGCCTGGTGTTCGACTCCGCGGCCCCGGCGGTTCTCGCCCGCGTCCAGCGGCTGCGCTCCGGTCTGTGTCTCAACTACGCATCCATCGGTCTGGTGCTCGATCTGCTGGACCGCATCAGCCTGCTCGAAGCCGCACTGCGCCGCGCCGGTACGAGGAGTGACATACCGCCATGGACATGAACCGTCTCACCCAGAAGTCACAGGAAGCCCTCCAGGAGGCGCAGACCGCCGCCGTCCGCATGGGCCAGACCGAGATCGACGGCGAGCATCTGTTGCTCGCGCTCCTCGACCAGGAGGACGGCCTGATCCCGCGGCTGCTGCAACAGGCGGGCAGGGAGCCCGAGGAGCTCAGTGCGGCTGTGCGTGAGGAGCTTTCCCGCCGGCCCAAGGTGACCGGCCCGGGTGCGGCACCGGGCCAGGTGTTCGTCACCCAGCGCCTGTCCCGGCTGCTGGACGCGGCCGAGCGGGAGGCCAAACGCCTCAAGGACGAGTACGTGTCCGTGGAGCACCTCCTGCTGGCCCTGGCCGAGGAGGGCTCGTCCACCGCCGCCGGACGGCTGCTCAAGGAGCACGGCATCACCCGGGACTCGTTCCTGAGCGCGCTGACCCAGATCCGCGGCAACCAGCGCGTGACCTCGGCCAACCCCGAAGTGGCGTACGAGGCCCTGGAGAAGTACGGCCGCGACCTGGTCGCCGAGGCCAGGGACGGCAAACTCGACCCGGTCATCGGCCGGGACGCCGAGATCCGCCGCGTCACCCAGATCCTCAGCCGCAAGTCCAAGAACAACCCGGTCCTCATCGGCGACCCCGGCGTCGGCAAGACCGCCATCGTCGAGGGCCTCGCCCAGCGCATCGTCCGCGGTGATGTGCCCGAAGGACTGCGCGACAAGACCGTGTTCGCACTCGACATGGGCTCCCTGGTGGCCGGGGCAAAGTACCGGGGCGAGTTCGAGGAACGCCTCAAGGCCGTGCTGTCCGAGGTGAAGGCCGCCCAGGGGCACATCCTGCTCTTCGTCGACGAACTCCACACCGTCGTAGGCGCGGGCGCCGCCGAAGGAGCCATGGACGCGGGCAACATGCTCAAGCCGATGCTCGCCCGCGGCGAACTCCACATGATCGGTGCCACCACCCTCGACGAGTACCGCAAGCACATCGAGAAGGACGCCGCCCTCGAACGCCGCTTCCAGCAGGTCCTGGTCGAAGAGCCGAACGTGGAGGACACCATCTCCATCCTGCGCGGACTGCGCGAACGCCTGGAAATCTTCCACGGCGTGAAGATCCAGGACACCGCGCTGGTATCCGCGGCCACCCTCAGCCACCGCTACATCACCGATCGGTTCCTGCCCGACAAGGCCATCGACCTCGTCGACGAGGCGTGCGCCCGGTTGCGTACCGAGATCGACTCGATGCCCGCCGAACTCGACGAGATCACTCGCCGCGTCACCCGCCTGGAGATCGAGGAGGCCGCCCTCTCCAAGGAGACCGACCCGGCCAGCAAAACCCGCCTGGAGGAGCTGCGCAGGGAACTGGCCGACCTGCGCGGCGAGGCCGACGCCAAGCACGCTCAGTGGGAGGCCGAACGGCAGGCCATCCGCCGCGTGCAGGAGCTGCGCCAGGAACTGGAGCAGGTCCGCCACGAGGCGGAGGAGGCAGAACGCGCCTACGACCTCAACCGTGCCGCCGAACTCCGCTACGGCCGCCTCCAGGACCTGGAGCGCCGACTCGCCGCAGAGGAGGAGCAACTGGCCGCCAAACAAGGGCAGAACCGGCTGCTGCGCGAGGTCGTCACCGAGGAGGAGATCGCCGAGATCGTCGCCGCCTGGACCGGCATCCCCGTCTCCCGCCTCCAGGAGGGCGAACGCGAGAAACTGCTGCGCCTCGACGACATCCTGCGCGAGCGCGTCATCGGCCAGGACGAGGCCGTCAAGCTCGTCGCCGACGCCATCATCCGCGCCCGCTCCGGCATCCGCGACCCTCGCCGCCCCATCGGCTCGTTCATCTTCCTCGGCCCCACCGGCGTCGGGAAGACCGAGCTGGCCAAGACCCTCGCCCGGACCCTGTTCGACTCCGAGGAGAACATGGTCCGCCTCGACATGAGTGAGTACCAGGAGCGGCACACCGTCAGCCGGCTCATGGGCGCACCGCCCGGATACGTCGGCTACGAGGAAGGCGGCCAGCTCACCGAGGCCGTACGCCGCAAGCCGTACTCGGTTGTGCTGTTCGACGAGATCGAGAAGGCGCACACCGATGTCTTCAACACCCTGCTGCAGATCCTCGACGACGGCCGCATCACCGACGCCCAGGGCCGCACCGTCGACTTCCGCAACACCGTGATCATCATGACGTCCAACATCGGCTCCGAGCACCTCCTCGACGGCGCCACCGCCGAGGGTGAGATCAAGCCGGACGCCCGCGCCCTGGTGATGGGTGAGCTGCGCGGGCACTTCCGTCCGGAGTTCCTCAACCGCGTCGACGACATCGTGCTGTTCAAGCCGCTCGGTGAGCGGCAGATCGAGCGGATCGTGGAGCTGCAGTTCGACGAGCTGCGGCAGCGGGTCGCCGAACGCCGCATCACCGTCGAACTCACCGACGCAGCAAGGGAGCTGATCGCCCACCAGGGCTACGACCCGGTGTACGGGGCCCGGCCGCTGCGGCGTTACATCTCCCACGAGGTCGAGACGCTGGTCGGGCGCGCCCTGCTGCGCGGCGACGTCCAGGACGGCGCGAAGGTCCGCGTCGACGCCGAGCACGGAGAGCTGGTCGTCACCTACGACCAGCCCGAGGACGTGAAGGGAGCGAGGGCGGCATGAGTACCGTGCAAGCCACCAACGTCACCTGCCCGCACTGCGGGCGCACCAACCGGGTACCCGTGGCCGCCGAGGGCCGCCCCAGGTGCGCCAACTGCAAGCAGCCTCTGCCGTGGATGGCCGACGCGGGCGACGACGACTTCACCGAGGTCGTCGAGCAGGCCACCGTGCCCGTCGTCGTCGACCTGTGGGCCACCTGGTGCGGCCCCTGCCGCATGGTGAGCCCCGCGCTGGAGAAGGTCGCCGCCGATCTCGCGGGAAAGATCAAGCTGGTCAAGGTCGACATCGACAAGAACCCGCGCCTGGCGCAGCGGTTCGAGGTCCAGGCGGTACCGACGCTGCTTGTCCTCGACAAAGGGCAGACCATCGCCCGGCAGGCGGGTGCCGCACCTGCCCCTGCCCTGCAGCGGTGGGTGGAGCAGTCGATCGCGGGCCGCGAACCGGCCGGGAAAGGGTGATCAGCCATGACCGTACGAACCGACCCCCACCTCGCGCTCGTCCGGCCGGTCCAGCCACTGACCCCCGAAGGGTGTCAGGAGTGTCTGCTGCTCGGCTCCCCATGGGTCCACCTCAGGCTCTGCCTGACCTGCGGCCACGTCGGCTGCTGCGATTCCTCGCCGAACCGGCACGCGCGCCGTCACGCCGCCGCCGACGACCATCCGATCGTGGCGTCGCTGGAGCCCGGCGAGGACTGGCGGTGGTGCTTCGTCCACGAGGCGTTCGTGTGATGGCCCGCGACGAGACGCGGCCAAGCCCGGTGCCCGTGCCGGACGAGGCGGAGGAGAGCGTCCCCTTCGAGACCGCCGACATCTACGGCGCCTATCCCCGCCTGCCGGACGACCAGATGACCCGCCTGGCGCAGCATGGCCGGCGGCGCGCGGTTGACGCCGGTGACGTGCTGATCCGGGAGGGGGAGCGGTGCGAGACGTTCTACGTCGTCCTCAGTGGCTCGGTCGCCATCGTCGAGGGCTACGGCACGCCCGACGAACGTCTGCTGCGTGTGCACGGCCCCGGCCGCTTCATCGGCGAACTCGGCCTCCTGAACGGGCAGGTGGCCTTCTACACCGCCATGGTCAGGGACCCCGGTGAGGCCCTCGCCCTGTCCATGGATCAGCTGCGTGACCTGGTGACCCGGGACTCCGTCCTTGGCGATGTGGTGCTGCGCGCTTGCCTGGGCCGCCGTGCTTTGCTCGTCGGGCAGGGCGCCGGTTTCCGCATCATCGGCTCGCGCTATTCGCCTGACACCCGGCGGCTGCGCGAGTTCGCCGCCCGCAACCGGCTGCCGCACCGCTGGATCGATCTGGAGACCGACGAGGAGGCCGAGGAGCTGCTGCGCCGCTTCGGCGTCGGCCCGGAGGAGACACCGCTCGTCATCTGGCGGGACACCACTCTGTTGCGCAACCCCAGCAACGCGGAACTGGCCCGGCTCATGGGCCTGCCGTCGCTGCCTGCCGGAAACCATCACGGCGATCTCCTGATCGTCGGCTCCGGACCCGCTGGTCTCGCCGCCGCGGTGAACGCCGCCTCGGAGGGCCTGGGCACGACCGTGGTCGAGGCCATGGCCAGCGGCGGCCAGGCCGCCACGTCGTCCCGCATCGAGAATCTGCTGGGCTTCCCCTCCGGCATCTCCGGCGCCGAACTCACCGAACGCGCTGTGCTCCAGGCCGACAAGTTCGGCGCCAGGATCAGCGTCCCGGCGGAGGCGGCCCGGCTCGAACCGCGGGACGGGCACTACGCCGTCGGGTTCGCCGACGGCAGCGAGATCACCGCCCGTGCCGTCGTCCTGGCCACCGGCGCTCGCTACCGCCGCCTCCAGGTGCCCGGCATCGAACGCCTGGAGGGAACGAGCGTCCACTACTCGGCGACCGTCTACGAGGCCCAGCAGTGCCGCACCGACCCGGTGGCCGTCGTCGGCGGAGGCAACTCCGCGGGCCAGGCCGTGCTCTTCCTGGCCGGGTACGCACCGCAGGTGTATCTGCTCGTCCGTGGGCCGAGCCTCGAGGCACACATGTCCCGCTACCTGATCGATCAGGTCGAGCGCCACCCGCGGGTGCGCGTGCTGCTGCACACCGAGATGACCGAGGCAATCGGCGACAAGGTGCTGGAGGCGGTCACCGTCTTCGACCACCGTACGGGCGAGCATCGGCACCTCGCGGTGCGCGCCCTGTTCGTCTTCACCGGCGCCGAGCCCCACACCGAGTGGCTGTCCAACGCGCTCGCCCTCGACGCGCGCGGCTTCGTGCTCACCGGGGCGGAGGCGCAGGCCTGCTCCGTCCCCGGACTGTGGCAGAGCCAGGGCCGCGACTGCCTGACGTTGGAGACCAGCCTGCCTGGCGTCTTCGCCGCCGGCGACGTCCGCAGCGGCTCGGTGAAACGCGTGGCCTCCGCGGTCGGCGAAGGCGCGATGAGCATCCACTTCGTGCACCGCTACCTGGGCCACACGGCCGCGCCCGGCGGCACCGACAGCTCCCCGCACACCCGTCCGAAGGAGTCCGCTTGGCTCGCATGACCCCAGAGAGCGACGAGATCACGAGAAGGAGAAGGAGGCGATGGGAATGACTACGCCCGTCCGGCACCAACGGGGTGCCGCAATGCAGGCCAGGCCGCTTGGCTGGGCACGCAATCCGCTGACGGAGTTCGACCAACTGCTCAGCGAGATGAGCGGACTGATCGAATCCACGGTGGGAGGCGCGGCGCCCGCAGTCGCGTGGACACCCCTGGCGGATGTCACGGAGTCCGACGACGCCTTCCACATCGAGATCGAACTCCCCGGCGTCAAGAGCAAGGACATCGACGTCGAAGCGAGCGGCCAGGAGCTGGTGGTCACCGGAGAGATCAAGGAGAAGGAACGCAAAGGTGTCCTGCGACGGAGCACCCGCCGCACCGGAGCCTTCGAGTACCGGCTGCGGCTGCCCGGAGAAGTCGACACCGAAAAGATCAATGCGCAGATGTCGGACGGGGTGCTCACCATCACCGTCCCCAAGGCCGAGGTCGCAAAGCCCCGGCACGTCGAGATCAGCGAGACGAGTGAAAGCACCGGGAGCAGCGGCTGAGACGCGACGCCGCAGTTCCGGACACCCGTCCGGCACCGCGGCCGGGCCGGCGAGGCTCGACATCCGGGGTGACTCATGAATGACGTCCCGTATCACAACCCCTCACGGCGGCGGAGACTCGGCATGTGGCTCGCCACCGGCTTCCTTTCGGCGCCGCAGACGCCAGGCGCGCAGCAGCCGAAGGGGGAGCAGACCCAGCGGGGCTCGCCGGCCCATGTCTGCCTGGTCCTCGCGGTCGAATGCCCGTGCGTAACGCTCGGCGTCCTGGGCCGTCGGATATCGCTTGCTTCCCTCCGCTCCGCACCCACGCTCGCAGTGCCAGAGCATCGTGTCGCCCTCATGGCGAAAGCGAAAACGGTGTCCCAGAAGGTGGCAGCGCAGCACAGAAGACCACCCTAGGCGGACCGGCCCATTCCGGCCTGTTCTGTCCCTCTCCAGGCAACAGCCCATGGCCCTGAACGAGGAGGCATGGCATGACCACCACCGCCGAGCTCGGTGTCGTCACCACCAAGGTCCCCGCCCGGCTGGACCGGCTGCCGTGGTCCCGATTCCATTGGCGGATCGTCATCGGTCTGGGAACCGTCTGGATTCTGGACGGTCTCGAAGTGACGATCGTCGGGGCGGTTGCCGCCCGTATGACCGAGCCGGGCAGCGGCATCAACCTGACCAGCGCCGACATAGGCACTGCCGCCGCCATCTACGTGGCAGGCGCGTGTGCGGGCGCTCTCCTGTTCGGAAGGCTCACCGACCGCTACGGGCGCAAGAAGCTGTTCATGCTCACGCTCGGCATCTACATCCTCGCCACCGTCGCGACCGCGTTCGCCCATGACGCCTGGTACCTCTACCTCGCCCGTTTCATCACCGGCATGGGCATCGGCGGAGAGTACGCCGCGATCAACTCGGCCATCGACGAGCTGATTCCGGCCCGCAACCGCGGGCAGGTGGATCTGGCCATCAACGGCAGCTACTGGGTCGGTGCGGCGCTCGGCAGCCTGGTCGCCGTGCTGCTTCTCAACGAGAGTCTGCTGGCAGCCGACCTCGGCTGGCGGCTGGCCTTCGGCCTGGGCGGCATCCTGGGCCTGGGCATCATGCTGGTACGCCGCCATGTGCCGGAGAGTCCACGCTGGCTATTCATCCACGGGCACCAAGCCGAGGCTGAACGCATCGTCGACCGGATCGAGGCCGAGGTGCGCCAAGAGACCGGCAGCGAGCTGCCGGAACCGGGCGAGGCGGTCACCGTACGGCAGCGCGACGTCATTCCGTTCAGGGAGATCGCCGGCGCGGCTCTGCGGCGGTACCCGCGTCGCGCCGTTCTCGGTCTGGCGCTCTTCGTCGGACAGGCGTTCCTGTACAACGCGATCGTCTTCGACCTGGGCACGATCCTGAACGGCTTCTTCGACATCGGCTCCGGCTCGATCCCCTACTTCCTGGCCCTCTTCGCCATCGTCAACTTCCTCGGACCACTCCTTCTCGGCCGATTGTTCGACACTGTTGGCAGAAAGCCGATGATCGCGGGCACCTACTTCGGCTCGGCAGTCGTGGCAGCCGTCCTCGCCGTCCTGCTGGTCAACGGCTCCCTGACGACATGGTGGTTCTTCCTGCTGGTCTCGCTGACCTTCTTCGTGGCGTCCGCGGGAGCGAGCTCGGCCTACCTGACGGTGAGCGAGGTCTTCCCCATGGAGACCCGAGCCCTGTCCATCTCGCTGTTCTTCGCGATCGGCACGGCGGTGGGCGGAATCACCGGCCCGCTGCTGTTCGGCCACTTGATTCACAGTGGCGACGCCGACCTGGTGGCCATCGGCTTCCTCGTCGGAGCGGCCGCCATGGCGCTGGGCGGGCTGGCCGAGGTCTTCTTCGGTGTCCGGGCCGAACAACAGTCCCTGGAGAACATCGCCCGGCCGCTCACCGCTGAGGAAACCGACGCAGCCTGGCGCAACGAGCCCGCGCCGCAGGACGCACGAGACCGCCTCCGTCCCGCACACGTCCGGCAGGCCGCGCACGAGCGGGACCTGCGGATCGCCGACCGCACCGCCCGCCGTCAGGAGCGGGAGCGCACCGGAGCCCGCCGCTACCGCCCGGGCACCGGACCGGGCAGCACCCTGTACTCGCCGGGGATGGCCGGCACCGCGGGCACGGCAAGCCGTACGTCCGCCATGGCCGAACAACGCCTCGACGACGAGATCGAACAGATCACCCACGCGCTCCGAGAAGCCGGCCCGACGAGCCGCGACCGACTCGAACAGGCCGTGGGCGGCCGTTCCTGGGGCCCCGGTCGCTTCCGCCGTGCCCTGCGTGAGTCCGTGCGGGAGTCCCGGGCCGAGGGCCTTGCGGACGGCAGCTACGCGCCGACGGACGGACCCGGACGGCTCGACAGCGCACCGGGCGACCCCCATGACCAGCAGTGACCGGGGCAGAAGGAGGCAGCGATGAAATACGACGGATTCCTCGCCCGTGTACGCGAGCGAGGCGAATACAACGACCAGGACGAAGCCGCAGACGTCACCAACGCCGTGCTGGAAGTGCTGGCCCAACGGGTCAGCCCGGGAGAGGTCAAGGACCTCGCATCACAGCTGCCCGGCCCGCTGGGACAAGTTCTGGAACATGCCACGCCGCAGCAGGCGCAGAGCTTCGGGATCGAAGAGTTCTACCGCTGGGTCGCCGAGCGCACCAATGCCCGGCCGCGTACGGCGCAGTGGGACGCCAGCGCGGTCCTGACCACCGTTGCCGACGCTGTCACTGGCGGAGAACTGAATCAGATCATCAGCCAACTCCCCTCCAGTTACGCGGTCCTGTTCGGCAAGGCCGACCTCGCGGACTGAGCCCGTGAGGCGCCCAGAACGAAAGGCCCACGAAAATGGTTGATACAGGTTTCTCCTCGTTCGACACCATGGTGGACAAGGCCAATCGGCTCCTCAAAGACGTCGAGGAGGCCTTCGAATGGCCCAAAGAACGGCGTAAGCAGTCGTACGCGGCACTGCGGGCGGTGCTGCACCCGCTTCGGGATCGTCTCCCGGTCGAGACGGCCGTACAGTTCGGCGCCCAACTGCCGACCATCGTCAGAGGCGTCTACTACGACGGCTGGAAACCGGCCGAAACGCCCGTAAAGATGAGCAACGAGGAGTTCCTCGCACGGGTCCGGAGTGAATTCCCCTATGCGGTCGAGGGTGGCAGCGAGAAGCTGGTGCGCACCGTACTGAAAACTTTGGAGCGCCATGTGAGCGCCGGCGAATGGCAGCACCTCAAATCCCGGGTGCCGAACTCGTTTGCCGCGCTCCTGCCGTGACCCCGGTGGAGGAGGTCATGAGCGCGGCGCAACGCGCCGAGCAGGCCTACGGCGCCCCGGCCGGTCTTCTGGCGCCACGGCTGCGCCTTCCGGCTCTTGCGGTCACGGATCAGGGGGCTGCCACTCGAACATCAAAATCGTGGCGTCGTCGCTGAGTTGGTTGTGCTGATGCTCGAGGATGGCATGGATGAGCAGGCGCAGCACTTCCGGGGCGCTCTGCCCTGCTGCTGTCGACCGGATGACGTAGTCGGTGAAGCGCTCCAGGCCGAACTCTTCGCCTGCCTCGTCGCGTGATTCCACGACGCCGTCTGAGCAGAGCAGTATTCGGTCACCGGGTTCGAGGCTGACGTCGTGCACCTGACGGGAGGTCCCGGCGAGACTGGCGGGCAGACCCAAAGGAGGCTCAGGTGGCCGCTCCAAGGCCTTGTGGAGCAGGCGGTGGCGACGGATGAGCAACGGAGGCGGGTGGCCGCAATTGCACCAGCGCAGCACACCGGTGGGCATGTGCAAGTGGGTGAAGACACCCGTGCAGAACTGCTCCGGAAGCCACTTCGCCAACGCCTCGTCCATGGTGCCCACGAGTTCGTTCAGGTCTGCCCCGCTGCGCCGGGCGTTACGGCAGCCTGCCATGGCGACAGAAGTGGCAAGTCCGGACGCCAGATCGTGCCCCATGCCGTCAAGTACTGCGGCGTGCAGAACGTCCTCGGTGAACGCATGGTCGAAAGCATCGCCGCCCAGTTCGTACGCAGGCTCCAGAACGGCCGTCGACACGACCCGCCCGGTGCCGATCGACCGGGGAGGGAGAAAGGCCCTCACCATCTCCGTGGGCAGGTGCATCGGCTTGGTGCGCATGCGCTGCGCGATGGTGTCGCTGTAGGTGCGCTTGGATGTGATGATCAGTGCGAGGAGCAGCGCCGCCGTTCGGCAGCGCCGTAGCTTGAGCCCGTCCAGGGCGCTCATGTTCAGCTCCACGACGCCCAGCCGCTCCGCTCCGTCGGTCAGGGGCAGCCACACGTTCAGCCCTCCGGAGGGGGTTTCTTCCACTCGGAGAGAGTCGGTGCGGTAGGCCCATCCGGCCAGCGAAGTGTCGAGCTCCAGTTCCGGCTCGCCTTCGACAAACGGCACCAGCAGTCTTTGCTGGATGTCGACCAGATAGATGACGGCCCTGCCCAAGCCCATGGCCTCGGTATACCGGTTCAGGACCACGGGCAGTTCCGCAGGTGATGCCAGCTGGGCCGCGCTGACCAGTTCATCCAGCAGCCGCTCCTCGGACCCGACGGACACGTTCCTGTCCATGCCATCGATGATCCCTTCGAGGACGAGCCGTCACAATCTGAGCTCTCCGACACTCGAGCTGTGGGCCGATCAGTCGGGAGGGCTGGGGCTCGCCCTCTGCTCCAGCACCCGGCGGGTACCCGCCGCGGTCTCGGCCAGCTCACCAACCAGAACCGCTTTTGGTAGCACCCTGGACGTGGGCGAGGCCCTGCGGCGGGCCAGCAGGATCGTTGCGGCAGCCAAAGGGCGGAGCGCGCTGACGCTGTTCGGCCGTGGCCTGCACCGCCTGTTCCGGTCGCCACTCACAACAGGAGGTCGAAGACGGCTCGAGCCTCGTCCCAGTGCTGGGTCTGGGGGTTTTTCAGGTCGGGGTGGAGGATCTTGAAGCTCTGGGCAAGGGCCAGGCTGAGTCCGCCGATGATATCCGGATAGGCCGCCTCGGTCTCCTCATCGGGCATGCGGTCCAGAGCGGGATGGGTGGCGAGCTGTTCCAGGATCGGCTTGAGTTCTACTTCCTGGTCGATCTTCCGGAAGTGGTGAATGCTCTCCTGCAGGCCTTTCGTGATCGGTAGGTCACAGGTCCGGATGATGTCGCGCCCGTTGGCCTTGGCAGTGGCCTGGGCGACGGTCAGCAGATCGTAGAGCTTGGCGTCCACGAAGTCGCTGTAGCGCTTGAGATCGTTCTTGTCGACGTTCAGTCCTGCGGCCGCGCGAAAGAACCTCTCGAATCTGGCGATGGACATCACGGTCATGACGGCAACCTCCGGCTGCGGGAGCCGGGTGGCTCCCGGCCCCTGGGCTTCCCAGCCAGCCTGGCCGACGGGGGCGCGCGAACGCATGCGCATGTCGGGCCCAATTAGCCTCCCTCTATTGCCCTGCCAGACCCATACGTCCGACTGCCCGGGTTGTCGGACGGGCGTGCGGACCGACAGCAGGGCCAGAGAGCGCTCGGGAGAGTCGGTGAGCAGCAGCCAGGGCCGGTTGACGCGGCCCATCCCGCCCACCAGCCGCCTCGGTGCCGGGCAGGACGTAGCGCTGTGCCTCGCAGGCGTTCTGGATTTCCCGCGTGACAGGGCTTTGCCGGACTCCGGCTCCCGGGCCGGACACGGAAAAGTGGTGTGGTCGGTGGCGCGGCGTGCGGTGCGTGCCGGGGTGATGCCTGAGCGGGTCTTCGCGGTGGCGGACGCGATCGTGGCCCGGTGGTGGGAGCAGGCCCCTTGCTGGGAAGACGAGGAGATTTGGCCGTACCGCCTGCACCTGCTGGCGGAGGCCAGCGTGTCACGCGGCGTCGACGTTACCTCGGCGGCGTCTGTGGGCACTTGGGATCGCGGGACAGCCGACGAGAGGGTCCAGTCATGCGGGTGTCGTCTCAGGGCGTTACGGTCGTGGCTCTCCTGGCGGATCCGGACGCGCCGACGGAGATCGCGCAGCGCATGGCCCGGACACTTTCTGCTCGGCTCGCCGACAAGTCGGGCCAGGGGCGACGGTTCGACGTCGAGGTGGTCAGTGAGCCCTTCACCTCGGGGACGGAAGACCCGCCCACCTTGATGCGCCGGATCATGGACCGTGGGAGTGCGGAGAACTGGGACATCGTCGTGGCCCTCACCGACCTTCCGCTGCACTCACACGGACGCAGGCTCGCTGTGAATCTGAATCACGAACACGGCTTGGCGCTGCTCTCTCTTCCTTCGTTGGGGGGCCTGAGGCTGCAGACGAGGGCCCGGCGGGCCGTCGAAGAAGCCGTGCTTGGCTTGGCGGGCCCGCAAACCACTGGGGCTGAAGGACCTCCGCGAAGTCAGCCGCTTCTGGGGCCCTTCGTCAATCGTCTCGCGCCTATTCATCCGGGCCCGATCGGTGAGAAGGAGACCGACGATCTTCGGTACGTCGTCAGCGGGCCGCGCGGTTACCTGCGGGTGCTCGTCGGTATGGTCCGAGCCAACCGGCCGTGGCGGTTGGTGCCGGGCTTGTCGAAAGCCCTGGCGGCCGCACTCGCCACAGGAGCGGTCGCCACCGTGAACTCCACCGTCTGGAGCCTGGCTGAGACCCTGAGCGTGCCACGCCTCGTGATCGCCACGGTCGGATCTGTCGCGCTCATGATCGGCTGGCTGATCATAGACGCGGAGCTGTGGCATCGATCAGCAGAGAGCTCGCCGGAGGCGAGGCAGAGGGCGTGGCTCTACAACGCCTCGACGGTCGTGACCGTGGGTATCGGGGTGCTCGTCTGCTACGTGGGTTTGATGGTCATCAACTGGGTGTGGGCGCTGTTCATCCTCAACGACCAAGCGTTCGCTTCCGTGACACGAACCCCACTGGACGCCGAGGAGTACTTGACGCTGTCCTGGTTCGTCGCTTCGGTCGCCACCGTGGGCGGCGCGCTGGGATCAGGCTTGGAGAGCGACGATGCGATCCGGGCGGCCGCCTACTCCAAGCGCGAACAGGAACGTCGTCACACGCTCCAAGACGACCACGGTGACCAGCCCTCGAAGTGAACCGATACCGGCACAACCAGCAGCGCGATGTGCGCCGGCGGGTTGATCATGGCGATGACGGGGCGGGTGTTGTCCCGGTAGGGCAGGTCCGTCACCCCTTCTTCAGCCGATACGCGGCCGCTGAGGCTGAACGTCCGGTGCCGGGGGTGTGGTCATCGATCGTCAATGTACGTGAGAGTGTGCCGGTTTATCGGTGGACGTCGGCCCGGGGCCGCGCGTCCGAGCGCGGTGCCGTCAGGAGGCGGCGGCGCGGCCGACGCGCCCCGGCAGGGCGTTCCGGCTAGGCTCACATGAGTGAGGTGGCTGCGGACCTTCGGGGAGGTCGTGCGATCCGGGCTCACGATCGAGGAGACGCGGCTGGAGCCCTTGCTCGCGCTGCGCACGGCTGCTGGGGTGGCGCTCGTCATTGGGCCGGCGCTGTGGCTGGTCTCCCCTGCGTACGCCGCGTCCGCAGCCCTCGGTGCCTACTCCGCGGGTGCGGCCACCTTCCAGCGCACCTGGCGTCCGCGCAAGGTGATCGCGCTCGGCGCGGGCGCGGGTCTGGCGCTCAGCACCTTCGTGGGCTACCTGGCAGATGGGCGACTCGTGACCTTCCTCCCACTGCTGGCCGTATGGGCCTTTGCTGCGGGGATGGCGTGGTCCCTCGGATCGACCGCTGGGATCGTCGCAGCGACGACGGTCGGCAGCATGCTGGTGACCATCACCCTGCCCACGAGCGTCGGGCGAGCCCTGGAACACGCCGGGGTCATCGCGCTCGGAGGTATGGCGCAGGCCGTACTGATCTTGCTGTGCCCGATCCGCCGATGGGGGGCGCATCGTGACGCCCTCGCCGACGCGCTGGCCGCCGTGGCGGACTACGCCCGCCGGCTGCGACACGACCCGGCCGCCCCGTTCGACCCGGAGCCGTTGATGACGGCCCGGGACGCGGCCGCCGTGACGCCATCACAAGCCCGCACTCGTCCCCCCGTCCTCCACGGCCCCCGGGGCCTCGCCGAGCGCATTCTGCCGGTCGTCGCCGCGCTCGCGGACCCGGACGTCGGCGCCCCGGCGGAGGGACCCGGGCGGGACCGCGCACGGGAGTTGCTCGGCGCGGCCGCCGACGTCCTGGACGCGGCCGCCCGTTCGATCCGCCGCGGCACTCCCGCCGAGGTGCCGCCCGGGAGCGCGGACGTCCTGCGCGTCGATGAGGAGGGCGAGGTGCTGGAGGGGCCCGCCCGGCAGGCCGCCGAACGGCTCGTGGAACTGCTCGCCGAGACGTTGGAGATCGCCGGGAGCGGCGGCGCGCGCGACAAGGCGCCTACGCCGCCCGGCCCCGCGAGCGCCCGATTCCTGGTGCGCCCGACCATGTTCCGGCTGCTCCCGGTCGTCGTCCGGGCGGTCCGCCGTGAGCTCCGCCGGGACTCGCCCGTGTTCCGGCACGCCGTCCGCCTGGCGGCGGTGGCCACGCTCGGCTATCTGATCGCTTCCCGGCTACCCGTGGGCCACGGCTATTGGGCGCCCATCGCCTCGGTGATGGTGATGCGGCCGGACTTCCACCGGACGTACGCGCGTGCGGTGGGCCGTCTCGCCGGGACCCTGGCAGGGGTCGCGCTCGCCACCGGGATGGTGCGGGCCCTGGGCCCGGACGCCCATGTGTTCGGCGCGCTGGCGGTGGTCTCGGCGGCCCTGTCGTACACGCTGCTCCGTACCGGCTACGCCTACTCCCAGTGCTTCACTGCCGCGTACGTCGTCTTCCTGCTCGGCATGGGCGGCCAGGCATGGGAGCAGACGGTCCCGGAACGGGTGGTGCTCACCCTGCTCGGCGGGGCCCTGGCAATGCTGGCGTACGTGGTGTTCCCCGCATGGGAGACCCCCCGGCTGCCGGGTCGGCTTGCGGACTGGCTCGCCGCCAACGGCCGCTACGCGGCCGCAGTGCTCCGCAGCTACGCCGAACCGACCCGGGAGCATCGTGCCGACATGCGCAGGGCCCTGCTGGCGAGCAGGGAGGCACGTGCCGCCTGGCAGGAGGCTTACGACCAGGCAAGGCAGGAACCGGTCCGCCCCAGGGGTCTGACGTCGCGCGAGGCGGAGGATGCGCAGGAGGCGCTCAAGGGGTTCGACCGGGCGGCGATGCTCATGGAGAGCCACGTCCCGCGGGCCGACAGTCGTTTCGCCCCCGAGGCGGAGCGGTTCGCCGAGGCCCTGGAGGCGGACACCGCGCAGGCGGCAGACGACGTGCGCGAGCACAGGAATCCGGACTGGGGGCGCGTGGAGGAGACGCTCCACGCGTGGGAGGGCGCCACCGGGGACCGGAGCCCGGTGCTGCGGCGCGGGGCGGAACTGCAGAAGCGGGCCTTGGACAACCTCGCGACAGCCGTAAGCCGCACACCCCTGGAACGGGACGTCGGCTCTGCTCGCGAGGAGCAACGGGTGCGGGCGGCCGCGGCTGCGGAAGGTGACGGATCATCACCCGCGCACCGGAGTGGGTGACGGCTCCGGCGACGGGGAGCGCCGCGCCCCCCGGAGCGGGAAGTAGTCTCCCGGCCGCGTCGAGCGCCGCCACACGTACACCGCTGTCGCCATCACGAGGATCAGCCCCGCCAGGATGAGCAGTTCGATCCCCTCGACGTTCCACCGGAAGGACTTCTCCGCCTCGGCTGTCACGATGAGAACCGTGCGGAGCTGATGGTAGGCGGACGGTGTGGAGCAGCTCGGCCACGATGAACAGCACCAGGCCGCTGTCCAGGGCGGAGAGAACGACCGACTCCTCGCGGTACGGCCCCTGGATCGACCTGATGACGTCAGGGACGACCCCGACGGTCAGGAGCCCCGCGAGCAGTACGAGGAGCGCCGCAACGACGAGGTGGATGCCGTCCTCGATGAGCTGTAGGAGGCCCTGTACCCGGGTCGCCCTCGATCCTCGGGAGAATGGGTCGCACATTCAGCATGCAGTGGGTGCCCAGGCCCGCAGGCGCGGCGTGCTGCCAACGGGTGGACGAGCGGATGCCTCCCTGTGGTGGCAGCCTGGGGGAAGCGGCGAGGCGCGACATCACCGAGGCCTACCAGGCGGCAGGACAAGGGTTATGAGGCAGCCCGAGGCGAACACGAACGGCAGGAACCTGCGGCTCGTCCTGGCGCCGACCTGGGGTCTGCCCTCCGAGGCGGCCCGGGACCTCGCCTCCGGCCTGCGGGAGGAACCGCGCCGCCGCACCGCCAGGGGCATCCGCTGGCAGGCGGACACCGACGCCGCCCCTGGCGGCGAACGAGCAGAACAGCGACTTCCGGCGCGACGCCTGGGGCCGGCTCATGCGCACGGCGAACTTCGTGGGGACGACGACGTACGGCACCACGCAGGCCGCGGAGAAGGCGGGCGCCCAGGTCCGGAAGATCCACAGCATGCTCTCGGCGACCGACCCCGACACGGGGGAGCGGTACGGGGTCGACGAACCCGAGCTGCTGCTGTGGGTGCACTGCGCCGAGATCGACTCGTACCTCCACGTCCTGCGCCGCTCCGGGTTCCCGCTCACCGACGCCCAGGCCGACCGCTACCTCGCCGAACACCGCGTCAGCGCCCGGCTGGTGGGCCTCGACCCCGATGCCGTACCCGCCGACCGGGCCGCCATGAAGGCCTACTTCGAGAAGGTGCGCCCCGACCTCGTCGCCGGACCGGAGGCGCGCGAGGTGGACGACTTCCTGCGCCGTCCGCCGATCCACCCGCTCCTCGTCCCGGCGCGCGAGGTGCTGTGGCGGCGCGTGGCGTGTCTGGCGTACGCCTCCCTGCCGCCGTACGCCCACGAGCTGTACGGCAGACCCGCCCCGCAACCGGCCGTCGTCACCCGCCAGTTGCGTGCCACAGGCACCCTGCTGCGCAGCGTTCCCGCAGGTCTGCGCTGGCAACTCCCGCCCAAACACATCCTGCGTGCCATGGCCCGGCTGGGCCCCGAGGCCCGCCCGGCACCGTACAAAGTCGGGTGATAGGCCGCCATACTGGACGGGCCAGGGGAGGGCGCGACGGTGACGGGGCGGCGGTAGGGGATGGCGGACACCAGGCTGGTCCAGGGCCGGTACCGGCTGCTCGATCTGATCGGGCGCGGCGGCATGGGCGAGGTGTGGCGTGCGCGGGACGAGTCGCTGGGCCGGCAGGTCGCCGTGAAGTGCCTCAAGCCGCTCGGACCGCAGCGCGACCAGGCGTTCACGCGCGTCCTGCGGGAGCGGTTTCGACGTGAGGCCCGGGTGGCCGCAGCGCTCCAGCATCGCGGGGTGACCGTCGTGCACGACTTCGGCGAGTCCGACGGCATCCTGTTCCTGGTGATGGAGCTGCTGGAGGGCCGTAATCTCAGCCAGCTCCTGGAGGACAACAAGCACCATCCGCTGCCCGTCGCCGACGTCGTCGAGATCGCCGACCAGGTCGCCGCCGCCCTCGCCTACACGCACCAGCAGGGCATCGTGCACCGCGACCTCAAGCCCGCGAACATCATGCGGCTCACCGACGGCACGGTGAAGATCTGCGACTTCGGCATCGCCCGCCTCGGCCACGACATCGGCTTCACCTCCCGCCTCACCGGCACCGGCATCGCCATGGGCACCCCGCACTACATGTCGCCGGAGCAGATCAGCGGCATCGAGGTGGACCAGCGCAGCGATCTGTACTCGTTCGGGTGCGTGCTGTACGAGATCGCCACGGGAGCGCCCCCGTTCGACCTCGACGACCCCTGGGCCATCCTCGTCGGCCACCGCGACACCCCGCCCCGCCCGCCGCGCAGCCACCGCGCCGAACTGCCCGCCTACCTCGACAAGGTCATCCTCGACCTGCTGGCCAAGCGCCCCGAGGAACGCCCACGCGACGGCCGGGAGCTGGGCCGCAGGATCGGACTGGGCCGTACGACACCGGCGTACGTGCCGACGGTGGTCACGCCCCAGCCGGACTTCCCGCTGCCCGAACAGGCCGCGCGCGAACCCCGCCTGCCGTCCTGGACGCGCGGCATGACCACCGGCCACAAGGCGACCGGCGCCGGGCTGACCGCCACCCCGCCGGACGCCGGGGCGGGCCTCACCGGCGAGTGGATCCCACGCCCGCCGTCGGACCGCGTCCAGCCGCCCGGCGCTCCCGAGGAACCGCCCGCGCCGCCTCCGCAGACGCTCACCGCGCTGACCGGCCGGCACAACGCAGGCCTCAGCCTGGGCCGGCTCGGCCGCTGGGCCGAGGCCGGCGAGGTGCACCGGGCGGTCGCCGCCGAACGCGAACGGCTCCTGGGACCCGACCACCCCGACACCCTCGCCAGCCGCTACGAGGTCGCCTTCACCCTCAGCCGCACGGGCCGCGCCGCGGACGCGCTGCGCGAGTACAAGCATGTGGCCGCCGCCCGGATCCGGGCGCTGGGCGCCGACCACCCGGACACCCTCGCCGTCCGCCAGGAAATGGCCTACGTACTCGGCCAGTTGGGCCGCCACGAGGACGCCCACAAGGTGTACGTGTCGGTGCTGGCCGCCCGGGAACACCTCATGGGGCCCGACCACCCCGACACCCTGCGCTGTCGGCACAACCTCGCCTTCAACCTCAGCCGGCTCGGACGGCTGGAGGAGTCGTACCGCATGGCATGCGAGGTGGCGTCGGCGCGGGCCCGGGTGCTGGGGGCGGAGCACCCGGACACCTTGGTCACGCGCTACGAAGTGGCGTACGCCCTAGGTCAGTTGGGACGCTGGCAGGAGGCGCTGCGGACCTACCGCGAGGTCGCCGCGGCCCGGGCCCAGGCCCTGGGCCCCGACCACCCGGACACGCTCGCCGCCCGCTACGAGATCGGCATCAGCCTCGGCCGGCTCAGCCGCAGCGCCGAGGCACTCCGGCTCTACCGCGAGCTGATCGACGACCGCACCCGCGTCCACGGCCCCGCCCACCCCGAGACCCTCCGCGCCCGCCACGGCCTCGGCGTCAACCTCGGCCGTCTCGGCCGCTGGGAGGAGGCCCTCGCCGAGTCCCGCGACGTGTGCGCGATCCGCGAGCGCGTGCTGGGGGCGGAGCACCCCGACACTCTGGTCAGCCGACGCGAGGTCGCCGTCGGCCTCGGCTGGCTCGGCCGCTGGGCCGACGCCCTCACCGAGTACCGGCGGGTCGCCACGGCCCGCGAGCGCGTCCTCGGCGCCGACCACCCCGACGCCCTCTCCAGCCGCAACGACGAGGCCCACTGCCTGGAACAACTCGGCCGAGACGCGGAGGCCGTCGAGCTCTACCGCAAGGTCACGGAACGACGCCGACGGGCGACGGACGGGCGCTGAGGGGAGCACGGGGAGCCCGGAGACCAACCCCGGTCGGCCGGGCGCCGGCGGGAGCGTCAAGGGCCCGGGCTCGGCTCAGCCCCAGCCCATCTCGGTGTACAACCGACCGTTGCGGATCCCGTCGATCGCCGCCCGGGCGTACGGGACCGTCGGCTCGGGCAGGGCGTCGGCGGGCCACCAGTCCCAGCCGACGCACTTGTCCGGCTCCAGCACCCGCGGCTCGCCCTGCCACCGCCGCGCGCGGAAGACGAGCTGGAGGCGCGGTCGCGTGCCGGGGCCGTGGGACATATGGACGGCGTGGGCGAAATCGACGTCCCGGGCGTCGACGACCAGGCCCGCCTCCTCCTGAGCCTCCCGGACCAGACAGGCGACGGCGGACTCCTGCTCACAGTGACCGGCCAGGAAGTGGTGCTCCAGAGGTGCGAAGGCCGAGTCGGGATGGCGCAGCCCGAGCAGCACCTCGCCGTCGCGCTCCAGGTACAGGTGCACGCCGAGGACGTTCGGGACCGTCAGCGCGCCGTGGCCCGCCGGTGTCGGCGAAGGCACCGGCAGGATCGTGCCGTCGGCCCGGTGCTGGGCGATGACCTCCGCCGCCCAGGGCGCCATCGTCAGCTGCGCGGTGGTCGCGGCGTCGAAGAAGGCGAACATGATGCCCTCGGTCACCGGCAGCCGCGAGGGATCGCCGTCCCAGCGGCCCAGGAACACCGTGATGTCGTTCTTGAAGACGGTGTAGGGGACGAGACCCTCGATACGGAGCCCGGTCTCCTCCAGCAACTCGCGGGCGACCGCCTCCGCGGGCGTCTCGGTCCCCTCCCGGGCGCCTCCCGGCAGGGACCAGGTCCCCGGGTCGCAGATGGGCTTGTGCGCGTCGCGCAGATGAAGCAGGTACTGTCCACGCCGGTTGACCAGCAGCGCGGCGGTCTGGGTGGGGTCGGGGAGTTCGCTCGTCACCCGGGACAGTCAACACGGCCCGGCCGGCGTGGCGGGTGGGAACGCCGGATCCGCCGCCGTCGGCCGGGCCTGTCTCTGGCCGATCGCGATCACCCCGTGTTACCAAGAACCATGCCTGCACTCGAGGGACACCGCGCGTACGACGCCGTCATCGTCGGCGGCGGCCACAACGGCCTGGTCGCCGCCGCCTACCTGGCCCGGGCCGGAAGGTCCGTACTGGTGCTGGAGCGGCTCGACCACACCGGCGGCGCCGCCGTCTCCACCCGCCCCTTCACCGGCGTCGACGCGCGGCTGTCGCGTTACTCGTACCTGGTCAGCCTGCTGCCGAAGAAGATCGTGCGGGACCTGGGCCTGGACTTCCGCGTACGGGGGCGCACGATCTCCTCGTACACGCCCGTCGAGCGCGGGGGCCGGCCCACCGGTCTCCTCGTGGGCGGCAGCGAACGGCGCACCCGCGAGGCGTTCGCCCGGCTGACCGGCGGCGAGCGCGAGTACGAGGCCTGGCAGCGCTTCTACGACCGGACCGGCCGCCTCGCCCAGCGGGTCTTCCCGACGCTCACCGAGCCGCTGCCCACCCGGGACGAGCTGCGACGCCGCATCGACGACGGGGACGCCTGGCGGGCGTTCTTCGAGGAGCCGATCGGCGTCGCGATCGAGGAGCACTTCAGCGACGACCTGGTCCGGGGCGTGGTCCTCACCGACGCCCTCATCGGGACCTTCGCCGACGCCCACGACACCTCCCTCAAGCAGAACCGCTGCTTCCTCTACCACGTCATCGGCGGCGGCACCGGCGCCTGGGACGTCCCCGTCGGCGGCATGGGCGCCCTGACCGACGCCCTCGCCGCCGCGGCCCGCGCCGCGGGTGCAGTCGTCGCCACCGGGCACGAGGCGGTACGGATCGCCACGGACGGCACGACCGCCGAGGTCGCCTACCGGACCGCCGACGCCGAGGGAACCGTCACCGCCCGGCACGTCCTGGTGAACGCCTCGCCGCAGCACCTCGCGGCCCTCACCGGCGACGCCCGACCCACGCCCGCCGAGGGCGCACAGCTCAAGGTGAACATGCTGCTCAAGCGGCTGCCCAGGCTGCGGGACATTTCCGTCGACCCGCGCGAGGCCTTCGCCGGCACCTTCCACATCGCCGAGGGCTACGGCCAGCTCGCCACCGCCCACGCCCAGGCCGCCGCCGGTGAGCTGCCCGCCGCCCCGCCCTCGGAGATCTACTGCCACTCGCTCACCGACCCGACGATCCTCGGCCCGGAACTGGTCGAACAGGGCTACCAGACACTGACGTTGTTCGGCCTGCACACGCCCGCCCGGCTCTTCGAACGGGACAACGACTCCGTGCGCGAGGACCTGTTGAAGACCACCCTCGCCCAGCTCGACGCCCACCTCGACGAACCCCTCGCCGACTGCCTGGCCACCGACGCCGAGGGCCGACCCTGCATCGAGGCGAAGACCCCGCTGGACCTGGAGCGCGACCTGCGGCTGCCCGGCGGCAACATCTTCCACCGCGACCTGTCCTGGCCGTAC
Organism: Streptomyces sp. NPDC002888; assembly: GCF_042888465.1. Taxonomy (NCBI): domain Bacteria; kingdom Bacillati; phylum Actinomycetota; class Actinomycetes; order Kitasatosporales; family Streptomycetaceae; genus Streptomyces; species Streptomyces sp. NPDC002888. The sequence continues at coordinate 97,761 of NZ_JBIAPU010000007.1, read as the reverse complement.
GCCCAGGAGGGCACGGGCCGTTGGGGCGTGGAGACCCGGCACGCGAACGTGCTGCTGTGCGGGGCCGGGGCCGTGCGCGGGGGAGGCGTGAGCGGGGTGCCGGGGCACAACGCGGCGATGGCGGTGCTGGAGGCCGACTGACGCCCCACAGCCGATCGCCGCCCCGCGCACAAGAAATCTGACGGTCTATCAGAATACCTCTTCCGTCGTCCGGACGGCTGCGGCATCCTGCGCCCATGCAGACGGAGCTGAGCAACCAACTCGGAGTCGAGCACGCCGTCTTCGGCTTCACGCCGTTCCCCGCCGTCGCCGCGGCCATCAGCCGGGCCGGCGGGTTCGGCGTGCTCGGCGCGGTCCGCTACACCGCCCCCGACGAGCTCAAGCGCGACCTCGACTGGATCGAGGCGCACGTCGAGGGGCGGCCGTACGGCCTGGATGTCGTCATGCCCGCCAAGAAGGTCGAAGGCGTCAGCGAGGCCGAGGTCGAGGCGATGATCCCCGCGTCACACCGGGAGTTCGTCCGCGACACCCTGGCCAAACACGGCGTGCCCGAGCTCGCCGAGGGCGAGGCGTCCGGCTGGCGCATCACCGGCTGGATGGAGCAGGTCGCCCGCACCCAGCTCGACGTCGCCTTCGACTACCCCATCCGGCTGCTCGCCAACGCCCTCGGCTCACCGCCCGCCGACGTCGTGGCCCGCGCCCACGACCAGGACGTCCTCGTCGCCGCCCTCGCCGGAAGCGCCCGGCACGCCCGCAAACACATGGACGCGGGCATCGACATCGTCGTGGCCCAGGGGTACGAGGCCGGCGGGCACACCGGCGAGATCGCCTCCATGGTGCTCACCCCCGAGGTCGTCGAGGCCGTCGACCCGCTGCCGGTCCTGGCCGCAGGCGGCATCGGCAGCGGACAGCAGGTGGCCGCCGCGTTCGCCCTCGGCGCCCAGGGCGTGTGGCTCGGCTCCCTCTGGCTCACCACCACCGAGGCCGACCTGCACTCGCCCGGCCTGACCCGCAAGCTGCTCGCCGCCGGCTCCGGCGACACCGTGCGCTCCCGCGCCCTGACCGGAAAGCCCGCCCGCCAGCTGCGCACCGAGTGGACCGACGCCTGGGACGACCCGGACGGCCCCGGCACCCTCCCCATGCCCCTCCAGGGCCTGCTCGTCGCGGAGGCCGTCTCCCGCATCCAGAAGTACGAGGTCGAGCCGCTGCTCGGCACCCCCGTCGGCCAGATCGTCGGCCGGATGAACAGCGAACGCAGTGTCCAGGCCGTCTTCGACGACCTCACCCGCGGCTTTGAACGAGCCGTCGACCGCGTCAACCGCATCGCCGGAAGGAGCGGCCAGTGACGAGCACGCCCCCCGCCGGTTTCTGGGCCCAGGCCACCCAGGACCCCGACCGCACGGTCCTGATCGCCCCCGACGGCCAGCAGTGGACCGCCGGACGCCTGCACGCTGCCGTCAACCGGCTCGTCCACGGCCTGCGAGCCGCCGGACTGGAGCGCGGCGACGCCTTCGCCGTCGTCCTGCCCAACGGCGTCGAGTTCCTCACCGCGTACCTCGCCGCCACCCAGGCCGGGTTCTACCTCGTCCCCGTCAACCACCACCTCGTCGGGCCCGAGATCGCCTGGATCGTCTCCGACTCCGGCGCCAAGGTGCTCCTCGCCCACGAACGCTACGCCGACGCCGCCCGCCGGGCCGCCGACGAGGCGGGCCTGCCGGCCACCCACCGGTACGCCGTCGGCACGGTCGAAGGATTCCGTCCCTACGCCCGACTCCTCGACGGACAACCGGAGTCCGCGCCTGCCGACCGCACCCTCGGCTGGGTCATGAACTACACCTCGGGCACCACCGGCCGCCCCCGCGGCATCCGGCGCCCGCTGCCCGGCAAGCTCCCCGAGGAGGCCTACCTCGGCGGCTTCCTCGGCATCTTCGGCATCAAGCCGTTCGCCGACAACGTGCACCTGGTCTGCTCGCCGCTCTACCACACGGCCGTCCTCCAGTTCGCGGGCGCGTCCCTGCACATCGGCCACCAACTGGTCCTGATGGACAAGTGGACGCCCGAGGAGATGCTCCGGCTCATCGACGCCCACCGGTGCACGCACACGCACATGGTCCCCACCCAGTTCCATCGCCTCCTGGCGCTGCCGGACGACACCCGGGCGGCTTACGACGTCACGTCCATGCGCCACGCCATCCACGGCGCCGCCCCCTGCCCCGACCACGTGAAACGGGCGATGATCGACTGGTGGGGCGACTGCGTGGAGGAGTACTACGCGGCCAGCGAGGGCGGCGGCGCCTTCGCCACGGCGGAGGACTGGCTGAAGAAGCCCGGCACGGTCGGAAAGGCCTGGCCCATCAGCGAGTTGGCGATCTTCGACGACAACGGCAACCGGCTCCCGCCCGGCGAACTCGGCACCGTCTACATGAAGATGACGACCGGCGGCTTCGCCTACCACAAGGACGAGGCGAAGACGAGGAAGAACCGCATCGGCGACTTCTTCACCGTCGGCGACCTGGGACTCCTCGACGAGGACGGCTATCTCTTCCTCCGCGACCGCAAGATCGACCTCATCATCTCGGGCGGGGTCAACATCTACCCCGCCGAGATCGAGTCCGCCCTCCTCGCCCACCCCGCCGTCGCCGACGCCGCCGCCTTCGGCATCCCGCACGACGACTGGGGCGAGGAGGTCAAGGCCGTCGTCGAGCCCGCCCCCGGCCACGAACCCGGCCCCGCCCTCGCCGCCGCCCTCCTCGACCACTGCACCGAGCACCTCGCCGGCTACAAACGACCGAAGAGCATCGACTTCACCCCGGAAATGCCCCGCGACCCCAACGGCAAGCTGTACAAGCGGCGCCTGCGCGAGCCGTACTGGGAGGGCCGCGACCGAGCCGTGTGACACCCAGGGGGACCGTCGCTCCGCCTACGAGCGAACCCGCACCACCCGCAGCGCGGGCGAGGACAGGATGTCCTTCTCGCAGAAGCGGGACGTCACCCATCTGCCGGTCGAGAACAACCGGGTCTGGTCGCTGTGGTGGGGCGAGTTCGGGTTCGCGGACTGGGAGTACGTCAGTACCGTGCGCGCCACCGGGCAGCGGCTGCCGTCGAAGCCGACGGCCTGGACGTAGCTGGAGCCGGTCGTCACCTCCGTGTATCCGCCGCCCGTCGGGTTCCACACGGGCTCGACCTTGTTCCACACGCCGAGCGACTCCGTGCCGCCCGGGACGGGGATGCGCGTTCCGTTCCGGAGGACGAACTGGTGCTCGCCGAGCCTGGAGTCGAGCGGGATGCCCGCCGCACGCAGTTCGGCGACCGAGTCCGCGAGAGCCGCCGCGAAGGCAGGGGCGCCGGTGTCGAGCGTGTTCGGGGTGTGCACGGGGTCCGCGGCCGAGAACGGCACCCGCCAGAGCTGGGAGACGGGCAGCTTGCGCCAGAAGCGGTCGAAGAGCAGGGCGCCACGGCTGTCGGTGTTCGCCGTACGGTCCCAGCCCGCGAGCACCCCGCACGCCTCGCGTACGTCAACGGCCTTGCCGTCACTGCCCGTTGCCGTACCACCCGGCAGGGCCGCGCACGCCTTCGCCGCGTCCGCCGCGACCAGGTCGCCCGCCGGCACCCGGTCGGCGTACTGCTGCGCCTGGAGGTCCCGCACGGTCAGACCACCGCGCCGGGCCAGTGCCGCCACGTCCTCGAGCGCGCCCCGCGTCCGCAGCGAGCGCGCGGTACCGGTCGTGCCGAAGATCCGCTCGTACCCGGTCAACGGCCGGTCCACGTTGGCCAGCCAGGCGCTGTCGTTGGAGTTCTCCGCGTACGGCGCGTCCCGCAGGACCGGCATCTTCGCGGGGCCGAAGATCCCCGGCTGTACGGCGTCGGCGTCGCTGCCGAGCGCGCAGTCCCCGCGAGAACCGTCCAGGACCGCCAGCCCCGAGGAGGGGTAGGTGGCCTTGCCGAGCGGTGTGGAGCAGCGCCGGGCCAGCTCGTCGGTGATGCGGGGGAGTACCTGGGACTGGGTGAACAGCGTGTGGCCGCGTGAGTCGGCGGCGACGGTGTTGACCCACGGCAGGCCCTGCGTGCGGCGCAGGGAACCCAGGACGCCGTCCGTGCCCCGGGCCGTGGCGAAGCCGAGGGAGGTGTCGGAGGCGCGGAGGTTGGCGACGTTGGGGTCGTTGAGCGCGTACGCCGTCGTGCTCGTCCAGGGCAGGGGCAGGGTGGCGCCGAGTGAGGTGACCACCGGGCCGTAGCGCGTCCACCACTGGGTGCGCGTCACCGGCGCCCCGTCCTTCACCGGGACGGTGACGGACCGTCGCGTCATCCGTTCCGGTGTGCCGTCGACCAGATAGACCGTCGGGTCGGCCGGATCCAGTGTCAGCTGGTGGAGGTTGAGGGTGACGCCCGTGGCGACGGTGTGGCTCCAGGCCACGCGGTCGTTGTGGCCGATGGACACCGTCGCCGTGCCGAGCAGCGCGCCGCCCGACACGTTGAGCTTCCCCGGGATGGTCTGCTGCATCTGCCAGAAGCGGCGGCCGCCCTGCCAGGGATAGTGCGGGTTGCCGAGCAGCAGCCCGCGGCCGTTCGCCGTGGTGGTGCCGCCGAAGGCGACCGCGTTCGACCCCATGTCGGAGGTGTCCGCGGCCAGCAGCTCGCGGGCGGCCCGCGCGGCCTCTCCGGCGTCGGGACCGCCCGTGACGGTCGTCGTGGGCGGCTGCACGGCCGTGATGCCGTCCACGCCCCGGCCCTGACCGCCGAGCACGGCCAGCGCGTAACCGCGCGCAGCCACGTCGACGGCCGTGACGGGACGCACCCAGGCGGCGCCCGCGCAGGCCGGGTCGGTGATCCGGTGCTGCCGCAGCCAGGCGTTGTACCCGGCGGCGAAGCCCCGCATCAGGTCCTTCGACGCCCGGCTAGGCCCCGCCGGCGCGGGTTCGGAGAGCAGCCGCTCCACCGTGCCTGCCTCCCGCACCCCGCGGAAGTACAGGTCACTGGAGAGGTTCCTGGTCGCCGAGGAAAGCGAGAAGTCGGGCGCCGCGTCGGGCCCGAAGAAGCGCGACCGCTCCCCGCGCACGGTCACGAAACCGTCGGCGAGCGTGCACACCTGGTCGGCGGCCTGCGCCCAGCCGGTGCCGAATCCGAGGTCCGCGTAGTCGCGGGCGACGATGTGCGGAATGCCGTACTCGGTGTACCGGATGACGGCGGACAGTCCGCCGTGCGCAGGATGTTCCTGTCGCCGGTCCTGCCGGTTCTGCCGGTCCTGTTGTTCGGCCGCGGCCGCCGGCAGGGTGGTCGCGGCGGTCAGCAGGGCGACAGCCGTGATGACGAGGCGTCTGAAGCGGGTGCGCATCGTGCCTCCCAACGTCGTTGAGGGAAGGGGCGGTTGAGCATACCAACGGGTATGTGTCCTCGGCCCGGTTGCTTGACCTCGCTCTTCGGCCGACCGAGGATCATGTGTCATGACGCAGGGACACGGCAGTACGGTTGACGGGGCGCTGCGCCGCAGCGCCCGCCGCACCCCGGCGCGCGTCGCGGTCGAGCACCGCGACCGCTCCTGGACGTACGAGGAACTCGACGACGCGGTCTCCCGCGCGGCGAGCCTCCTGCTCGCCCAGGGACTCACCCCCGGCGACCGGGTCGGCGCCTACGGCCACAACTCCGACGCCTACCTCATCGGCTTCCTCGCCTGCGCCCGCGCGGGCCTCGTCCACGTGCCGGTCAACCAGAACCTCACCGGCGACGACCTCGCGTACATCGTCGGCCAGTCGGGCAGCACGCTGGTCCTGACCGACCCGGACCTGGCCGGGCAGCTCCCCGACGGCGTCCGTACGATGCTGCTGCGCGACGCCGACGACTCCCTGCTGGTGCGACTGGCCGCCACACCTGCGTACGACGGCCCCGAGCCGCGCGGCGAGGACCTGGTGCAGCTGCTGTACACCTCGGGTACGACGGCCCTGCCCAAGGGCGCGATGATGACGCACCGCTCACTGGTCCACGAGTACCTGAGCGCGATCACGGCGCTCGACCTGAGCGCGGGCGACCGTCCCGCGCACGCGCTGCCGCTCTACCACTCGGCCCAGATGCACGTGTTCCTGCTGCCCTACATCGCGGTCGGCGCCACGAACATCATCCTCGACGCGCCCGACGGCGACCGGCTCTTCGACCTGATCGAGGCGGACCGCGTGGACAGCCTCTTCGCCCCGCCGACCGTGTGGATCGGCCTGTCGAACCGCCCCGACTTCACCACCCGTGACCTGAGCGGCCTGCGCAAGGCGTACTACGGGGCGTCGATCATGCCGGTCCCGGTCCTCGAACGGCTGCGGGAGCGGCTGCCCAAGCTCGCCTTCTACAACTGCTTCGGCCAGAGCGAGATCGGTCCGCTGGCGACGGTCCTCGCCCCCGACGAGCACAAGGGCCGCATGGACTCCTGCGGCCGTACCGTCCTGTTCGTGGACGCGCGGGTCGTCGACGAGAACGGCGAGGACGTCCCCGACGGCACCCCCGGCGAGATCGTCTACCGCTCCCCGCAGCTGTGCGAGGGCTACTGGGACAAGCCCGAGGAGACCGCCGAGGCCTTCCGTGACGGCTGGTTCCACTCCGGCGACCTCGCGGTCCGCGACGCGCACGGGTTCTTCACCATCGTCGACCGGGTCAAGGACGTCATCAATTCCGGCGGCGTGCTGGTCGCCTCACGCCAGGTCGAGGACGCCCTCTACACGCACGACTCCGTCGCCGAGGTCGCCGTCATCGGCCTCCCCGACGAGAAGTGGATCGAGTCGGTCACGGCGGTCGTCGTCCCGCGCGGCGAGGTGACGGAGGCCGAACTCATCGGCCACGCCCGCGAGAAGCTCGCCCCCTTCAAGGCCCCGAAGCGGGTGGTGTTCGTGGACGAGCTGCCGCGCAACGCGAGCGGGAAGATCCTCAAGAGGGAACTCAGGAACCGGTTCACCGACGCCTAACGCGGACGCAGGTCCACGATCCGTCGGATCTTGCCCACCGACCGCTCCAGTGATTCCGGTTCGACGATCTCCACGCCGACGGACACGCCGATGCCGTCCTTCACGGCCGCCGCGATGGCTCGCGCGGCTGCCTCGCGGGTCTCCGCGGGGGCGTCCGGGCGGGCCTCCGCCCGGACGGTGAGCGCGTCGAGGCGTCCCTCGCGGGTGAGGCGGAGCTGGAAGTGGGGGGCCACGCCCGGGGTGCGCAGCACGATCTCCTCGATCTGGGTGGGGAAGAGGTTCACCCCGCGCAGGATCACCATGTCGTCGCTGCGGCCGGTGATCTTCCGCATCCGACGGAAGACCCGCGCCGTGCCCGGCAGCAGTCGCGTCAGATCGCGGGTCCGGTAGCGGACGACCGGCATGGCCTCCTTGGTGAGCGAGGTGAAGACCAGTTCCCCCTCCTCGCCCTCGGGCAGCACCTCCCCGGTGATCGGGTCGACGACCTCCGGGAAGAAGTGGTCCTCCCAGATGTGCAGCCCGTCCTTCGTCTCCACGCACTCCTGGGCGACGCCCGGACCGATCACCTCCGACAGGCCGTATATGTCGACCGCGTCGATCGCGAACCGCTCCTCGATCTCGTGCCGCATCTGCTCGGTCCACGGCTCGGCGCCGAAGACACCCACGCGCAGGGAGGTGCCGCGCGGGTCGACACCCTGCCGCTCGAACTCGTCGAGCAGGGTGAGCATGTAGGAGGGGGTCACCATGATGATGCCGGGCTCGAGGTCCTGGATCAGCTGCACCTGGCGGGCCGTCATGCCGCCGGACGCGGGGACGACCGTACAGCCGAGGCGTTCGGCGCCGTAGTGGGCGCCCAGGCCGCCGGTGAACAGGCCGTAGCCGTACGCCACGTGCACCGTGTCCCCGGGCCGGCCGCCCGCCGCGCGGATCGAACGGGCCACCATGTCGGCCCACATCGACAGGTCGCCCTCCGTGTACCCGACCACCGTGGGGCGCCCGGTCGTCCCGCTCGACGCGTGGATCCGGCGGACCCGCTCGCGGGGAACCGCGAACATGCCGTACGGGTAGTTCTCGCGCAAGTCCGCCTTGGTGGTGAAGGGGAAGCGGGACAGGTCGTCCAGGGTGCGGCAGTCGTCGGGGTGGACCCCGGCCTTGTCGAAGGAGGCCCGGTAGAACGGCACGTCGGCGTACGCGTGCCGCAGCGAGGCGCGCAGCCGCTCCAGTTGCAGGGAGCGCAGTTCCGCGAGGTCGAGCCGTTCCCCGGGGTCCAGATCCCGCACGTCCGTCATGAGACCGTCTCCTTCACCAACCATACCGATTCGGGCGACCGATCATTCGGTCGAGGTGCCGGTGATCAGTAATCCAGGCCGCCGGGGATGAGGCAAGGGGACGGGCGGGACTTTCTCGGGTGCGTCTCGGTTCCTCGCGGCAACCGTTGCGTGAAGCCCTGGCGTGCCTCGATGATCGGCGTCATGCCGACCTTCACCGCACCCGACGGGACCCTCCTCGCCCATCATCAGTCGGGTGAGGGCGCACCGCTCGTCGTTCTGCCCGGCGGACCCATGCGGGCCTCCGCCTACCTCGGGGGGCTGGGCGGGCTCTCGGCCCACCGTCGGCTGATCCGCCTCGACCTGCGCGGCACCGGCGAGTCCGCGGTGCCGGACGACCCGGCGACGTACCGCTGCGACCGGCTGGTCGACGACGTGGAGGCGCTCCGCGCCCACCTGGGCCTTGAGCGGATGGACGTGCTCGCACACTCGGCGGGCGGGAGCCTCGCGATGCTGTACGCGGCGCGGTACCCGCAGCGGGTGGCGCGGCTGGCGCTCGTCACCGCCACCCCGTGGGCGCTGGGGCTGCCGGCGAGCTCCGAGGACCGGCTGGCCGCCGCCCGGCTGCGCAAGGACGAGCCATGGTTCAAGGAGGCCTTTCCCGTGTTCCAGGACTGGCTGCGGGACGAGGCCGACTTCGACCCGGTGTTCGCCCCGTTCTTCTACGGCCGCTGGGACGACGCCGCCCGCGAGCACGACGCGCGCGCCGACGAGGAGTGCAACGACGCCGCCGCCGACGTGTACGGCTCCGCCGGAGCCTACGACCCGCCCGCGACCCGCGCCGCGCTCGCCCGCGTCACCGCCCCGGTCCTCGTCCTCGCCGGCGAACTCGACGGAGGCCCCCGGCCCGACCTCGCCCGCCGCACCGCCGACGCCTTCCCCAACGCCGAGTTCGCGGTGCAGCCCGGCGCGGGGCACTACCCGTGGCTGGACGACCCGGAGTGGTTCGTCGGGCGTCTCGCCGCGTTCCTCGACACCGACCCGGCCTGAGCGGCGCGCGGCAGAGCTTGGCGTGGCGTCACCCCTGGGCCGTCACCGCCACCTCCCGTGCCCACCGGTAGTCCGCCTTGCCGCTCGGTGAGCGGCGGATGGAGTCGGTGATCACCAGCTGGCGCGGGATCTTGTACCCGGCGAGCCGGCCGCGGCAGTGGGTCTGGATGTCCTCCAGGGACGGGTGCGGCGCGCCTCCGCGCAGCTGGACGACAGCCGCCACGTGATTGCCCCACGTCGGGTCCGGCACCCCGGCCACCAGCGCGTCGTACACGTCCGGATGGGCCTTGAGCGCCTGCTCGACCTCCTCCGGGTACACCTTCTCGCCCCCGGTGTTGATGCACTGCGAACCCCGCCCGAGGACGGTGACCACGCCGTCCCCGTCGACGGTCGCCATGTCGCCCAGCAGCACCCACCGCTCGCCGTCCTTCGCGAAGAAGGTCTCGGCGGTCTTCACCGGGTCGTTGTAGTAGCCGAGCGGCACGTGCCCGCACTGCGCCACACGGCCCACCTCGCCCACCGTGACCGGCTCACACGTGGCCGGATCGACCACCTGGGTACGGGAGTTGACGCGGATACGGAAGCCGCGTTCGGGTCCGGCGTCCTGCGTCGCCGTGCCGTTGAAGCCGGACTCGGAGGAGCCGAAGTTGTTGAGCAGCATGACGTGGGGGAGGAGCGCCTGGAACTGTGTCCGCACCGTGTCCGACATGACCGCGCCCGACGAGGAGACGCTGAACATCGACGAGCAGTCCGTGCCCTTCAGGGGACCACTGAGCGCGTCGACGAGCGGTCGCAGCATCGCGTCGCCCACCAGCGACATGGCGGTGACCTTCTCTTTCTCGATCGTCCGCAGCACCTCCTCGGGCACGAACTTGCGGTGGAGCACGACCCGTTGCCCGAAGTTGAAGCCGATGAACGCCGTCAGCGTGGACGTGCCGTGCATCAGCGGGGGAGTGGGGAAGAAGGTGATCCCCGACCCGCCGGCCGCCACCCGCCCGGCCAGCTCCTCCGGCTTCTTCACCGGCGCACCGGTCGGCGCGCCCCCGCCCAACCCCGCGAAGAACAAGTCTTCCTGACGCCACATCACACCCTTGGGCATGCCGGTCGTGCCGCCGGTGTAGATGATGAACTGGTCGTCGCCCGAACGGGCCGGGAACCCCCGACCGGGAGACCCCGCGGTCTCGGCCTCCTCGAAGGGCCGACCGAGTGCTCCGGTCTTTCCCACCCGCAGCAGATGCCGCAGCTTCGGCGCTCTGGGCAGTGCCGCCGCCACCCGGTCCGTGAACTCCGCGTCGAAGACCAGCGCCGCCAGATCCGCGTCCCGGTAGAGGTAGACCAACTCCTCCTCGACGTAACGGTAGTTGACGTTGACTGGGACAATCCGCGCCTTCAGGCAGCCGAGCACGGTCTGGAGGTACTCGATCCCGTTGTAGAGATGGAGTCCGAGATGCTCGCCGGGTCGTATCCCGGCATCGAGGAGGTGGTGGCCGACACGGTTCGCGGCCGCGTCCAACTCCGCGTAGGTCAGGCGGCGTTCCGCACCGGTGCCGGGGTGGTCGACATACACGAGCGCCTCGCGGTCCGGGACCACGTCGACGACCGACTCGAACAGGTCGGCAAGGTTGTACTCCACCGCTCCTCCTGACCTTTCGACGGCCTGGCTCCTCGACGGTTCGCCGGTCATCAGAGCAAAGGGCGCCGCAACTGTGAAGGGTCCGCGCGAAGAAATCTGACTGTCTGTCAGAAAACCCTTGAAGTGCCTCCCCGCCTACTGCAACCTGTTCTCGTTCTGTCAGAGGGGAGATGGGTCATGGGCGGGACCGAACACCTCACCGTGCAGCGCGAAGGCGCCACACTGGTGCTCACACTCAACAGGCCCGAGGCCAAGAACGCGCTCTCGTTGCCGATGCTCGTCGGCCTGTACGACGGGTGGCTCGAGGCCGACGAGGACGACGCCGTCCGCTCGATCGTGCTCACCGGCGCGGGCGGCGCCTTCTGCGCGGGCATGGACCTCAAGGCCCTGGCCGGCAAGGGCATGGAGGGCCCGCAGTACCGGGCCCGGCTCGACGCCGATCCCGACCTGCACTGGAAGGCGATGCTGCGCCACCACCGGCCCCGCAAGCCGGTGATCGCCGCCGTCGAGGGTTACTGCGTCGCGGGCGGCACCGAGATCCTCCAGGGCACCGACATCCGGGTGGCCGGCGCGTCCGCGACCTTCGGCCTGTTCGAGGTGAAGCGCGGCCTGTTCCCGATCGGCGGCTCCACCGTCCGCCTCCAGCGCCAGATCCCGCGCACCCACGCCCTGGAGATGCTCCTCACCGGACGCCCGTACAGCGCCCAGGAGGCCGCCGACGTGGGGCTCGTCGGGCACGTCGTCCCGGACGGCACCGCGCTCGCGAAGGCCCTGGAGATCGCCGAGCGGATCAACGCCTGTGGACCGCTCGCCGTCGAGGCCGTCAAGGCGTCCGTGTACGACACCGCCGAGATGACCGAGACCAACGGCCTCGCCGCCGAACTCAAGCGCGGCTGGCCGATCTTCGACACCGCCGACGCCAAGGAGGGCGCCCGGGCCTTCGCGGAGAAACGGGCGCCCGTCTACAAGCGTGCGTAGGCGCTCCGCTGGGGGCCGGTTCACTGCTGCGGGTTCGCTGTGGCTGGTCGCGCCCGCGCGGCGGAGCCGCAGATGGCACGGCCCCGCGCCCCTATGGGCGCGATCCACCGACCTGGCTCCAAAGGAGGCAAGCACCCGATGCCCCAAGTTCTCAAAGCCCCCCTCGTCGTCGAGTTCCCCTTCACCCGTTCCGTCGGTCCCGTCCAGAGCGCGTTCCTGACCGGCCTGCGCGAGCGCGTCGTCCTCGGCGTGCGGACCACCGACGACCGCGTCCTCGTCCCGCCCGTCGAGTACGACCCCGTCACCGCCGAGGAACTCGGCGACCTCGTCGAGGTCGCCCCCACCGGCACCGTCACCACCTGGGCCTGGAACCACGCCCCCCGCCGCGGCCAGCCCCTCGACACACCCTTCGCCTGGGTCCTGGTCCGCCTCGACGGCGCCGACACCGCCCTCCTGCACGCCCTCGACGCCCCCGGCCCCGACACCGTCCACGCCGGGATGCGCGTCCGGATCCGCTGGGCCGAGGAACCCACCGGCGCCATCACCGACATCGCCTGCTTCGAGCCGTACGACGGCGACCCGGACGAACCGGCCGGCCACAACGGCGAGTTCGCGGACCCGGTCACCGGCATCGTCGCCCCCGCCCGCCTCGACTACACCTACTCGCCCGGCCGCGCCCAGACCGCCTACATCAACGCCCTCTCCGGCCGGCGCACCGTCGGCGAACGCTGCCCGTCCTGCCGCAAGGTGTACGTGCCGCCGAGAGGCGCGTGCCCCACCTGTGGCGTCGCCACCTCGGAACAGGTGGAAGTGGGTCCGAGCGGCACCGTCACCACGTTCTGCATCGTCAACATCAAGGCGAAGAACCTCGACATCGAAGTCCCCTACGTCTACGCCCACATAGCCCTCGACGGGGCCGACCTGGCGCTGCACGGCCGGATCGGGGGCATCCCGTACGACCAGGTGCGGATGGGCCTGCGGGTCGAGCCCGTGTGGAGCGAGGGCGGCCGCTACCCGGACCACTACCGGCCGACCGGTGAACCCGACGCGGACTACGAGACGTACAAGGAGCTGCTGTGACCCGAGAGATCGCCGTCGTGGCCTTCGCGCAGTCCGGCACCCTGCGCACCACCGAGGAGATGTCCGAGGTGGAGATGCTCATGCCGGTCCTGCACGACGTCCTGGCACAGACCGGCCTCAAGGCCGCCGGCATCGGCTTCACCTGCTCCGGCTCCTGCGACTACCTCGCCGGCCGTGCCTTCTCCTTCACCCTCGCCCTCGACGGGGTCGGCGCCTGGCCGCCCATCTCCGAGTCGCACGTCGAGATGGACGGCGCGTGGGCGCTGTACGAGGCGTGGACGAAACTGCTGACGGGGGACGCCGACACCGCGCTGGTGTACTCCTACGGCAAGTCCTCGCCCGGCTCCGTGCGGGACGTGCTCACCCGGCAGCTCGACCCCTACTACGTCGCCCCCCTGTGGCCCGACTCCGTCGCCCTCGCCGCCCTCCAGGCGCAGGCGCTGATCGACGCGGGCGACACGGACGAACCCGCGCTGGCCGCCGTGGCGGCCCGCAGCCGCGAGGCCGCGACCGCCAACCCCCGGGCCCAGCTGAGCGGGCCGGTCCCGCAGGGGGAGTACGTTGTACGGCCGCTGCGCACCGGCGACTGCCCGCCGATCGGTGACGGGGCCGCCGCCGTGATCCTCGCGGCGGGGGACAGGGCGCGTGAGCTGTGCGAGCGGCCCGCCTGGATCCGGGGCATCGACCACCGCATCGAGGCCCACGGGCTCGGTGTCCGCGACCTCACCGACTCGCCGTCCGCCCGCCTGGCCGCCGAGCGGGCCGGTGCCTTCGAACGGCCCGTCGACACGGCTGAGTTGCACGCGCCGTTCACCGCCCAGGAGGTCGTCCTGCGCAAGGCGCTGAAGCTCGACGACACCGTGCGGATCAACCCCTCCGGCGGTGCCCTCGCCGCCAACCCGATGATGGCCGCCGGACTCGCCCGCATCGGCGAGGCCGCCGCCCGCATCCACCGGGGCGAGTCCGACCGCGCCCTCGCCCACGCCACCTCGGGCCCGTGCCTGCAACAGAACCTGGTCGCCGTACTCGAAGGGGATCCGCGATGAGCAAGGAGCCCGTGGCCGTCGTCGGCATCGGCCAGACCAAGCACGTGGCGGCCCGCAGGGACGTGTCCATCGCCGGACTGGTCCGCGAGGCCGCCCAACAGGCGCTCGGTGACGCCGAGTTGACCTGGGCCGACATCGACGCCGTCGTGATCGGCAAGGCGCCCGACTTCTTCGAGGGCGTCATGATGCCCGAGCTCTACCTCGCCGACGCGCTCGGCGCCGTGGGCAAGCCGATGCTGCGCGTGCACACGGCCGGCTCCGTCGGCGGGTCGACGGCACTGGTCGCCGCCAACCTGATCGCCGCCCGCGTCCACGGCACCGTACTGACGTTGGCCTTCGAAAAACAGTCCGAATCCAACGCCATGTGGGGCCTGTCCCTGCCGATCCCCTTCCAGCAGCCGCTGCTGGCCGGCGCGGGCGGCTTCTTCGCCCCGCACGTGCGCGCCTACATGCGGCGCAGTGGCGCCCCCGACTCGGTCGGCTCGCTGGTCGCGTACAAGGACCGGCGCAACGCCCTGAAGAACCCCTACGCCCATCTGCACGAGCACGACATCACCCTGGAGAAGGTCCAGGCCTCGCCCATGCTCTGGGACCCCATCCGCTACTCAGAGACCTGCCCCTCCTCCGACGGCGCCTGCGCGATGGTCCTCACCGACCGCGCCGGAGCCGCCCGCGCGCCCCGTCCGCCGGCCTGGATGCTCGGCGGGGCCATGCGCAGCGAGCCGACCCTCTTCGCCGGCAAGGACTTCGTCTCGCCCCGGGCCGGCAAGGACTGCGCCGCCGACGTGTACCGGCAGGCGGGGGTCGCCGACCCGCGCCGGGACATCGACGCCGTCGAGATGTACGTGCCGTTCTCCTGGTACGAGCCCATGTGGCTGGAGAACCTCGGCTTCGCCGACGAGGGCGAGGGCTGGAAACTCACCGAGGCCGGGGTGACCGAGCTGGACGGGGACCTGCCCGTGAACATGTCGGGGGGCGTCCTGTCGACCAACCCCATCGGAGCCTCCGGCATGATCCGGTTCGCGGAGGCGGCTCTCCAGGTGCGCGGACAGGCCGGAGAGCATCAGGTGGACGGCGCCAGGCGGGTACTTGGGCACGCCTACGGCGGCGGATCGCAGTTCTTCTCCATGTGGCTCGTGGGCTCCGAACCCCCCACCTCCTGAAAGGTCCCTCTCGCGTGGCCTGTTGAGGGCAGGGGTCGATCGCTAGGCTGGCCGCGGACGACGAAACGGGAGGAGCACGGACGTGGCCGAGAGCACCACCATCCAGCAGCAGCCGCTCGCGGGCTGGGACAAGCCGGAGCTGGATCTCAGCAACGCCGAGTGGCAGTCCAGCAGCCGAGGCAGGGGGGATGTCCAGATCGCGTTCGTCGAGGGGTTCATCGCGATGCGCAACAGCGGCCGGCCCCAGAGCCCTACCCTGATCTTCACCCCCGCGGAGTGGGGCGCGTTCGTGTCGGGGGCGCGAGAGGGGGAGTTCGACCTGACCTAGTGCCCCGACCCTGAGCGCCCGGTATTGCGCCTGATTTTCCGGACACGCGCCCTTGTGCGCCCTCCCGGGGCCGCCACCTGAGCGAGGCTGGCCCCCACAGGAGGAAGGTCGTCTTCGGAAGGTGAGGAACCATGAGCACCCTGCCGGTCGTCGTGGCGGTCGACGGTTCGCGGGACAGCCTGCGGGCCCTGGACTGGGCCGTCGACACCGCCCGCAGGCGCGCGGCGCCACTCCGGGTGGTCCACGTACGGCAGTACCACGCCTGGACCCAGCCCGGCGCCCCCGTCGTCGTACCGCCGGACCCGGAGGCCGACTGGGTGCTCGCCGCGGCACGCACCCACCTCGAGGGCCCTTCCGGCCTGCCCACGACGGAGTACGTCGGCCTCGACGGCGCCATCGGCACGGTCCTGGCGGAACAGGGACAGGCCGCCCAGCTCCTGGTGCTCGGCTCCCGGGGCCGCGGCGGTTTCGCCAGCCTGCTGCTCGGCTCCAACGGCCTGGCGGCCGCGCGGGACGCCGAGTGCCCGGTCGTGGTGGTGCCCCGGCCCGGGCGGAAGGTCGAGGCGGCGCCGGAGACGGAGCCCGGGCCCCGGGTGGTCGTGGGCCTGAAGGTGGACGGCCCCGACGACGCCACGCTCGACTTCGGCTTCGCCGAGGCCGCGCTGCGCGACGCCCGCCTCCAGGTCGTCGCCGCCTACCCCTGGCCCGTACAGACCTGGGCGGCGCCCGAGGACGTCGTCCCGCCGATGATCGACCAGGACGCCGTCGAGGGCGAGACGCTAGCCCTCGCCGAGGGCTTCCTCGCCCCCTACCGCGAGCGGTACCCCGACGTCCTGGCCGAACCGTTCCCGGCCCCCGGCGACGCGGCCGGTCACCTCGTCGCCGCTTCCAAGGACGCCGAGCTGGTCGTCGTGGGCCGCCACCGCCGACGCCTCCTGGCCCCCGCCCGCATGCTGGGCTCAGTCACCAACGCCGTACTGCTGCACGCGGCGAGCCCGGTGGCGGTGGTGCCGCCGTCACCAGGGGAGGAATGAGGAACTGGCGGAATGCCCAAGGGCTACCCGGCGACTAATGGCCGGCCGCCTGTCTATCATTAGCTGCATGCAGGACTCGCTCAGCAGGGACGCCCGCCTCGCCCTCGACCTCGCCCTCACCATCCGGCACGACGGCCACGGTGGCGTCGCCGACGACCTGGTGGGGCCGGCGGGACTGACCGCCTGGGTCCACGCGCACCCCGACACCGTGGCGGACCCCGCCGGATTCGTCGCCGAGGACACGGCCCTCGCCGCCGTCCGTGACGTGCGCGCCGCCGTCCGCGCCCTCTTCGCCCACGCCGTGCGCCCCGACGAGCCGAGCCCCGCCGACGCCGCCCGGCTCATGCCCGTGCACCAGGCCGTCGAACGCCTCAACGCGGCGGCCGCCCGCACCCCCACCGTCCCCGTCCTGCACTGGAGCGACGGCGCCGAACCCGAGGAACACCGGCAGGCCGCGCAGGGCCCCGGGGAGCTCACCGCGGTGCTCGCGCAGGCCGCCATCGCCTTCCTCGCCGGCCCCGACCGACAGCGACTGCGCGCCTGCCACGCACCGCGCTGCGTGCGGTACTTCCTCAAGGAACACCCACGCCAGGAGTGGTGCAAACCCTCCTGCGGCAACCGTGCCCGCGTCGCCCGTCACCATGAACGGCACAAGAGGGCCGCGTAGCCCCGCGGAGTGCTCGAAGAGTGGGCGCCCGCACGACGCCGACGACCTCCGGGCACGTACCATGGCGGCATGTCGTTCCTCCGCCGCCGTAGCGCAACGCCCGCCGGGCCTGACTTCGACGTACTGGCCATGGACCCGGGCGACTGGCCCGGCAACCTCGGCGCCGGTCTGCTGCCCGCGCCCGACGGCACCTGCCAGGGCGTGTTCCTGCGTTACGACCTGTTCGGCGGCCGCGGCCCCGCGATGATCATCGGCAACCTTCCCGAGGGCTCCCCGGCGCGCGAGGTCGACGAGGGAGAGGTCCCCTTCGAGGTCGCCCAACTGCTGCTGGCGCTGGAGAACGACGAGGAGGTGACCGTCGTCGGCGGCGAGGACGTGCCGGTGATGCAGGGCGACAACCTCCTGATCGTGCGCCGCCTCAAGCTCTCCGAGGGCCGTATCTCCTGCGTCCAGTTCGACCGCAGCGACAACGTCCTCGTCACCATCGCCGCCTGGGACCGCCCCATCACCGACGACCTGTACGCCCTGCTGAAGCCGCTGCCCGCGGAGCTGTTCCAGCAGGGCTGACCGGTTGCCGACCGGCTCAGGAGATCGACAGCCGCACGTCCGCGGCCCGTACGAACGCCACCCGGTGACCGAACTGGATCTCGTAGTACAGGTCCTTGCCGACCACGACCCGGTGCGAGTCCGTGGTGAAGGTGACCGCGTAGTAGTACTCGCCCGGCACCTTGTCGCCGACCACGTACTTCTGCCCCTTCGGCAGGGTGTACGGCAGCGGTGACACGGGCTGGGCGGGCACTCCCGCCGGGTAGGCCGCAGCCTCCGGGTAGGCACGCCCGTACACGGGGACGCTGTCGAGGCCGGCCTTCGGCGTGACGACGAAGCCCGCCGACGCGACGGCGGTCGGCTGCTGCTTCGGGTTCCTGAACCAGGCCTTCTGTCCCAGGTACCAGATCGCCGTCCAGTCGCCCCACCGGTCGGCGACGGCGTACCGCTGGCCCGTGGAGACCCGCGAGGAGAGGTCGTTCACGCCCGTGGTCGGGTCCGTGCCCAGGCCGATGTCCTTGATCAGGGCGGAGTTCTCGTCGTGGTCCGTGTACAGCCGCACCTCGCTGGAGCCGTGCGGCGCGCACGGCTCGCCCTTGGCGACGCAACCCCTGTACTCGGGCCGGTTGACGGCGTAGTCCGGCAGGACCGTCACCAGACCGCCGCCCTTGACCTTGGTCCACTCCAAGGGGTGGCCCAGCAGCTCGAAATAGTGCCGCCAGTCCCAGTACGGGCCGGGGTCGGTGTGCATGCCGGGCACCGTCGCGGCGGTCGGCCCCGGCACCGTGTCATGGCCCAGGATGTGCTGCCGGTCCAGCGGGATGCCGTACTTCGCGGCGAGGTACCTCACCAGGCGCGCCGAGGACCGGTACATCGCCTCCGTGTACCAGGCGTCCGGATTCGCCAGGAAGCCCTCGTGCTCCAGACCGATCGATTTGGCGTTCACGTACCAGTTGCCCGCGTGCCAGGCCACGTCCTTGGCCTTCACGTGCTGGGCGATGTGGCCGTCGGTGGAGCGCAGTGTGTACTGCCACGACACATAGGTCGGGTCCTGGACCAGGTCCAGGACCCCCTCCCAGCCGCCCTCGGTGTCATGGACGACGATGTACTTGATGCTCTGCGCCCTCGGCCGGTCTCCCAGGTCGTGGTTGCCGTAGTCGTTGTCGCCGAACTCCTCGTAGGGAGCAGGGATCCACTCGCAGGAGACGGTCGAGGGGCACTCGGTGCCGTCGGCGGAGGCCGCGCGCAGACCCGTCCGCCCCAGCTGGGCGGTATCGGGATCGAGGCCGGGGCGGGCGGCCAGGGCGACGCGTTGCCCGCCGTCCGTGGTGCGTGCCTCACCGGTGCGCAGAACGTCGTACACGTCGTTCGCGTACGCGGCGGCCGTCGCGCGGTCGTCCGCGCCGGAGAAGCGGGCCACCGCTCCGTACCAGTGCGCCGGGTCCGCGCTCAGCGGCTCGCCCAGCTCCTTCTGGGCGGCGGCCAGCAGGGCGGCGCCGCCGGCGATGTTGGCGGCCTCGTCGGTGCGCAGCTCGTCGGCCGGGACACCGGTCAGCTCGGCCGCTTTCGTCAGCGTCTTCAGACGGGCGGGCAGCGCGGTGTACTCCGGCACCTTCCCTTCGGGGCGCAGCGGGGGACGGGCCTGATCACCGCGGGCGTCCTCCGCGCCCTCGCTGTGGTGCGGTGCCGTGGCCAGCGCCGTGCGGGCGTCGGTGAGGTGCATCGGGCCGTAACCGCCGGTCACGCTCGGCGCGCCGCCGTGTGCCTCCCAGCGGGACTGGAGGTAGGAGACGGCGAGGAGCACGCTCTGCGGGACGTGGTACTCGGCGGCCGCCGCGGCGAACGCCCGCTGCAGCCGGTCGCCGGAGGGCTCGGGCGCGCCGTCTGCCGGCGCCGCGCCGAGCAGGGGCAGCAGCAGGGCCGCGGACGCCACGGCTTGGGCGGTCCTTCGCTTACGTCTGGGGTGGGTGACGGATCCTCGCATTTCAGCCTCCAGGGCCGATCGAGCGTGGGGGTGCGGGACCGAGCGGTGCGTCAGTGGTACCGGTCGGCCGACGATCCGTCAATGATGCCCAGAGACAGGGCTTTTCCTCTGATGGACACACGAAAGCCCGTGGTGCGCCGCACAGGCGCACCACGGGCCACCGTCCCCTTCAGCGAGTGCCGACCGCCGCACGCACGGCCCGCCGGGCCAGTTGACAGTCGTCGTGCAGCCGCCTCAGCAGCAGCCGCTGTTCCTCGCCGGACGGCGCGGCACCCGGGTGGGCCACTCCAGGTACCGTCGGGGTCGCGTCGTGCATCGAACGCTGCACGGCCGTCTCGTACGTACGGATCTCCCGGGTCAGCACGAGCATCAGGTTGACCAGGAAGGCGTCACGGGACGCGGGCCCCGCCGACTGGGCGATCTGGCTGATCTGCCGCCGCGCCACGGGGGCGTCACCGAGCACCGACCACAGCGTGGCGAGGTCGTAGCCCGGCAGATACCAGCCCGCGTGCTCCCAGTCCACCAGCACTGGACCGGCCGGTGACAGAAGGATGTTCGACAACAGAGCGTCGCCGTGGCAGAACTGGCCCATGCCCTGCCGGCCCGCGGTCTGCGCGATGCTGTGCAGCAGCTTCTGGAGGTCGCCCATGTCCCGGTCGGTCAGCAGCCCCAGCTCGTGGAAGCGGGCGATGCGGGCCGCGTAGTCCAGCGGGGCGTCGAAGGTGCCTGCCGGCGGCCGCCAGGCGTTGAGCCGGCAGATCGCGCCGAGCGCAGCACGGAGGTCGGCGCGCGGCGGGGCCTCCGCAGGGTGCCGGTGCAGCGCGGCCACGCGCCCCGGCATCCGCTCGATGACCAGTGTGCAGTTGTCCGGGTCCGCCGCGATCAGTCTCGGCACGCGCACCGGGGGGCGGTGCCGGACGAACGTGCGGTATGCCGCTATCTCGTGGCGGATCCGCTCGGACCATGCGGGGGAGTGGTCCAGTAAGCACTTCGCCACTGCCGTGGTGCGCCCTGTCGTGCCGACCAGGAGTACGGAGCGTCCGCTGCGGCGCAGCACCTGGACCGGGGCGAACTCCGGGCAGATCCGGTGCACCGACGCGATCGCCGTACGCAGCTGGGCGCCCTGGGGGCCGGACAGGTCGAGTCTCCCGCTGAGCGGTTGTGTGCCGACCCCCGCGGGCCGCCGGGCCCGTCCCGCACCGAGCACGGGGGTCGCCGGGCGGGCGGGGTCGAGGTAGGGGCCGCTGCCCGCCGGGCGGGGGCGCAGCGGCCGGGGCGGGGCGGACACGGAGGACGATGCTGCGTACATGGGGGAAACAGATCCCTTCGTGTGCCTGCGATTTCATGCGCTGCCCGGCCCGGCCGCCCGGGTGCACCCTGGGGAATGCATCCGATGTTTCAAGAAGGCGACCGGGTCGGGGTGGCGCGTTCCTACCTGACACCCGATGCCCAGTGGCACACCATCTGGCGAACCCTGGCGAACCCTGGCGAATAGTCGCCCGGCAACTCGCACCGGGCTACTGTCAACTCAGCCGAGAACCTGGGGGCTTACGTGAGCGGACAACCCAACACCCGGCTCTCGGACCTGTTCGGCCTGGCCGGCTGGTCCAAGGGCGAACTCGCGAGGCTGGTCAACCGGCAGGCGGCGGCCATGGGCCACCCCCAGCTGGCGACCGACACCTCCCGGGTGCGGCGGTGGATCGACACGGGAGAGATCCCGCGCGATCCCGTACCGCGGGTGCTGGCGGCTCTGTTCACGGAGCGTCTCGGCCGTGTCGTGACCATCGAGGACCTCGGTCTGGTCCGGCACGGGCGTGCGGGAAATCGGCAGGGCGGCGGGAGCGACGAGCATCCCGACGGTGTGCCGTGGGCGCCCGAACGGACTGCCGCGGTCCTCACCGAATTCACGGGAATGGACCTCATGCTCAACCGACGCGGCTTGGTGGGCGCGGGCGCCGCGCTCGCCGCGGGATCCGCACTCAGCAGCGCCATGCACGACTGGCTGCACACCGATCCGACTCTTTCTGCCGACGCTCCCGTCATCGACCACCCCCTCAACGCCGAACCGGCCGGGTTCGACCGCTACGAGGCTGCCCCCATCGGGACCGAGGAGGTCGACGAACTCGAACGCTCGGTCGAGGTGTTCCGAGCCTGGGACGCGGCCCGCGGCGGCGGGCTGCAGCGCAAGGCCGTCGTGGGACAGCTCAACGAGGTGGGCGGCATGCTCGCCTACCATCACCCACCCCATCTCCAGCGGCGCCTGTGGGGCGTCGCCGCCAACCTCGCCGTCCTCGCGGGCTGGATGTCGCACGACGTCGGCCTGGAACCCACGGCCCAGAAGTACTTCGTCATCGCCGCCCATGCCGCCAGAGAGGGCGGCGACCGGCCCCGCGCCGGGGAGGCCCTGTCCCGGGCGGCCCGTCAGATGGTGCACCTCGGCCGGCCCGACGACGCGCTGGACCTGATGAAGCTCGCTCAGTCCGGCTCCGGTGAGCAGGTACTGCCGCGCACCAGGGCGATGTTCCACACCATCGAGGCCTGGGCACAGGCGTCGATGGGCAAGGGCCAGGCGATGCGCCGCACCCTCGGACAGGCCGAGGACCTCTTCGTCTCCGACAAGAGCGACGTGCCGCCGCCCAGTTGGATGCAGTTGTTCAACGAAGCAGACCTGTACGGCATGCAGGCTCTCGCCTATCGCACGCTCGCGGAGTTCGAGCCGGGCGCGGCCGTGCACGCCCAGCACTACGCGGACAAGGCGCTGGCCCTGCGGGCCGACGCACAGGAGCGGTCGAAGATCTTCGACTTCCTGTCCATGGCCTCCGCCTGCTTCATCGCCGACGATCCCGAACAGGCGGATCGGTTCGCACGCCTCGCCCTGATGTCGATGGGGCAGAACTCCTCCCGACGCACCTGGGACCGGCTGCGCCAGATGTACCGGCTCACCGCGGAGTACTCCGGGTACCCGAGCATCCAGGAGCTGCGGGAGGAGATCAGGCTGGCGCTGCCCAAGGCCCGCAACGCCAAGGGGGGCAGCGCACCGGTGTAGCCGCAAGGTTCTATGAAGTCACCCTGGCGACCAGCACACAGGCGTCGTCCTCGCGTTCGGTGTCGCCGAACTCCTCCACGACCATCCGCAGGCAGTCCTGTGCGGTGCGTGCCTCGGTGAAACGCGGGGCCAGGTCGAGGAGGCGGTCCTCGGCTGCTGCTGGGCCGGGCGCCAGCCCCTCGGTGTGCAGCAGGAGCAGGTCGCCTGCTTCCAGCATCTCCTCGGCCTGCCCGTAGGCGGCTGACGAGGTGGCACCGAGCAGGACGCCGTCGGGTGCGCTCAGCCTGCGCCCCGTTCCGTCGCGGTACAGCAGCGGGACGGGGTGTCCGGCCTGCGCCCACACCAGGGTGCGGGTCTGTGGCCGGTAGCGGCAGCAGACGGCGCTGCCGAGGGCCGGCTGGACGGTGGCGTCCAATAACTGGTTGAGCAGGGTCATGAGTTGCCCCGGCCGGGTGCCCGCCATCGCCATGCCGCGCAGGGCGCCCAGCAGCATCGCCATGTTCGACGTGACGGCGGGGCCGTGCCCGGTGAGCCCGCCGACGGTGAGCAGCGTCTCGCCGTCGGACAGCTCGAGCGCGTCGTACCAGTCGCCGCCGATCAGCGCGCTCGTCGAGGCCGGCAGATAGCGGCCGGCCAGGTCCAGTGCCTCGGGGCCCTGGTGCGGGAGTCGCAGGGAGCCCCGCCACGGCGGCAGCACGGCTTCCTGCAACTCGACCGCGAGCCGGTGCTCCGTCTGCGCGCGGTGCCGGTGGCGCTGGAGCGAGTCACGGGTCTCACTCACCGTCCGCTGGCTTCGGCGCAGCTCGCTCACGTCCCGCAGCACGGCCCACATCGCGGCGGTGCTGCCGTCGGTGTCGAGCACCGGTTCGCCCATCATGTGCACCGTCCGCACCTCGCCGTCCGGGCGCACGATCCGGAACTCCCCGTCGATCGGCTTGGCGTCGACGAGACAGTCGGTGACCATCGCGGTCAGTCGGGGACGGTCCTCGTCGAGGACGACGGAGGGCAGCTCGTCGAGGGTGAGCGGGGGAGCGGCCGGGTCACGGCCGAGGATCCGGTACAGCTCCCCGGACCAACTGGCCCCGTCCGTCAGCAGGTTCCACTCCGCGCTGCCGACCCGGCTGAGCAGCGAGTCCTCAGCGGGCGCGTCCGGTACGGCACGCGTGAGGGCCGGCGCCTCGTGCGCCGCCGGGGCCGGTCCGTCCTTCAGTTGAGCCAAGTGCTCGTCGAGGTCGCTGAGTTGGTGCAGCGCCAGGTCGTACAGCGCGCGCTGCCAGCGTCCCTGCGGGTCCGATCCGTCGCCCTGTGCGTCCCGTCGTACGGCGTCCACGTCGCCCTTGAGCCGTCGCGTCTGCGAAATCAGCGCTTCGACCGAGCCGCGTCCTGGCGGCTGGGCGGCTGGGCGGTCCGCAGACAGATGGGACGGCATGACGCACTCCGATGCGGGGACGGTACGGCCAGGACTGTGACGGAAGGACCGTTACGACTGTTGCACAGCCCGCGACGCCGTGTAAGGGATTTGGCAACACACGATACGGTGGTGCTTCTGGCATATGCCACAGTCTTCACGGGGTGGTTGTGCGGTGTCTTTGGAGTACGTCGCCGAGTGGGCAAGTCGTAGACAGAGTACGCCACTTGACGGCTTTTCGGAGTGCTTCGGTCGACGCTCATCCGGGTGTTCGACGGTCGCGTGTTCGGGGGTGAGATTCCGGGCTGAATCTTTACCCGCCGCGTGTACGCGAAGGGCCCCTGCGCGGTCGTAAGAACATGACGATGGAGACCACCCTCGCGCAGTCCGTCCGCGGCCGCCTGATCACGGCGGAGGAGCAGGAGCTCCCCGTGCCCGCCGCCTTCCGCTACAGCTCCGCCGACCCCCTGGCCGTGCACGTCGACTTCCCGCCCACGGCCTCCCTCGACGGCACCGCCGTCACCTGGACCTTCGCCCGAGCCCTCCTGGAAGAGGGGCTGGGCGCTCCGGCCGGCAGCGGAGACGTACGGGTCCGGCCGTGCGGGCAGACCCGTACGATCATGGAGTTCCACTCGCCGTACGGGCTGGCCCTGGTCGAGTTCGACACGCCCGACCTGCGCCGCTTCCTGCTGCGAAGCCACGCCGTCGTGGCGGTCGGCCAGGAGGAGGTCGGCCTGGCCGTCGAGCGCGGCCTGAGCAGCCTGTTCGACGGCGTCTGAGCCTTCGGCGGGGTGGGTGGAACGCGCCGTTCAGTAGCGCAGCACCCCCGCTACCCCGTGTGCCTCGCCGAGTGCGCCGTCCGGGACGAAGCGCACCTGTGCGCCCTTGTCCAGGCACTGCTCGACGATCTCGTCCACGATGTCCTCGCGGGCGTCGAGGTCGCCGCTCTCCGCCGGGACGAGGTGGTCGCCGTCGTCGCGCACCGTGACGCGGTAGTTCTCCTCGACGGCGAGCAGGCGCACCCGGCCCTCCTGAGCGCTGCGCCAGACCTCGTCCACCCCGGCCGCGAACGCCCGGTGGCCCCGGGCCGACTCCAGGACCCGCGCCACGGACGCGGTGTCTCTGCGGGCCTCCGCGTCGTGCCGGGGACGGATCGCCTGCCATACGGCGTCGGCGGGGCCGTGGGTGAGGCCGCCGTGCTGGACATGGACCGCGTCCTTGGTGACGGTGCCGATCTCGTCGAGCAGGGACAGCG
Organism: Streptomyces sp. NPDC002888; assembly: GCF_042888465.1. Lineage (NCBI taxonomy): Bacteria > Bacillati > Actinomycetota > Actinomycetes > Kitasatosporales > Streptomycetaceae > Streptomyces > Streptomyces sp. NPDC002888. Next base: position 72,334 of record NZ_JBIAPU010000007.1, on the reverse strand, counting down.
CCGCGTGCTCGCCGGTGACGTACAGCGGCCGCGGGTCGTCGCGCAGGATGCGGCTCATGGCCGTGTCCGCGTCACGCAGGAAGTGACGGGTGTCCTCGTCGCGGAAGGTGCTCGGCATGTCGCCGATCCGCTCCTGGCGCTCGGCGTCGAAGTTCTCGCGGCTCCTGGCCAGCGGGAACCCGCCGGAGTGGTCCTCGGTGACGCGGTCGACTCCGCCGCTCCACAGCGTGAGGCGGTCGGCGGAGACCGACAGTACCCAGAAGGGCCGCTCGGCGGCCTGCGCGGAGACCAGGTTGCGCGTCAGGAAGGTGTCCGAGAGCACGACGCGTTCGGGTACGGAACGCGCGAGGGACCACACCTGGTGCTCGCCCGGAGCGGCGAAGATCACCAGACCGTCCTCGACGTGCGTGAGGTCGACCTCGGTGAGCGCCCGGTCCAGCTGCCGGGCGACGTCGGCCCGCCGCTCCCGGGTGACCCCGGGGTCGGCCTCCAGCTGTTTCTTGGCCTCGGCCACCACATTGCGCAGCCGGACCGGATCCTGGGCGGTGTCGGGACCGCGGCGGTGGGTCGGCGTCAGCACCGACACCGCGGGATAGGCGCGCCGGCGGCGCAGCTCGGTGAGTGTCGCGGGGCTGAGTGCGTGCTCCATATACAGCACGATATGACCGAATCGCTCCAAGGGCATGCGGTGCAAGCTTCAAACGTATGCGGACGGTCGTGCGTCAGATCGCCCGCGCTCGCCAGGGGCTTTAACTTCCTTCGACACGCGGGGTTTACATATGTTCGACCTGCCGTGCGGATTGTCTTGCTATGGTTTTACTCATTGGCAGCACGCCGAACGGGGGGACGCGTGAAGCCGGTGATCATCGCCGCGTTTCATGAATGGGTCGTCGAGACGGATGATCCGGCAAGGGCGCCGGATCGGCCGCGGATTCTGCAGCGTCGCAGCACGTGGCTCTCGAACTCCAGTTTCCTCGCTCACGATCCAGACAGGTGAGACTCGTCAGATGGCTCATTCCCTGGTCGACTTACTGACCACGCACGCCTCGCAACAGCCCGACCGGACCGCCTACCGCTACCTCGTCACCGGTGACAGCGACGAAGAGGTCCAGGAGATCACGTACGGGCGCCTGGCCCGCCGCTCCCGGGCCGTCGCCGCCTGGTTCCAGGAGCACGGACTGGCCGGTTCCCGCGCCATGCTGCTCCACCCGCCCGGCCTGGAGTTCATCTGCGACTACCTGGGCTGCCTCTCCGCCGGCGTGGTCGCCGTACCCGGCGTGCCCCCGCAGGGCCGCTCGCAGAACCACCGCGCCCTGACCCGGATGAAGCGCCTGATCGCCGACGCGGACGCCAAGGTGATCCTCGGCGGGCGCGAGGTGATCACCGCCCTGCGCACCATGGCGGAACACCTGCCCGAACTCGCCGAGATCACCTGCGTCGCGACCGAGGACATACCCGACGACGCGGCCGACGCCTGGCGCGAGCCCGACCTCACCGCCGACTCGGTCGCCTTCCTCCAGTACACCTCCGGCTCCACCTCCGCCCCGCGCGGCGTGATGGTCACCCACGGCAACCTCGTGGACAACGAACGGGTCATCGCCGAGCGGATGGGCCACACCCCGGACGCGATCGCGCGGCACGACCACGAACTCTTCGTCAGCTGGCTGCCCGTCTACCACGACATGGGCCTCATCGGACCGGTCCTCAACACCGTCTACCTCGGCGCGACCAGCACGCTCTTCTCGCCGCTGCACTTCCTCCAGCGACCCGACCGCTGGCTCACCGCCGTCAGCCGCTACCGCCCGCACACCAGCGGTGCCCCCAACTTCGCGTACGAGCTGTGCCTGAAGCACGCCACGCCCGAACTCCTCGACGGCCTCGACCTCAGCAGCTGGCAGGTCGCCTTCAACGGCGCCGAACCGGTGCGTGCGGCGACCCTGCGCAGGTTCGCCGAGACCTTCGGCGAGGCCGGATTCCGACGTGAAGCCCTCTACCCCTGCTACGGCCTGGCCGAGGCCACCCTCATGGTCACCGGCGGCACTGTCGACACCCCGCCCGTCCTCCTCGACGCCGACGGCACCGCACCGCACGACGGCGCGACGGACGCGGCCGCGGTCGGCTGCGGCCGCCCCGGCGAGGGCGTGACCGTCGCGATCGCCGACCCCGAACGGCAGGAGGAACTGCCCGAGGGCGAGGTCGGGGAGATCTGGGTCGGCGGCGCGAGCGTCGCCAAGGGCTACTGGCGCAACACCCTCGCCACCCGCGAGACCTTCCGCGCCACCCTGGCCGGCCACGAGGGCCGCTTCCTGCGCACCGGCGACCTCGGATTCCTGCGCGACGGCGAGCTGTTCGTCACCGGCCGTCTGAAGGACCTGATGGTCATCGACGGACGCAACCACTACCCGCAGGACCTCGAGCTGTCCGCCGAGATGTCCCACCCGGCGCTGCGGCCCGGCTGCACCGCCGCGTTCTCCGTCGACAGCGGCGTCACGGGCGAACAGCCCGTCCTCGTCGCCGAGGTCGCCCCTGAGGCGGCCGACGAGTCGGAGAAGATCACCGACCTGGTCCGCGGCGCGATCGGCGAGGCCCACGGCCTGTCCGTGCGGGACGTCGTGCTGGTCCACCCCGGCACCATCCCCAAGACGTCCAGCGGGAAGATCCAGCGCCGCGCCTCCCGGACGGCGTATCTCGACGGCACCCTCTCCCTGATCGGCGCACCCGCCCGGAGATGACACCGTCCGCCGTCGGCGCGCCCGTTCGCGCCGACGGCGACCCGTCCGTCCGTCTTTCCGGTCGCACGTCGGTCGTCCACGGCCGTACATGACCCGAATCCGCCGTACCCGCGTACGTGTCGCACGCCTCGAACCCCGAGGGCCATTGCGCCCGTCGCGCCCGTCGTACGGAAATCCGCCCGAACCTGTCGTGAGGACGCCTGCCCAGATGTCTGCCAACGAGTCCCCGAAGCAGTCCACCGAGCCGTCCGTGACGACCGCCGAGGGCGTGCGGACCTGGCTGGCGGCGGCCGTGGCCGAGGCGGCCGGGCTCGACCCGCTGACCGTCGACACGCACCGCCCGATCGCCGAGTTCGGCCTCGGATCACGGCAGTTGGTCACCCTCGCCGCCGAGCTCTCGACACGGACCGGGCGGCTCCTCGAACCCTCCCTCGTCTTCAACCACCCCACGATCGCGGCGATCGCCGAGGCCGTCTTCGACGAGGGACCCGCGGTGCCGGTGGCCGCGGCACCGGCCGCTGCGGAGGGCGCGCCCCCACGGGCCGACGACGACATCGCGATCATCTCCATGGCCTGCCGCTTCCCCGGCGGCGCCGACGACCCCGAGGCGCTGTGGCGGCTGCTGACCGCCGGTGAGGACGCCATCTCCGAGGTGCCGCCCGGCCGTTGGGACACCCAGGGGCTCTACGACCCCGACCCGGAGGCCACCGGCAAGGCGTACACCCTGCGCGGCGGATTCCTCTCCGGCATCGACCGCTTCGACGCGTCCTTCTTCGGCATCTCCCCGCGCGAGGCCGCGGCCATGGACCCGCAGCAGCGGCTGCTGCTCCAGACCACCTGGGAGACGCTCGAACGCGCCAAAATCGTCCCGGACACGCTGAACGGCAGCTCCACGGGTGTCTACATCGGCCTGTACGACAGCGGATACCTCGCCGCCGCCTCGCTCGGCCAACTCGACGGGCACGTCGGGACCGGGTCGGCCGCCAGCGTGGCCTCCGGACGCATCGCCTACACCCTCGGACTCCAGGGCCCGGCGGTCACCGTCGACACCGCCTGCTCCTCCTCCCTCGTCGCCCTGCACCTCGCGGCACGTGCGCTGGCCGCCGGGGAGTGCGACCTCGCGCTGGCCGGCGGGGCGACCCTGCTGGTCACGCCCCGTGGGCACGTCGAGTTCAGCAGGCTGCGCGGGCTGTCACCGTCCGGGCGGTGCAGTCCGTTCTCCGCGGAGGCGGACGGTGTGGTGTGGGCCGAGGGCTGCGGCCTGGTGCTGCTCAAGCGCCTCGCGGACGCACGCCGGGACGGCGACCGGGTCCTCGCGGTCGTCAAGGGCTCGGCGATCAACCAGGACGGCCGCAGCCAGGGCCTGAGCGCACCCAACGGACTCGCGCAGGAGCGCGTGCTGCGGGCCGCCCTCGACGCGGCCGGGCTCAGCCCCGACGACATCGACTTCATCGAGGCCCACGGCACCGGCACCCCGCTCGGTGACCCCATCGAGGGGCGCGCCCTGGCCGCCGTCTTCGGACCCGGCCGACCCGCCGACCGGCCGCTCGGCGTGGGCTCCCTGAAGTCCAACATCGGTCACACCCAGGCCGCCGCGGGCATCGGCGGCGTCATCAAGACGGTGCTCGCCCTCGGCCACGAACGGATACCGGCCTCCCTGCACGCCGAGACCCCGACCGAGCACATCGACTGGGCCTCCGGCGGCCTCCGCGTGCACACCGACGCCCAGAAGTGGCCGGGAGGCGGGGACCGGGTGCGGCGCGCGGGGGTCAGCGCGTTCGGGATCAGCGGGACCAACGCGCATGTGGTGCTGGAGGAGGCGCCCGGGGAGAAGGGCGGGGCGGGGGAGCCCCCGACCGACCTCCCCCGCCCGCTGCTCCTGCCCCTCTCCGCCCGCACCCCCGCCTCCCTCCAGGGGCAGGCCGCCCGTCTCTTCGAGCACCTCGGCGAGCACCCTGAGACGTCCGTGGCGGCCGTCGCCGCGACGCTCGCCCACCGGCGCACACACTTCGAGCACAGGGCCGTCCTCCAGGCTGCCGAGCGCGACGACCTGCTCACGGCACTGAGGCAACTCGCCGACGCACAGCCCGGCACCGAGACCGTCGTCGGTGCGCCCCAGGCCGCCGGCTCCGGCAAGGTGGCGTTCGTCTTCCCGGGGCAGGGGGCGCAGTGGACCGGCATGGCCCGGGACCTGCTCGACCGCGACCCGGTGTTCGCCGACGAACTGGACCGCTGCGACGGCGCCCTGCGCCCGTTCACGGGCTGGTCCGTGGCGGCCGTGCTGCGCGGTGACGCGGGCGCTCCCTCCCTGGAGCGGGTGGACGTCGTGCAGCCGGTGCTGTTCGCCGTGATGGTGTCCCTGGCCGCCGTGTGGCGGGCCCGGGGCATCCGCCCGGACGCCGTGATCGGGCACAGCCAGGGCGAGGTCGCCGCGGCCTGCGTCGCCGGTGCCCTCAGCCTCGCCGACGCGGCGGCGGTGGTCGCCCTGCGCAGCCAGGCGCTGACCGACCTCGCGGGCACCGGCACCATGGCCGTCGTGGCCCTGCCGCACACCGACGTCGAGGCCCGCCTCGCCGGTCTCGACGGCCGCGTCTCGGTCGCCGCCGTCAACAGCGGCCGCTCGACCGTGATCGCCGGCGACGTGGAGCCCCTGGAGACGCTGCTGGCCGACCTCGACCGCGAGCAGGTCTTCGTCCGCCGCCTCGACGTCGACTACGCCTCCCACAGCGCCCAGGTCGAGCCCGTCCGCGCGACGATCGTCGACGAACTCGACGGCGTCACCGCCTACCCGGCCTCCGTCACCTGGTACTCCACGGTCACCGGCGAGCCGGTCACCGAGGAGCTCGAAGCCGAGTACTGGTACACCAACCTGCGCGAGCCCGTCCGCTTCGCGCCCACCGTGGAGCGCATGGCGGCCGACGGCTACCGCTGCTTCGTCGAACTCAGCCCCCACCCGTCCCTGGTCACCTCCCTGAAGACCATCGACGAGGACCTGGTCGCCGTCGGCTCCCTGCGCCGCGACGAGGACGGCCCCGCCTGCCTGGACCGGGCGGCCGCCGAACTCCACGTCCACGGCAGGCCGATCGACTGGCGCCGCCTGGTCGCCGACACGGAGCCCGCCGACCTGCCGACCTACGCCTGGGACCCGCAGCGCCACTGGATCGAGCCCGAGACCGCCACCGGCGGCCCCGGCCTGTTCGACCGCGCCGCACACCCCCTCCTCGGCGTCCAGCTCCAGTCGGCCGACGAGACCCGCTGGACCTTCCGGGGCGAGTGGTCGACGGCCACCGCCGACTGGCTGCCCGACCACGCCGTCTTCGGCCGGACCGTGGTCTCGGGCACGACCCTGCTGGAACTGTGCCGCGCCGCCCTCGCCGCGACCCGCCCGGACGAACAGGCCGACCTCGCCGGACTGCTCCTCCTCACCCCGCTCACGCTTCCTGCCTCCGGCACCGTCGAGGTGTCCGTCGAGGTCGTCACCGACGGCCCCGCCGCCGAGATCACCGTGCACAGCCGCCCGCGTGGCCGGCAGGACACGGGCTGGACCCTGCACGCCACCGCCTCGGCGGCCGAGCCCGGCAAGGACACGTCACCGCGGCCCCCGGAGTGGCCCAAGACGGCCCGACCGGCCTGGAACCCGCGGACGTACGAGCGGCTGACGGACCTCGGCCTCGGCTACGGCCCGGCCTTCCAGGGCGTACGCGAGGCCGTGCTCACCGGCGACGGAGAGCTGCTGGCCCGCCTCGCGCTGCCCTCCGTGGCCCGTGACACGGCCGACCCGTACCCCGTCCACCCGGCGCTGCTCGACGCCGCGCTGCACGTCACGGCCGCCTTCGACGCGTCCGACGACCGGGTGCTCCTGCCGGTCGCCGTCGGCCGCTGCGTCCTGCCGCCCGGCGGCGCCACGGACCTCACCGCGTCCATACGGCGCACCGGCGCCACCGCGACCGACGTCACGCTGGACGTGACCCTGTGGGACGCCGACGGACTCCCTGCCGGACACCTCGATGACGTACGGCTGCGCGCGGTGAGCCCGGCCGACCTGAGCGCCGGCTCGGAAAACGCCCGGCACCTGTACGAGGTGGCGTGGACGACCCTCACCGACGAGCCCGCCAGGGAGCCGGACGCCACCTGGGCCGTCGTCGGCGACCGCACGGACCCGCAGGTCGCGGCGGCCGTGCGCGCCCTGGGCGACGAGGGCTCCGATGCCGTCGTACGGTTCTGGCCGCACTCCCCGACGGACGCGGACGCGGCGCACGAACTGGCCGCCACCGCGCTGGCCGAGATACAGGCCCTGATCGCCCTCCCGCCGGACGAGGCACCGCGGCGGACCGTCTGGGTGACCCGGGGCGCGGTCGCGGCCGGCGCCGGAGACACCGTGCCGGGGCTCGCCCAGTCCGTGCTGTGGGGCCTGGCCCGAAGCACCCGCGCCGAACACCCGGACCTCGGGCCGACCCTGCTCGACCTCGACGACGCCGACGACCCCACGGAAGCCATCCGAGCGGCCGTGGCCCACGTCGATGAGCCCGAACTCGTCCTGCGCGCAGGCGCGTTGCTCGCTCCGCGGCTGGTCCGCGCCCGCTCCTCGGAGGCCGCCGGTGGTCGGGTGCCCACCGACGGCACCGTCCTCATCACCGGCGGCCTCGGTGCCGTCGGCCTCCACCTCGCCCGCCTCCTCGCCGAACGCGGCGTACCACGCCTGCTGTTGACGTCACGTCAGGGTGCCGACGACCCGCGGGCCGCCGAGGCCGTCACCGAACTGGCCGAGCTGGGAGCCGAGGTCGAGGTGGCCGCCTGCGACGCGGCGGACGCCGACGCCCTCGCCGAGGTGATCGCAGGTGTCGGCGAGGAGATGCCGCTGCGCGGTGTCGTGCACTGCGCCGGTGTCCTGGACGACGGAGTCGTCGCCGAGTTGACCCCGGAGCGCCTCGCGCGAGTGCTGCGCCCCAAGGTCGACGGCGCCGCCCATCTGCACCGGCTCACCGCCGACCTGCCGCTCGAACTCTTCCTGTTGGTCTCCTCGGCCGCCGGTGTCGTCGGCAACGCCGGGCAGGGCAACTACGCGGCGGCCAACGTCTTCCTCGACCAACTCGCCCACCACCGCCAGGCCCTGGGCCTGCCGGGCGTCTCCGTCTCCTTCGGTGTGTGGGCCGGTGAGGGCCTGGCCGCCGAGCATGCCGACCTGGAGCGCATGGCCCGCCTCGGCCACCGCGCGCTCACCCCCGACCAGGGCCGCGACCTCACCGAACTCGCCCTGCGACGGGGCACACCCCACCAGGTGGCCTGGGCGCTGGACCTGGCGCGGCTGAAGGACAGCACGACGGGAGCCCTGTGGCGCTCCCTGCTGCCCGCGCCCCGCATCGGCGGGCAGCACGCCGGACTCGCCGACCGCCTGGCCCGGCTGCCCGAGGCCGAACGCGCCGAACGCGTTCTCGCCCTGGTCCGCGAGGAGGCCTCCCGCGCCCTCGGCCTGCGCTCGGCGGAGTCGGTCCGCGCCGACCAGCCCCTGCGTGAACTCGGCATGGACTCGGTGACGGCGGTCGAACTGCGCAACCGCATCGGCACCCGGATCGGCGCCAAGCTCCCCGCCACCCTCCTCTTCGACCACCCCACCCCGGCCCGGCTCGCCGAGTACCTGCTGACCACCGCGCTCGCCACCGGCGCCCGTACGACACGCCGTACGCAGACACGACCCGCCCGCACCGCCACGCCGGTGGCCGACGAGCCGATCGCCGTCGTGGCCATGGCCTGCCGTCTGCCGGGCGGAGTGAACGACCCCGAGGACCTGTGGCACCTGGTCGCCGCGGGCCAGGACGCGGTCGGCCCCTTCCCGGCGCGCCGCTGGGACGTGGCGGCACTCTACGACCCCGACCCGGAGACCCCGGGCAAGTCGTACGCCCGCGAAGGCGGCTTCCTGGACGACATCGAGTCCTTCGACGCGGGCTTCTTCGGGATCACCCCGAAGGAGGCGGCGGCCATGGACCCGCAGCAGCGGCTGCTCCTGGAGACCGCCTGGGAGGCGCTGGAACGCGCCGGGATCGTGCCCGCGCGGCTCGCGGGCAGCACCACCGGCGTGTACGTCGGCATGTTCGGCAGCGACTACCTGGCGGGCTCCCGGCTCGACCAGCTCGACGGCTACGTCGGCACCGGCTCGGCGCTGAGTGTGGCCTCGGGCCGACTGGCGTACACGCTCGGGCTGCACGGCCCGGCGATGACCGTCGACACCGCGTGCTCGTCGTCCCTGGTGGCGACCCACCTGGCGGCGCAGGCGCTGCGCTCCGGCGAGTGCGACCTCGCCCTCGCCGGCGGCGTGACGCTGATGGTGACGCCGCAGACTTTCGTCGAGTTCAGCCGCCTGCGCGGCCTGTCCGTCACCGGCCGGTGCCGCTCCTTCTCCGACGACGCCGACGGCGCCATCTGGGCGGAGGGCGCCGGCATGCTCGTACTGAAGAGGCTGAGCGACGCCCGGCGCGACGGGGACGAGGTGCTGGCCGTGCTGCGCGGCACCGCCGTCAACCAGGACGGCCGCAGCCAGGGCCTCTCCGCGCCGAACGGCCCGGCCCAGGAGCAGGTGGTCCGGCGCGCGCTGGAGGTCTCCGGTCTCGACCCCGCCGACATCGACTACGTCGAGGCCCACGGCACCGGCACCACGCTCGGCGACCCCATCGAGGCCAACGCCCTCTCCGAGGTCTTCGGCGCCTCGCGCCCCGAGGACCGGCCGCTGTACCTGGGCTCGCTGAAGTCCAACGTCGGCCACACCCAGGCCGCTTCGGGCGTCGCCGGACTCATCAAGGTGATCCAGTCCCTGCGCCACCAGACCCTCCCGCGCACCCTGCACGCGGACACACCCAGCCGGCACGTCGACTGGGAGGAGAGCGGACTGCACCTCCTGCGGACGGACCTGGCCTGGCCGGAGGAGGCCACCCGGGTCCGCCGGGCCGGGGTGAGCGCCTTCGGGATCAGCGGAACCAACGCGCATGTGATCGTCGAGGAGGCGCCGAAGGTTCAGGCGGGGCCCCAGACCGACGCCGGGCCCGGGCCCGTGACCGAGCCGCGGGCCGAAGCCGCCCCGGCCAAGCATCTGTTCGTGCTGTCCGCCCGCAGTGAGCCCGCCCTGCGGGGGCAGGCCGCCCGGCTCGCCCGCCACGTGGGGTCCGACGCGACCCTGCCGGACGTCGCCCACACCCTGGCCCGGCACCGCAGCCACTTCGAGCGGCGTGCGGCGATCGTGGCGGGCGACCGGGACGAACTGCTCACCCAACTGGACGGGCTGGCCGCCGGACGCAGGCCGCAGACAGCGCCCCGCGAGGACCAGACCGGCAAGGTGGCCTTCGTGTTCGCCGGGCACGGCGGCCAATGGGCGGGCATGGGCCTTGACCTGATGCGCGGTTCGGACGCGTTCCGCGCGGAGCTGACCCGGATCGACGAGGCCCTGCACCGGCACGCCGGCTGGTCCGTCCTCGACGCCCTGCGCGCACCCGAGGAGTTCTTCCCGCTCAACCGGACCGAGTATCTGCAACCGGCGCTGTTCGCGGTCAACGCGGCGCTGGCCGCCGCCTGGCGGGCGCTCGGCGTCACGCCGGACGCCGTGGTCGGGCACAGCCTCGGTGAGATCGCCGCCGCGTACGGCGCGGGCGCGCTCACCCTGGACGACGCCATCACCGTGGTCACCGCCCGCGCCCGGTCGGTCGTCCCGCTGGTCGGACAGGGCGGCATGCTGGCCGTGAGCCTGCCGCCCGCCGAGGTCGAGGAACTGCTGCAGCCCCACACGGACCGGCTGTTCGTCGGCGCGGTCAACAGCGCCTCGTCCACCGCCGTGTCCGGCGACGCCGAGGCCCTGGCCCAACTCCACCGTGCGCTGGAGGAGCGAGGCGTCAGCGTACGACGTCTCTCGACTCCGTTCGCCTCGCACACCCCCCTGATGGAACCGCTCCGCGGCCAACTCCTCGACTCCTTCTCCGACGTCCGCGGCACCCGCACGCCGACCCCGCTGTACTCCTCGTTCCTGGCCGAACCCGTCCCCGGTGACGAACTGGGCGCCGCCTACTGGTTCGACAACCTCCGCCGCCCCGTGCGCTTCGCGGACACCGTCCGACGCATGCTGGACGACGGCTACCGCTACTTCGTCGAACTCAGCCCGCACCCGTCGCTCACCTCCTCCATCGAGGCGGTGGCCGCCGAGGCCGGCATCGACGCCGTCGGCGTCGGCTCCCTGCGCCGAGGCCAGGACGCTCACGACGTCCTCCTTGACCGGGTGGGGGAGCTGTACACCGCCGGGCACACCCCCGACTGGTCGGCGCTGTTCCCGGACGCACACCGGACCGACCTGCCCACCTACGCCTTCGCCCGCGAACGCCACTGGCTCGCACCCGCCCCCAACACCGGCACGCCCGGCGGTTCACCGCTCCTCGGCACGCACGTCGAGGCCAGCGACGAACCCGACCGGCACGTCTTCCAGACCGAACTCGACCTGCGCGACAGCCGTTTCACCTACCTGACCGACCACCAGGTCACCGGTGAGGTCTGGCTGCCCGGCGCCGCCTTCCTCGACATGGCCCTCGGCGCCGCCGGCACGCTCCAGGACGGCGGACCGGTCGAGCTGGCCGACGTCCGCTTCGTCCAGCCGCTGCGGCTCGACGCGGACCGGCCCGTACGGCTGCAACTGGTGCTGCCGCCCGCCCAGGACGGCGTCCGCGAGTTCACCGTCGCCTCGTCGGCGGCCGGTGGCCGATGGGAGCGGCACGTCACCGGGCGGATCACCGCAGGCGAAGGGGCGAGCGACGCCCGGCTCGCCGAGGTGCGCGAACAGTGCACGGAAGCGGTCGACCTGCCGGGCGTCTACGCCGGGCTCGCCGCGCTCGGCATCGAGTACGGCCCCGCCTTCCGCGGCCTGGAGTCCGGCCACCGCTCCGCCGACACGGCGCTCGCCCGGCTGGCAGCCAAGCCCGCCGCCGGACACCTGCTGCACCCCGCCTCCCTCGACGCCGCCTTCCACACGGCCGCCCTGCCCGGCAACGCGCCCGAAGGCCGCGCCTTCGTACCCGCCGGCTTCGGACGACTGACGTTCACCGGCAGGCGCACCACGCCCGTCTGGGTGAGCTGCGCACTGAAGTCCGTGGACGGCGACACCGCCACCCTCGACCTGCGGCTCTGGGACGAGGACGAGCAACTCGTCCTGGAGGCACGGGACTTCCGGCTGGCTGCGCTCTCCCCGCTGGACGGCGCCCTCTTCGAGACCCGCTGGCAGCCGCGCCCGGCCGCACAGGAGCCCCCCGCCACGGGCAGCTGGCTGATCCTCGGCGACGAGTCGGGTGTCGCCGCCGATCTCGCCGAGCGGCTCGGCACCGCCGTACCCCATGTGATCGCCCGCAGGGGAGAGGAGTTCGCCGAGGAGGAGCCCGGCCGGTACGTCCTCGACCCGACGGATCCGGCGCAGCTGGCCCGGCTCCTCGAAGAGGGCTTCGCGGGCGGTACGCCCGAGCGGGTGGTCCAGCTGACCGCGCTCGACGCCCCGGCCGTCGCCGACGACCGTACCGCCGAGGAGGCGGCACGGCTGTGCTGCCTGAGCACCCTGCACCTGGTGCGCACCTTCGCCGACCGGCCGCAGGGCCGCGCGCCGCGCCTCTTCGTGGTCGTCCGCGGCAGCCAGGCCGCCGGGGACAGCACCCGGGTCGCCCATCCGCAGCAGGCGCTCGCCTGGGGCTTCGGGCTCGCGGTGGCGCAGGAGCACCCGGAGCTGGGGACCACCCTGATCGACCTGCCGGCCGAGGGCGGCACCGACGCCCTGTGGACCCAGCTGTGGCACGCCGACGACGAACGGCTCGTCGCGCTGCGCGAGTCGGGACGCCTGGTGCCCCGGCTGGCCCGCACCCGCCCGGACGACGACGAGGCCCGCACCGGGACCACCCCCGACGGAGTCCACCTGATCACCGGCGGTCTGGGCGGCCTCGGCCGGATCGTCGCCGAACGCCTGGTCCGACGCGGCGCCCGCAAACTGGCCCTGATGAGCCGAGGCACCCCCGGCCCGGACGCCACCCGCTGGATCCAGGCGCTCGAGGCCCGGGGCGTCACCGTGCACCTGCCCCGCGCCGACGTCGCCGACCGCGCCGGTCTCACCGCCGCCCTGGACGCCGTACGACGGGACGCGGGACCGATCGCCGGGATCGTCCACGCGGCCGGTGTCCTCGACGACGCCACGGTGGCGAACCTGACCGACGACCGCGTCCTGCGCGTCCTCGCCCCCAAGGTCCTCGGCACCGCCCTGCTCACCGAACTGGTCCCGGAGGCCGACGGTCTGGTGCTGTTCGCCTCGGCGGCCGGTCTGCTCGGCTCGGCCGGACAGAGCCCGTACTCCGCGGCCAACGCGTTCCTCGACGCGTGGGCCCACCACCTCTCCCGTACCGGACGGCGGGCGCTCAGCCTCGACTGGGGTGCCTGGGCCGGCGTCGGCATGGTCGCCGAGTCGGGCGTCCGCACCGCCGAGACCAGCCGCACGGGCCTGGTCGCCTTCTCCCCGCAGGAGGGCGGCGAACTGTTCGAGCGGGTGCTGAACACCGCACGGCGCCAGCTCGCGCCCCTCGCCCTCGACTGGGAGATGCTCGCGCTCGACCCGGACGCGGCGCGCACCCGCCCGATCCTCGGCGACCTGATCACCGCGCCCACGGGCACGGCGGACTCCGACGGCCTGGTGAAGAAGGTGTTCGCCGCGACCACGGAGCAGGACCGCACCGCCTGGCTCGAGGCGTACGTCCGGGCCCGCGTCGGCGAGGTCTCCGGAGGCGTCGTGGACGTCTCCGCGACCACCGCCCTGAAGGAACTGGGCCTGGACTCCCTCATGCTGGTGCGGCTGCGCAACGCCTTCGCCCGCGAACTGGGCGTCGAACTCCCCACCGCCGAGGTCTTCAACGCCTCCGACATCCGCGGCCTCGCCCGCGCGCTCGGCGAGGCCCTCCCGGAGCGGCGGACCACGGCCCCCGAGCAGCCCGCCGAGCCCGCCCCGGAGGTGCCGGAGAGCGAGCTGCGGCCCGCGACCCGCGACGTCGTACGGCTGCTGCGCAGCGCCCAGCCGGGCATGCCGCACGCGGCCCACGGCGTGGGCCTCGCGGTCCGGCTCACCACGCCGGTCACCCGCGAGACGCTCACGGACATCGTCAACCGCCTCACCGCCCGGCACGCCGCCCTGCGCACGGCGATCGTCCCGGACCCCGAGGGCGGTTGGCGGCTGCGCGTGGACCGGTCGCTGCCCAAGCCGCCGCTGCGCTGGACGGACGCGGCCGACGAGGCCGCACCGGACGCCGCCGACCGGCTGCGGGAGCTGCTGGAGCCCCCGTTCGACCTGGCGACGCCGCCGCTGTGGCGGTTCGAGCTGCTGGACGGCGGCGCACACGGCCAGATCCTGGTCTTCGGCGCGCACCACGCCGTGAGCGACCTCCAGTCGCTGCTGCTGGTGGCCGGTGAGATCGACACCGAGCTGTCCGGCAGCCCTCTCCCCTCCGACGTCACCAACCGGGACGTCCACCTCCTGATCGAGGCCCAGCAGGCGGGCGAGGCCGTCGACGCGGCCGAGTGGCGCGAGAGCTTCCACGGCAGCGAACGCCTCGACCTCACCCTCGCGAGCCCGCGCCCCGAGCGGCGCTCGTACCGGTCGGGCAGCGTCACCGTGGCCCTCCCCGACGGACTCATGGACCGGGTGTCGGCCGCCGCGAGCCGGCTCGCCGTCACCCCGGCCGCCCTCTGCCTCGGCACACTCACCGTCCTCCTCGCCAGGAAGCGGGAGCGCGAGCGGTTCGTGCTCGCCGTCCCCGTCGACACCCGCATTCACGCCGACGCGTACGACGCGGTGGGTTTCTACGGCGTCCCGGTGCCGTTCCCGGCCGAGGCCCGGGCCGGCGAGCCGGTCGAGGACGTGCTGCGCCGCACCGACGGCCGCCTCCAGCGGATCCTCACCAGGGGCGCCATGTTCTCGGACGTCCTCGCCACGCTGGCCCGGCAGGGCCTGTACCGGCAGAACGCGCCGCTCGTCGAGGTGTACTTCAACTTCGTGCGGTACGCGGGCAGTCTGACCCACGTGGAGGTGCTGCCCGGCGGGACGGGCTACACCGACCTCGACCTGATGATCACCATGACCCCGGACGCGGGCCGACTCCGCCTGGACCACAACCTCGACATCCTCGACGAAGCGGTCACGGCCGGGCTGGGGGAGGAGTACGTCCGCTTGCTGGCGGAGGTCGCGCAGGACGCGTCGGCACTGGTGCGTCCGGCGGCGACGTCCGTTCCGACGTCCGCTCCGACGCCCCGCTCCCTGGCCCTCGCCGCCACCTTCGCCCTCGGCAACCTCCCCCTGATGTGCGAGGCGGCCGTCAACGAGGGCGCGGGGGACGGGACTCTGACCGTCGCCGAAGCCCCGTACCACCAGGTGCTCGCGAGTCTGCGCGACCCCTCGGGCGTCTTCGCCGACCCCGGCACCGCGGTCGGCGTGGTGCTGCTGAGGGCGGTCGACCTGGAACGCTTCGGCCCGGTCGACGACGCGCTCCTCGCCGAACTGCGCACCGAGTACCCGGCGGCGCTGCGTGCCTTGGCCGAGCGCACCCGCAAGCCGCTGGTCGTCGGCATCCTGCCGTCCGCCCACTGCGACGACCGCCTCACCCGGTGGGAGCGCGACATCGCGGCCGAGCTGGCCGAACGACCCGGCATCGCGGTGCTCGGCCCCGACGACTGGACCCCGCGCCACGCCGTCGAGGACCCCTTCGACGCAGGCACCGAACGGCTCGCCCACCTGCCGTTCACCCCGCACTTCCAAGCGGCCGTCGCCCTGCACCTCGCCGAGGTCGTACGGGCGCTGCGGCGGCCCGCGCCCAAGGTGATCGCCGTCGACGGCGACGAGACCCTGTGGGGCGGCGTGGCCGGAGAGGCCGGCCCCGAGGCGGTCGACCTGACCGGAGCGCGCGCCCTGCTCGCGCGCCGGCTGCTCCAGTGGCGGGAGGCGGGCGCACTGCTGGCGCTGGTCAGCAACAACGACGTGGAAACCGTACGGGCCGTCCTGGACCGGCCGGACAGCCTGCTCAAGGCGGAGCACTTCAGCGTCCTGTCGGCCGAGTGGGGACCGAAGCCGGGCCGGCTGGCGCAGGCGGCACACACGCTCAACCTCGGACTCGACAGCTTCCTGTTCCTGGACGACAACCCCGCAGAGATCGGCAAGATGCGGTCGGCACTGCCCCAGGTCCTGTCGGTGACCTGCCCGCCCGCAGCCGAACTGGAGGAGTTCCTGGGCCGGTTGTGGCCGCTCGTCCCGGCCGCGGCGACCGCGGAGGACGCGTTGCGGGCCCGGTTCTACGACCAGGAGCGGGAGCGGGACGCCGTACGCGAACAGGCCGGGTTCGAGGAGTTCCTGGCCCAGCTGGAGCTCGAGGTCGACATCCGGGAACTGTCCGAGGACGACGTCCAGCGCGCCGAGCAACTCGTCCGCCGCACCAACCAGTTCACCCTCCGCGCCCGCTCCGCCGACGGCGGGGACCTCGCCCGCTGGCGAGAGCGCGGCGAGGTGTGGACGGCCGCGGCCCGGGACCGGTTCGGCGACTACGGGCAGATCGGGCTGCTCGCCGTCCGGCAGGACGGGGACCGGCTCGACGTCGTCGCCTGGCTGATGAGCTGCCGGGCGCTCGGCCGCGGAGTCGAGGAGCGGCTGCTCACGTGGCTGGCCGACCGGGCCGACGAACTGGGCTGCACGAAGGTCCGGTTGACCGCCGAACGCACCCCGCGCAACGCCCCGGCCCGCCGCGTCGTGGCGGCGCTCGGCGGCGGGGACCAGGAGGACGAGCGGCTGGAGACCGTGGCCACGCCGGAGCATCTGCGGACGTTCCGGTCGTGGGAGCAGCGATGAGTGATCGACGCGCGACAGCAGTGAAGGAATGGACCGTGCACAGGGTGAAGGGCTCTCATGCGTGACATGAACGAGGACGCGGCGGCGCACGCCGGACAGCGGACGACCGCCGAGTCGATCGAGCGGGGCGGGGGAACCGGCGGCCTCAGCGTGACGGACCTGCTCGCCAAGGTCATGACGGCCGCGGCGCCCGCCGCATCGGCCCCCGCGCCGGCCCTGGACCTGGAGGGCCTGACCGCCGCGATCGCCACGGCCGCGGGCCGCTACCTGCCCGCGGGGCACCTCCCGGCCGACGCCGACTTCTTCGACGCGGGCGGCACCTCCGTGTACGCCGTGGAACTGGCGGCGGAGCTGGAGCGCGAGTGGGGCGTCGAACTCAGCCTGGACGACGTGTTCGCCGACGCCCGGCCGGCCAGCCTGGCCCGGCGGTGGCTGTCGGCCACGGAGGGCAGGTCTGCGGCGGGGGTTTCGACAAGCAACGCCGGTGGGGAGCTGCCCTCGGTGGCTCCGGTGGCTCCGGTGGCTCCGGTGGCTCCGGTGGCTCCGGTGGCTCCGGTGGCTCCGGTGGCTCCGGCTCCGTCTGGGCTTGCGGCCTCCGTGCCTTCCGCGACCATCCGTACCGCCGCCGCGCCGGCCCCCAGCACCCTCCCCGTCCCGGCCCCCCGCCCCGCGCCCCCGGTGACCACCGTCCCCTTCCCCGCCGGCGGCATCGACGCCTACGCCACCGCCCGCCGCGAGGACCTCGACCAGATCCTGGCCGACCTCGCGCTCGCCGACCAACTGCCGTTCACCGCTTCGCCGGAGCCGCTGCCGCCGCGCCGGATCCTGCTGACGGGCGCGACGGGGTTCCTCGGCAGCCACATGCTGCTGGACCTGCTGCGGCACAGCGACGCCCACGTGTACTGCCTGGTCCGCGGCGCCGACGAGGAGACCGCGGCCGAGCGGCTCGGCGAGGCCCTGCGCAGTTACCGGCTGCCGTGGTCGTCGGAGATCCGCCGCCGGGTGACCGTGCTCCCCGGCGACATGCGGCAACCGCGCCTCGGCCTTTCCGACGAGCTGTGGCACACCCTGGCGCAGGAGGTGGACAGCATCGTCGGCGTCGCCGCGGCCGTGGACTTCCTGCGCGGCTACCAGTCGCTCAGGAGGAGCAACGTCCTCGGCACGCTGACCCTGGCCGAACTCGCGACGACCGGCCGTCCCAAGCCGCTGCACCACATCTCCTCGATCGCCGTCTTCAACGAGGTCGGCATCACTTCGATGGGCGAGGACGACCCCTTCGCCCACGTCGACCGCCTCATCGCGGGCTACGACCAGACGAAGTGGGCCGCCGAGGCAGCCCTGCGCCGCGCCCGCGACCACGGCCTGATCGTCAGCGCCCTGCGCCCCGGCGGCATCGGCGGACACAGCAGGACCGGCGCCTACAACCCCCAGGACCTCAGCAGCGGCCTCATCTCCGCCTTCGGCCGCTTCCGTACCGTCCCCGCCTTCCGCTACCTGAACGCGGCGCCGGTGGACTGGGTGAGCCGCGTCGCCGTCGCCGTCGTGTGCGAACCCGACGCCTGGGGCTTCGACTACAACCTCACCGGCGTGCCCAACACCCTCGACGACGTCGTACGGGACATGGCGTTCGGCGGGATGCACGTCCGCGTCCAGGACTGGGACGAGTGGCGCACCGACACCCTGGCCCGTCTCGAAACGGACCCCGTACCCGAACTGGCCTTCCTCACCCGGGTGTTGCAGAGCCCCACCGCCCTGAAGCTGTGCGAGGCCACCCTCAAGGGCCCCGCCGCGGTCGGCGAGCGCACCGCCGCGCTCGTCGAGGCGCTCGGGCTGCCGCCCGCCGCCCGCTACGACGCCCAGGCACAGCTGAGGACGTTCGAGAAGCTCGCCGACGACGGTCTCGCCCGGCTGCCGCACAAGGACGACCAGCCCTACCTCTGGTTCCCCGAGACCACCGAGGGCTCGGTCGGCCCGGTCGGCGCCCCCGCCGACACACCGTGCTCCATGGCGCTGACCCTCTCCATCGCAAGCATGTACCAGCTGGTGAAGGAGCGGCGCGTCGACGTCACCGGCGAGGTGACCTGCGCAGCGATCCACCCCGAGCCGCTCACCGTCGAGCGCGGCGACCTCTGGGTACGCCCCGAGGAGGGCATCCCCCAGCAGCACGGCATGAAGCATCAACTCCTGCGCTACCGTCTGCGGTTGCGCGACGCCGACGGCGGACACTGGTGGCTGGAGGGCCACAAGTACGCCCGGGCCCGCCGCGACCTGTGGCGGCAGACCCGCGCGCTGACCATCGAGATGGGCCGCGAGGGCGAAGGCGCCACGCTGGCCGGCGAGGTCGTCGTCCCCGCCGACTCCTACGTCCGCGACCAGATCGACGGCATCAGGGTCGCCCCGCACCTGACGAGTCAGGAGAAGCGGGCCGCCAAGCTGACCTGGCTCGCCTGGTTCGGTCTGGAGGTGGGCCGCGGCCTGCTCGGCCCCTTCGCCCGAGCCGCCGCCGACCTGCTCGACCTGCGCCGCACCCCCACCCCCACGGAGCACCGCCGATGATCTTCAGGACGACCAACCCCAGGACCGCCAGGCCGGCGCTCCGCAAGGTGCGGACCACCACCGCCCTGCGCCCCCTTCACCACCGCCTCGACCCCGCCCGCGTCGAGGAGATCCCCTTCCGCGCGGCCGACGGCGTCCGCCTCGGCCTCACGCGCGTCGACTCCGGCGACACCGGCCGTCCCGCCGTGCTGCTCCTGCACGGCCACACCGCGTCCGCCGACATGTTCCTGCTGCCCGAGACCCGCAACCTCGTCGACGCCCTCCTCGACGACGGCTACGAGCCATGGCTCCTCGACTGGCGGGGCAGCTGCCGGCTGCCGTACAACGAGACCGGGCAGCGGTACACGTACGACGACGTCGCCCTCCACGACATCCCCGCGGCCGTCTCCCACATCCGCGAACGCATCGGCGACCGGCCGCTGTTCGTGGTCGCCCACTGCATCGGCTCCCTCACCCTGTCGCTGAGCATGGCGGCGGGCCTGGTGCCCGGGCTCGCGGGCGTCGTGTCGCAGGGCGTGTTCCTGACACCGAAGCTCGCCGGCCGCACCTCACTGCGCATGTCGGTCGCCGGGGAACTGCTGAAGACGCGGATCGACCACATCCCGGTCGACTTCCGCAAGGTGGGCCTGTGGTCGAAGTACACCCCGCTGTTCGCCCTGGCCTCGCGCAAGGCGAGCTGCCCGGACCCGACCTGCCAGATCCTGCACAACTCGGCCTGGGGCTCGGGCGCGTCGCTGTTCGTGCACGAGCATCTGACGGACGCCACCCACGACCGGCTCGCGGAACTGCTCGGTCCCGCGCCGCTGTGGATCCTCCCTCATCTGCGGCGCATCGAGCTCGCCCGCAGCGTGGTGCGCTGGCACGACACCGACCACCGTTATCGCGCCCTGCCGCCCAACGCGCTGGACGCGGCCGCCCGGATCGACACGCCCGTCCTGCTGCTCGCCGGCAGCGAGAACGGGTTGTGGCTGGACTCCCAGAAGCTCTGCCACGAGGTCCTCGCCCACCGACAGCCCCAGCTGGACGTGACGTACACCGAGATCCCCGGCTACGGCCACCTGGACACGTTCCTCGGTCGGGGCGCCGCCCTCGACGTCTTCGGACACATCCTCGAATTCCTGGGCGAACGGCGGTGACGGCGACCCGGTCCGCCGGTTACCGTACGCGACAGTAACCGGACCGCATCCTGGAGGCACCCATGCCGCAGCTCGAAGTCGACGGCGCAGCCCTGACGTATGACGACGAGGGCCCCCGCGACGCGGCGGAGGTGCCTCTGGTGTTCATCCACGGCTGGACGGCGAACCGGCACCGCTGGGACCACCAGGTGGCGCACTTCGGCGAGCAGCGGCGGGTGATCCGGCTCGACCTGCGCGGACACGGCGAGAGTGGCGGGGCCGGGGTACGCACGATCGAGGAGCTGGCGACGGACGTCGTCGCCCTCCTCGACCACCTGAAGATCGACCGGTTCGTCCCCATCGGCCACTCCATGGGCGGGATGATCGCGCAGACCCTCGCCCTCACCCACCCCGAGCGCGTCGAGCGCCTGGTGCTGGTGAACTCCATCAGCCGCATGACCTACAGCCGGGGCCGTGGCCTGCTGATGGGGGCCTCCACCCTCGTCCCGTTCAAGCTGTTCGTCGCCACCAACATCCAGCGGGCCTTCGCCCCCGGCTACCCGCGCGAGGAGATCCGCTCGTACATCCGCTCCTCCGCCGACACCCCGAGAGAGGTCGTCATGACCCTCTACGGCGCCATGCGGGCCTTCGACGTCCTCGACCGGGTCGGCGAGATCCGCGTGCCCACCCTCCTCGTGCACGGCTACCACGACATCCAGCTGCCGCTGAAGCAGATGCTCCGGATGGCCACCGGCTACCCGGACGCGGTGATCCGCATCATCGACGCCGGCCACGAACTGCCCGTGGAGAAGCCGGCCGAGCTCACCACCGCCCTCGACGGGTTCCTGACCGGCCGCCCGTGACGCTCAGGGGCGCCGCTCCTCCGCCCCGCAGGAACTCCCGCTGGGCGGCAGGGTGCCGTACAGCAGGAACGAGGTGACCTTGCGGTGCACGCACTTCGAGGACGCGTAGCCGGTGTGCCCCTCGCCCTTGTTGTCCAGCACCACCGCCGAGTCGCCGAGCCGCTTCGCCGTCTCCTCGGTCCAGCGGTACGGCGTCGCCGGGTCGCCGCGCGTTCCCACCAGGAGCATCCCCGGTGTGTCGACGTCCTTCACCTCGTCCCGTATGAAGTCGGTGCCCTTCGGCCGGCCGTAGCACATCAGCACCTGGGTGAGCCGGTACCGGCCGAAGATCGGCGACGCCTCCTCGTACTCGGCGCGCAGCCGGCCGAGCTCCTCGGTGAGCCGGGCGGCACCGGGACGGTCGGGATCGTCCGCACAGTTGATCGCCATGAGCGCCGCCGGAAGGTTGTCGAGCGGTACGTCCTCCTCGTCGACGAGGCCGCCCGCGGCCTTCTGCCGTGCGGGACCTGCGGCCGTCTGCCGTGAGGGGCCCGCGGCCGTCTGCCGCCACGGAAGGGACGTGCCGCGGGTCGCGAACGCCATGACACCGCTCGCGTCGCCGTCCTCCACCAGCTGGGCGAGGGCCCGCTCCAGCGACGGCCACCACTCCTTGCTGTAGAGCGCCTGACTGAAGGCGCTCACCAGGTCCTGGCCGGAGAACGGCTCACCGAAGTCCGTCGGGACCGGGTCCTCGTCGAGCGACCGGACCAGCCGCAGCACGTGTTCCCTGGCCGAGCGGGCGTCCTGCCCGAACGGGCACGCGATGTCCTGAACGCACCAGTCGACGAAGCCGTCCAGCGCGACCTGCTGCCCCCGGGCGCCCGCCGCGCCCTGCTCGGTCAACGGCTCGGTCAACGTGTCCACGCCGTCCAGTGCCAGCCGTCCCACCTTGTCCGGGAACTGCGCCGCGTACACCGCGCCGAGGCGGGTGCCGTAGGAGAAGCCGAGGTAGTTGAGCTTCTTGTCGCCGAGGGCCGAACGCAGCACGTCCATGTCCCGTGAGGCGTTCACCGTGCCGATGTGTTTCAGCACGGGGCCGGAGTGCTCGGCGCACAGGGTGGCAGCCTTCTTCAGATGGTCGAGCACGTCCCGCGGATGGCTGAGGTCGTCCTCCGTGCCGTCGATGGCGGCGAACACGTCCTCCTCGCCGTCGCCGCAGCTGACCGGGGAGGACCTGCCGACACCCCGCGGGTCGAAGGTGACCACGTCGTAGCGGTTGGTGAGCTCCATGAAGTCCTTGCCGCCGTACGCGAGTTCCGGCACCCCGGGACCGCCCGGGCCGCCGAAGTTCAACAGCACCGAGCCGCGCTTGTCGCCCGTGGCCTTGTAGCGGGCGAGGGCCAGATCGAGGGTTCCGGAGCGGGGTCTGGCGTAGTCGAGAGGGACGGTGACCTTCCCGCACTGCAGGTCCTTGGGCATGTCCTCGCCCCCGCACCTCGACCAGGTGATCTTCTGGTCGTAGAACCGGGACAGGCCGGGCTCGTCCGCGTCCGCGCCCGCTGCGGGCAGCCCCGCACCCAGCAGGGCGAGCCCGAGGGCGCCCAGGGCTCCGGGGAGGACGCAGCGCCGGACCACGGGCCGCGTCGACAGCTTGGCCAGCATCAGTGCCTCCAGGGGCGCCGGCGGCGCCCTCGCTCACGATATGCGGCCCTCGCGGGGGCTGCCTCCGGAGAGACCTCTGTTCGATGAATCCCTGTACACCCCCTTTGGGGTGAATGAGCGATTGGCCATAACCCAGACGGTTCGTGCGCGTTCTCTTCGGTGCGGGTGAGTGCCCGTGAACATGTCTGGAAGGCAGGGATCCATGAGACGGGTTACCCGAAACGGTGTGATCGCCGTCGCCGCCGCGTCCGGCGCGATGGCCGTGACTGGGTCGGCGTTCGCCGACTCCGCCGCCGACGGCGCGGCGATCGGCTCGCCCGGGGTGATCTCGGGAAACACCATCCAGCTCCCGGTCCACGTGCCGGTGAACGTGTGCGGCAACACCGCCAGCGTGGTGGGGGTGCTCAACCCCGCCGTGGGCAACATGTGCGCCAACCAGGGCGGCGGGGGCAAGAAGCAGGGCCCCGGCTCCGGCTCCGGCTCCGGCGGGGCGACGGCGGACGGCCTGGCGAAGGACTCGCCCGGCGTCGCCTCCGGCAACGGCGTGCAGTTGCCGGTCGACCTCCCGGTGAACGTCAGCGGCAACACCGGGAACGCCGTCGGCATCGGCAACCCCGTGTTCGGCAACGAGTCCGTGAACACCACCGGCGACCGGCCCGCCCACCCGGCTGAGCCCCAGCCCGAGCCGCCGACCACGCCTCGGACGCCGCCCACGCACCACACGCCCCCCAAGGCCCACCCGGCACAGCCGGCCGCCCCCGCCCCCTCCCAGGCCTCGGCCTCCTCGGTCTCGTCCCTCGCCAGCACGGGGGCGGACGGCGCGCTGCCCGTGGCCGTGGGCAGCGCGGCGTTCCTCCTGGGCGGAGCGGCACTGTACCGGCGCTACCGCCCCCAGACGACCCGCTGACGCGGCACGCTTCCCCTGACGAGGCACCCCGGCGCATGACTCGGGGTCCCGCCGGCCAACCACCGGCGGGACCCCGCCGCACGTCAACTTCGGGGCCCCGTGCCATGCCCCCACGCGGGGGCCGCCCCCGACGTCGACTCATGGAACCCCGCTCCACATCAGCACCGGAACCCGGCCCCACGTCAGCTCCCCGCGCCCGCCTCCCGCGCCGGCTCCCCGACCCCGTTCTCACCGCCCCCGCTCAAGAAAGCGCCGGTGCAGGGCGCGTACCTCCTCCGCCAGCTCCGGTACCGGCCCCTCAACGGTCACGCCGGGGGCGACCTCCTCCACCGGCAGCATCCGCACCGGAGGCAGCGGGACGTCCCACTCGGTCAGCCAGGCGGCCAGCTGCGCCGAGGACACGGCGTACACGATGCGTCCGAGACCCACCCAGGCATGGGCGGCGGCGCACATCGGGCAGTGCTCGCCGGAGGTGTACACGGTCGCCGCCGCCCGCTCCGCGACGGTCAGGTGCGCCGCCGCCCAGCGGGCCAGCTCGAACTCCGGATGCCGTGTCCGGTCGCCGGACGCCACCCGGTTGTGGTCCTCCGCGAGCACCGCACCGTCCCCGCCCACCAGGACCGAGCCGAACGGCTGGTCCCCCTCGGCCAGCGCCTCGGCGGCCAGCTCCACACAGCGCCGCAGGTACGGCAGTTCGGTGTCCTTCACCATGGTCGTACGACCCTCCTCACTAGGCTTCCACACGGTTCAGTCAGTGTCCGTCGCCGCGAGCACGGCCAGCTCACGGCCGTCCGGTGAGACGGCCGCCAGACCGATGTCCCAGGCCACCTGCTCGTACCAGTCCGTCGGCGCCTCGAAGCCGTACCACGTGCACGCGGACGCCCGGGCCTCCACCTCCTCGGCGGACGCGCCCTCCGGCGCCCCGCACAGCCCGGCGAGCGACCGCCACGCGGCCAGGCGGCCGTACGCGCCGCGGCAGCCGTGGCTGTAGGCCCCGCCCGTGGACGCCGCGGCGAACAGCACGCGCCACACACCGGCCGCCGAACTCGCCTTCACCGTGAGCCCGTTCACGCCCTCCAGGCCGATCAGACACTCCAGGCCCAGCGTCGCGAGCGTGCCCGGCACCGCGCCCGGGCCGAGCGGCTCGGAGAGTTCGAACGTGCAGGCCTCGCTGCGGCCGTTCGACTCCGTCGTCCAGTTCGCGACCGCCTCGGCCATCCGTGTTTCGCGCTCCCGTGGCGTGGTCTCCACCGCCGACGGCACGGGCGCCCGCGCGTCCCCCACCGGCACGCCGCCCTTCGGCGTCCCGTACGGCATCCCGTAGCTGCTGCCGTTGACGCTGTAATGCGGCAGACCGGCATTCGCCTCCACGGGCGACGCCACCAGGGGCAGCCAGGCCAGCGGATGGAACCGCCAGTGCGGCGACATCGCCCACCGCGCGAACTCCGGCGTGTCGGCGACGGCGACACCCCTGAGCACCAGCTCATGGACGAGGCAGGCACGCAGTTCCTCCGAGGCACCCGCGGCCGGCCCGCTCCCACCCCCGGCGAAGACCACTGCGAGGTCCTGCGCGGCCTGGCCCGAGGCCAACATGGACGCGGCGGAGCGTTCCAGGTTCCGGTTGTCGGTCCCCGCGACGGCGATCAGCCGCAGCGCCTGACGGACGTTCTCGGCGCCGGGCGTCGTGGTGAGCAGGCGCAGCAGATGGTCGAAGACGCTTCCGTACTGCCAGACCCGTTCGGCACCGGGGCGGCCGTACCGCCGGGCCAGCGCGATGCCGAGGTCCGCCGGGAAGGTGACGTCCCCCTGGGCGTGGCGGCGGTCGACCACCTCCCACACGCCCCCGACCTTCTCCAGCTCGGGCAGGGTCCTCACGATGGTCTCCATCTCGTCTGTCACGGCGCCGAGCCTAGGTGCCCGGCGCACCGAGTCGCCGCTCCGTTTCCACGGGACGCGGCGTCGTAATTCCGTTGCCCCCGAGGTGAGTCGATGGTCCGATGGGCGCATGGATCATGCCGCGATACTCGCCCTGCACGACCGGGACCTGCGCGAAGGCGCCCGCCCCGACGGCCCCGGTGCCCGCATCGAGCGGACGGGGAGGGTGGTCCGCCAGGTGGCGTCCGCACAGGGCTGGAACGGTGTCCTGTGGTCCGAGCTGGACGAGGCGGACGCGGACGCGGCGATCGCCGAGCAGGTCGCGTACTTCACCGGACTCGGCCGGGACTTCGAGTGGAAGCTCTACGGACACGATCACCCCGTCGACCTCGGGCAGCGACTCAGGGCGGCCGGTTTCACGCCCGAGGCCGAGGAGACCCTGATGATCGGCGAGGCCGCAGGGCCGGTCCTGGACGCGGATCTGCCCGAGGGCGTCCGCATCCTTCCCGTCACCGACGCGGCCGGCGTCGACCTGGTGGCCGACGTGCACGAGAAGGCGTTCGGCACGGACAGCGCACGGCTGCGGCATCAGATGATCGCCCGCCTCGCCGAAGACCCCGACACGGTCGTCGCCGTCGTCGCCCTCGCCGGAGACGTGCCGGTCAGCTCGGCCCGTATGGAACTCGTCCCCGGCACCGAATTCGCCGGCCTGTGGGGTGGCGGAACGGTCGAGGGCTGGCGCGGCCGCGGCATCTACCGCGCACTCGTCGCCCACCGCGCCCGCGCCGCCGTCACCCGCGGCTACCGCTACCTCCAGGTCGACGCCTCCGACCAGAGCCGCCCCATCCTGGAACGCCTGGGCTTCGCGGCACTGAGCACGACGACGCCGTACGTGTATGTACGTACAGCCGTAGGCCAGGCACGGCCGTAGGCCCCGTACAGCCGCAGGCCAGGTGCAGCCGTGGACCGATCTACAGGTCCTGCTGATACTCCACCGCCTGATGCGTGGCCACGTACCCGAGCGCGTCGTTGACCGCGAGCATCGGCGCGTTGCTCTCCGCCGTGTCGGTGAGCAGCCCGGCCAGCAGGGGATGCCGCTCGCGTGCCCGGAAGATCGAGGCCGCCTTCATCCAGCGGGCGAGGCCACGGCCCCGGTGCTCGGGGAGGACCGCCGTGCCGTAGTGCTGGGCGTCGCCGCGCCCGTCGCCGGGGACGACGAGCTCGGAGAACCCGACCACCGAGCCGTCCGAGTCGTCCACCGCGGCGACGGTGTGCAGCAGCTCTCCGCGCCGCGCGACCGCCTCGGCCGCCGCGACGACACGCTCCACGTCCCACACGACCGTGCCGAAGTCCGTGTCCTCCATCGGCATGTCGTCCATGGCGCGCCGCGAGTCGGCGTACGACTGCGCCAGCTCGTCGGGCACGGTGCCGTCCCACTCCGTCAACCGGTAACCGTCACGCGGGCGTTGGGCGCCCTTCTCGATCGCCGCAAGGTCGGCGTCGGCCAGCGACAGCCGCGCGTAGGTCAGGGTCAGCACCCGGCGGAAGCCGCGTGCCGCCAGGAACAGGTCGGCGGGGGAGCCCGCCTCGGCCTGGGCGAGGACCGAGCGCCGGCCCTCCGACCTCGCGGCTGCGAGGGCGCCCTCCAGCAGCTGGGAACCGACACCCCGCCGCCGCTCCGCTCCGTGTACAGCGATCTCCAACTCGGCGAGATGACGCTGCCCCTCGCGCGTGAACAGCCGCAGATAGGCGGACCCGACCGGAGCCCCGTCGGTGCCGGCGGCCAGCCAGGCCAGGCGGCGGCTCGCGCCGACGGCTTCGGGGTCGGTCAGCGGTGTGATGCGCAGGGACAAGAGGGCTCCGTCGGGTTCGGATCGGGCGGTGACGACCCGCGGAAGCCAACCGGAGCGGGATGCCGGCCGCAACGGATTTACCGCCACACGCGCGTGCGGAACCGGCACCCGCCCCTTCTGCAGTCGTCTGCAGTTCTGCAGTCAAGGGCACTCCTGCAGTCAACGGCGGAGGCGACCCCTTCCCTTGCTCCGGTCGAGGGCCGCGACGCCGACCGCGGCCAGACCGATCTGGATGAGCCACTCGACCCAGTCCACGCCCTTGGTGTCGGCCACATCGAGCGCCTCCGCGATCGCCGTACCGATCAGCGCGGCGACGATGCCGACGAGGATCGTCCACAGGATGCCGATCCGCTGGCGGCCCGGAACCACGAGCCGCCCCAGTACACCGATGATGATGCCGATGAAAATGGCACTGATGATGCTGGAGATCTCCATTTACGCCCCTTTTTCCGGTGTCCCCGCTGCCATGCGAATGCCCGCTGGGCGGTGGGGACAGTCCGGCCCCGGTTATTGCCCGCGCTTTCTGTTCATCGCTCGCTCATGCCATGTACCTTTCAATCGCTCGACGCGTGTAGAACGCTCGTATTCATGGTCTACGCGCGCAGATTTTTCGGACGCCCGCACTGCCTCTCCCCGCTCCCCCCATGGAGGTTCGCCGGATGCTCGGGTCCAGAAGATCCCGCCGCTCAGTCACCACCACCCTGGCCGGTCTCGGGTTGCTCGCCGCCGGGGCCGCGCTCCAGGTCGGCCCCAGCGCCACGCCCGCCCACGCGGCCACCCCCCACCGCGTCCTGTTCGACAACGCCCACGCCGAAACAGCGGGCAACGCCGACTGGATCGTCTCCACCAGCCAGCCCGACCCGCTCGGCCAGGACGCCTCCCCGTCCGCCGAGACGGACTGGACCGGCGCGCTGTCGTCCTGGGGCGTCGCCCTGCAGAAGACCGGCGACTACAGCCTGAAGACACTGCCGTCGGGCTCGAGCCTCGCCTACGGCGGCTCGTCGACGACGGACCTGTCGAACTTCGACACGCTGGTGCTGCCGGAACCGAACACACTGTTCACCACCGCCGAGAAGACCGCGATCATGAACTTCGTCAAGAACGGCGGCGGCCTGTTCATGATCTCCGACCACACCGGAGCCGACCGCAACAACGACGGCGAGGACGCGGTCGAGATCCTCAACGACCTGATGACGAACAACAGCGTCGACTCCACCGACCCGTTCGGCTTCTCGATCGACTCGCTGAGCGTCAGCTCCGACCATCCGGCGGCCATCAGCGACAGCACCAACCCGGTGCTGCACGGCTCCTTCGGCACGGTCACCAAGAGCCTGATCGCGAGCGGCACGACCGCCACCCTCAAGCCGTCGGACAACTCCTCCGTCAAGGGCTTGCTCTACCGCACCGGTTACTCCGGCAACACCGGCGCCTTCTTCGCGACCAGCACCTTCGGCAGCGGCCGCGTGGCCTTCTGGGGCGACAGCTCACCCATCGACGACGGCACCGGTCAGTCCGGCAACACGCTGTACGACGGCTGGAACGACACGGGCGCCACGAACGCGGCCCTCGCCCTGAACGCCACCGCATGGCTGGCCGGCGGCAGCGGTGACGGAGGCGACGGCGGGGGCGGCGGTTCCACCTGCACCGCGGCCCAACTGCTGGCCAACAGCGGCTTCGAGTCCGGCACGTCGAGCTGGACCGCCACCAGTGGCGTCATCACCAACTCCACCAGCGAGTCCGCCCGTACGGGCTCCTCCTACGCCTGGCTCGCCGGCACCGGCACCGCCACCACCGACACGCTCTCCCAGCCGGTGACCCTCCCGTCCGGCTGCGCGGCAACCCTCCGCTTCTACCTGCACGTCGACACCGCGGAGACCACGACCAGCACCGCCTACGACACCCTCAAAGCCCAGGTCCTCAACACCTCCGGCACGGTCCTGAGCACCCTGGCCACCTACTCCAACCTCAACGCGGCCACCGGCTACACCCAGCGCACCTTCGACCTCACCGGCTACGCCGGCCAGACCGTCACCCTCAAGTTCACCGGCACGGAGGGCTCGAAGCTCCAGACGTCGTTCGTCCTCGACGACACGGCGCTCGACGTGAGCTGAAGGACCGGGGTGGGCCGCGCCGGGGTGCGGCCCACCCGTACGCTCGCGGCCCCAACCCGTCGCGGCCGGGGCGGAACGCGATGAGCCGGACGATTTTGACCGATTCACCTCGTACGCCGAGGAGTTGTGACTTAGGGTTCACCTGAGTGTTGACGCACGGGTGGTACGGGGGCGCGGGTGAGCGGTTCGGACACTCCTCAGCTTGTGTTCGTGCACGGGATCGGAGGGCTTCGGGACACGGAGCGGGAACGCCGTGAGTGGCTCGAGGCACTGGCCGAGGGAGCGCGTAAAGCGGGCCATTCCGACGCGGTCTCCGGGCTGACACAGGGCTGGCTGGCGGAGACCCGCTTCGCCGACTACAGCGACCTGTTCACCGATGCGGACGCTCAGGGGGCGCAGGCCGAGACGCTCGAGGACCAGGAAGACGCCGCCTTCATGGAGAAGTTCGTCGAGGCGCTGCTCGACCAGCTCGCCCGGGAGGCCGAAGAACGGGGTGACAGACAGGCGTTGGCGGCGATCGAGGACGCCCGGGCCCAGTTGCCAGGCTTCGCCGACGACGACGAGGAGCAGGGCATCCTGGAGCCGTTCCGCGTCCTCGGCTGGGCGCTGACCAGCGTGTTGCAGATCCCGGGGCTGCGCGCGAGCGCCCAGTGGGCGAGCGGTCTGCCGCTCCTGTGGCACCTGGCCCAGGTCGGACGCTACCTCGGCCGGCACGACGCCGAAGGCGACGGTCGCACCCTGGACGCCCGGATCCGCGAACGGGTGCTGCACGGAACGGACCCCGAACGCCCGCTGGTCGTGGTGAGTCACTCCCTGGGCACCGTGGTCGCCTTCGAGGCGTTGCGCGGCTACGGCGGACGGGTCCCGCTGCTGATGACGCTGGGGTCGCCGCTGGCCACCGGGGCGGCCGTACTGCACCGGCTGGTGCCGCAGCCGCCCCGGACCCCCGACCGCGTCGAGCGGTGGCTGAACTTCTGGGACCGCGACGACATCGTGGTGGGCCGCCCGCGGATCGAGAAGTGGATGCTGCCCAACGCCACGGGTGTCCTTCCCGTGACCGACCGGGTGGACTCCGACGGCCTGTGGGTGCACACCGCCACGAAGTACCTGCGGCAGCCGGCCGTGGCGGGCCCCCTGGTCGAAGCGCTGAAGAAGTGACCGACGAACAACGCCGACACGTACTGGTCGTCGGCGCACAGTGCACGTCCATGCGGACCCTGTCCCGGCTCGACGAAGCAGCCCACGGTCTGCACGCGGCCCTGACGAACCAGTCCCTCGGGGCGTGCACCGAACGGACCGGCGAGCACGCATCCCTGCTGCTGAGTGCGACGCTGACACCGGGGGACGTCCACGAGGCCGTGCACGAGGCGGTGCGCCGGACGCGGGCCGACAACGCCGTGCTGGTCGTCGCGCTGCTCGGGCACGGCTTCACCACCCCGCAGCAGACCGACCTGTACTACATGGTCGCCGACTCCACGGCCGACAGCACCATGTCCGCGGTGAACGTCGGTCAACTGCTCGCCGAAGCCGCCGACGAGCCCGGAGTCGAGGGAGTGATCGCCCTCATCGACACCTGTCACGCGGCAGGGGCGATGCCGGACGTGGGCCGCATCGCCGGCGGAGTCCGGGCCGGCCGGACCAGGCTGTCCGTACTCGCCGCCGCGGCGGCCGACCAGGCGGCCCGCGGCATGCGCCTGACCTTCTCCCTCGTCGACGTCATGAAGGAGGGGCTCGCCGGAGCGGGCCCCACCGTGCACGTGGACACCCGGTTCACCGAGGAACTGCGCGACCGCATCAAGGGCCAGGCCGTCGGCCGGTTCGAGTACGACAACGACCCCTTCGCCCAGAAACACCTCTGGCTGGCCCGCAACGCGCGCTCGATCACCGGCGCCGCGCGAGGCGTGGTGGGACCGGTCGGGCGACAGGACCTCGAAGAGGCCGTGTCGATGTGGCGGGCCGGCGAACGCCTGCCCACGCCCCTGACCCGCCCGGCACTCGACGCCCTGTACACCTTCGCCCGGCAGACCGAGGCCGCGGAGGCCGGCGACCGGGACTGGCACGGCCGGGTCACCCACCTGGTCGCCACGCTCGCCGAGTGCGCCCGGACCGTCGTACTCGTCAACCAGGTGCTCGCCGAGGTCCTCACGAGTGACCTGCTCAGAGCGGCCCGTCAGTTGTCCGGGCTGCCCCACGACGCCGAGGGCCCCGAACTCCTGCGCGACCTGGTCGAGTACGCGGCCCTGCGAGCGCCTCGCGGGGACGAGCCGTCCTGGAAGGCGCCCGCGCGGTTCGTCGCGGCCCTCGCCCAGTTGTCCGGGTCGGACATCGCGGTCGCCCGGCTGCGGGAGTGGGCGCGGGACCTCGGCGTGGTCACCGAGTACAACGACGCCCTGACCGAGTTCGCGCACAAGCGGCAGCAAGGCGGAATCCGCCTCGTCGTCAGCCTGGCGGGCGCGCTGACCGACTGGCCGGAGGAAGTGGACGCCTGGCTGATCGGTACCGGTGAGAGGCTCCCGGTGCACGAGCGCTTCCGGTGCGAGTCCGCCGACCGTCTCGGTACGGGCCGGGCGATCGGAGCGGCCCTGGCGTGGGCGCGCGGCCGCCTCCCCACCCCGGAACAACTGGAGAACGTGGACGTGGCCGCCCCCGCCCACCTGCTCGCGTCCTGGCAGCCCGAGGAGGCGAAGGTCGACCGCCGGCTGCTCGGCGTCAACCACGACGTCGTGGTCCGCTGGAGCGGACGCATGGATCCGGCGGAGGAGAACGCCGAGATGAACGACGCCGCCCGCAAGGCCCTGCGCGGGATGGCCGACTGCGCCACCGTGCCGGTCGAGTGGATCGGCGCGTCCGTCCTCGACGACCGCCAGGCCCTCGAAGACGAGCTCATGACCGGCCGGTACGACATCGCGGTCGGCCTCGACCATCATCCGGACGCCCTGCAGGACGTCCTCGAACAGCTGCTGCCCTACGCGCCGATCATCCTCTGGCCGCGACCGGAGGCCCGGCCGGACCACGACTGGCTGCGGACACTGGTACAGAAGAACTGGCGCCGGCTTCCCGACGACCTCGCTCCCGCCTACCGGCAGCGGTGGTCCCGCGAACACGACGGGTGCGTGGCGTGTCTCGGCGACGTCCGCGCGGTCTGGCACGACGAGCCCTGGCTGGAGTTCTGCCGACCCTTCGAGCAACGCGTCGTGGCCGGCCCTGAGGAGGAGTTGTGACCTGGAAGCCCTACTACCGCGGTGACGGCGAACGGCGGGCCACCCCGCTGGCCGACCCGCCCCCATGGCGGACGTTCCCGCGCACCCCGCAGCACCGCCAGTACCAGCCGCCCCCCGGCCTCGTCGACGCCGTCAACACGGCCGTGCACCTGCGCCGACCGCTCCTGGTCAGCGGCCCCGCGGGCTCGGGCAAGTCCACCGTGATCGAGCAGGTGGCCCACGAACTGGACCTCGGGCCCGTGCTGCGCTGGCACATCACCTCCCGCAGCTCACTGACCGAGGCGCTGTACCGCTACGACGCCCTGGGCCGCATCCACGCCCAGAGCCTGCGCGCGGCGACGCCGCACGGGCCGACAGGCCGGGCGGGCCGCGGACGCAGCCGCGACGACATCGCCCCCTTCCTGCAACTCGGCCCCCTGGGCACCGCGTTGCTGCCCGCCGGCCGACCGCGCGCCCTGCTCATCGACGAGATCGACAAGAGCGACCTGGACCTGCCCAGCGACCTGCTCGAGGTCCTGGAACGCGGTGAGTACGAGATTCCCGAACTCGTCCGCTACCGACGCCCGCGCGTCAAGATCCGCCAGTGGGACAGCGACGAGGAGCACCTCGTCGAGCGCGGGCGCGTGCAGTGCACCCAGTTCCCGTTCATCCTCCTCACCAGCAACGGCGAACGGGACTTCTCACCGGCCTTCCTGCGCCGCTGCATCCGCTACAAGATGCCCCCGCTCAGCGACGACCTGCTGCGCGGCATCGTCAAGGCCCACTTCGGCGAGATCCCGGACGGCGGAGGGGAACTCGTCGGGCAGTTCGCCGAGCGCGTCACCGCGGGCGAGCACCTCGCCATCGACCAGCTGCTGAACGCGATGGCCCTGCTCACCGGCGACCAGGCACCTCGCGACGGCCAGTACGAGGAACTGCGCGCGCTCATCCTGCGTGAACTCTCCCGTGTCTGACCCCCTGGACCGGCTCCTGCGGGCGTTGGGCAACGCACTGCCCGCCGGGACGGACCCGCGCACCCTCGCCGACGCGCTGTGGCTGGCCGCCTCCGGTGCGACCGGTGAGGGTGCGTCACCGACACCACCTGTGCCCCCCGAGGAGACGGCACCCGACCCGGAGCCCGAACGCTCGGACCGCCCCGACGGAAACACACCGCCGGGCACAGGACGCACGATCATGCCCGGCACGGAGAGCCGGGAGCTGTCCGTGCGCCGTCCCGGCGCGACCACCACCGTACGGGGCGTGCCCCTGTCCCTGGGACGTGCCAACCCGCTCCCCGACGCCCTCGCCGTCGGCCGTGCGATCCAGCCGTTCCGCCGACCGTGGCGGAGCGGCGGGCACAGTCACCTCGACATCGAGGCCACCGTGGAGCACTACGCACGCGGCGGCCCCCTCGTCCCGTTGTTCCGCCCGGCTCCGGAACCCTGGTTCGAAGCGGTCGTCCTCGTGGACTCCTCCCTGTCCATGAGCGTGTGGGAGGAGACCACGCGTGCGGTGGCCCGGCTCCTGACCACCCTGGGCGGCTTGCGCGCCGTCCACACCTGGCGCCTGGAATGGGAGGGCCGCGAACCGCGGGTCCGCGACCACCACGGCCGCGAGGTGCCCGCCCAGCGCGTCCCCCACCACGGCAGCGGCCCCCAGGGCAGGCGCCTCGTCCTGCTGGTCTCCGACTGCGCCGCACGCGGCTGGCACGCCCCCGCCCCCTGGCTTCTCCTGCGCGAGTGGGGCGACCAGATCCCGGTGGCCCTGCTCGACCCGCTGCCCCCGCGCCTGTGGCGCCGCTCCGCCCTCAACCTCCCCGCCGTACGCGTCACCGCCGGCCACGCGGGCGGCCGCAACGGTGCGCTCCGCTACACCCTGCCGCCCCGCCTGAAACCCCGCCCGGATCGGGAGGACCCAACCGGGCCGTGGGCCGCCCTGCCCGTCATGTCCTGCACCCCGCGCTCGCTCGGCGCCTGGGCGAGCACCCTCATGCGCGCCGACCCGCGCGGCTGCGACGCGGTCCTTGTCCCCGCCACCGGTCGCCTCCCGCAGACACGCAACGGTTCGGCTCCCGCCCGGCAGCCCGACCCCGCGCGGCTGGCGGAAGCGTTCGCGCACACCGCGCCCGCCCCCGCCGTACGCCTGGCCGTCCTGTGCTCCGACCTCCCCGACCTGCCGCCGGCGCTGCTGCACGTGCTGCGCGACGAGGCCGTGCCGGAGGCCGGATACGCCGACCTCGCCGAAGTCCTCACCAGCGGACTGTTCGCGGTGCGGCGCGACCCCGACGGCGAGCCGCTGCTGGCCCTCCACGCGCCCGCGCGGGAGCACCTGAACACCTACCTCACGACCCACGACAGGTGGCAGATCCGCGCCGCCTTCACCCGCCATGCCGCCGCCCACCCCTACGCTCCTCAGGGCATCGCGGCAGTCCTGCACGACGCGCTGGCGCCGACGGAACTCCCTGCGGAGGCACGGCCGTTCGCGGAGACGGTGGGTGCGGTGCGGCGGCAGGCGGCGCCGGTGGGGGAGGAGCCGGACGGGGGCCCGAGTGAGGACGGCAGCGTAGCCGTCGGTCCGGACGAGGCATTGGCCGCCTACTCGGCCGTACGTCAGGAAATGCGGCCCTTCTTCGAACAGGGGAGCCAGGCCCTGCGTGACGCCGAGGTTCTTCTGCGGCACTTGATCGACTACGCGTTCTCCCGGCTTCCGGCCCCGCTGGGAGGCTGGCCGAGCGAGAACACGTGCTTCGACGACCTGCGTGCGGCGAAGGGCTCCCTGACGCCGATGGACGTGATCGCTGATCTGCGGGGCTACCCCTCCTTGGAGGGCATCGACCTCCAAGAGCCGACATCGGAGAGCGACGCGACCGGACCGGACCTGGTGTGGCGGGCCGCCGGCGGCCCCCTCCACATCACGCTGAAGATGCAGACCGGATCGTCGTGGGTGCATGAGATCGACGCGGCGGCTACCTCACCGATCGAGTTCCTCGTCGTCCTGGACGAGTCGGACAAGCCCGAGGGGCTCAGTCCCCTGGCCTCCTGCGCGACGCTGCTCAAGCGGGGCACCCCCCCCGGTGGTGGGTTGATCGTCCTGCGCCTCCAGACCCGTTACGGGAAGGCGCCGCGGAACAGCCGAGGCGGGCTCGTCGACCGGTTGGCCGAGCTGCATCGCCGAGCAGGTTCTCCCACCTACCGGGAGTTGGTGCGCGAAGCCGCCGAGGCGTCGCCACCGGTCACGCTGGGCGCAGAGATGCTGTTGGACTGGTTCAGCGGGCGTGCCGTACCGGCCGACGAGCAGAGCTTTGAGTGGCTGACGCGTTTTCTTGTGCGGCAGGCCGGCCTGGAGGGCGACGGCGACTGGTCGTACTGGTTGGCGGCGTTGCGGCACCATGCGCTGGGGGAGGAGTACAGGGAAAGGGCTGTGACGTCGGTTCGCGTGGGGCACCCGATCGCCGAACTCGCCGGTCTCGCGCGGGAGCCGTACGTCGAACGGCGCCACGATCGCCTCCTGCGAACCGTCGTGCAACGCTACGCCGCCGGGGAAGGAGGGCTGATCCTGCTCGTCGGCCCTCACGGCTTCGGCAAGGCCGTGTCGGCCCTGGAAGCGCTGAGTCACCTGCCGGACGACTGGTGGTTGTGGCACCCCGACTCGAGTGACGACCTGGCTGCGGCGCTGGACGTGCCGACCGCGGTCCCCTCACGCACCGCCGTGTGGTTGGGCTACGCGGACTACCTCCTGGACGACACAACGGACGGACGTGGTGAACGGATCGCGGCTCGGCTGAGGGCACGCCTGCACGTTCCCGAGCAAAGCCCGGTGCTGGTGCTGGGGGCCCTTACGGAGGAATCCGCCAACCTGCTGAAAGCCGTTCCGCCGGCCGGTGCCTCCGACCCTCGACCGCAGGCTCGTGCCCTGTGGGAGGAATGCCAGCCCATCCACGTGACGTCGGCGCCGGACGACGCCCGGATGGACCGGTACACCGGTGCGTCGCCCGGCTACCGCGCCCTCCTGGAAGCCGCGATCGACGCGCGCCGCTGCGGGCACGGCCCCGAGCTTCCGCTCGCGCTGTTGCGGGCGGCGGCACCCGGTTATCTGCGCGAGTCCCAGCGGCAGCTACTCGAAGGAGACGACTGGCTCGCGGCCGCCCTCGACGAGGCCTCCGTCGACACGGTGGCGGGCGTGGGCCTCCTGTCACGGGTAGGACCAACGACGAACGCGGAGGAGACCACGTCGGGGCACTACCGGCTGTCCGACCACATCGAACGCCACGGACGTGAAACCCGTGCCGGTCTCGCCCCACCCGAAAGCCTGTGGAACGCGCTGGCCGACCATGCCTCTCCCCGTGACCTGGAGGCCATTGCCCGGACAGCGGAGGAGCAGGGGGACACGCAGCACGCCGGGCGCTTCCGCGCGCTCGCCCATCGTGAACGTCGAGAAGCGACCACCAACCACGAGGACGCCGCGCGTTTCCTGCGCAAGCAGCTTCAGCGCACCGGCCTGACCAAGGACCAGGCTCGGGACATCGCGGACCAGGCTCTGGATTGGCTGCGCGTCCACGACCGTGCTGAGAGTGCCCAGTTCGTCCTGAACGGCCTGCTGCCACGTGGCGACCTGTCCACGCAACAGGCGACGGAGGCGGTTGTGCGCGCGCTGGACTGGCTGACGGTGCACGGGGACAAACAGGCAGCGGAGTTCGTGCTCGGCACGCTGCTACCGGTCACCGATCTGCCCGAGGACCAGGCACGTCGAGCAGTGGCGTACGCCCTGCGGTGGCTCGACGCCCGCGGGGACATCGAATCGGCCCAGTTCGTACTGCGGCCCTTCCTGTTGCGCGGCGATCTGTCGGAGGCGGAAGCCCACGCGGTGGTGGAACACGCCTTGAGATGGCTCCAGTCGCACGGCGGTGCCTTCACAAGCCAGTTCGTCCTGAGCGCCGCGCTGCGCAGACGGGACCTGACCCCGCAGTCCCGGGCCCAGTTCGTGAACATCGCCATCGACTGGCTCCAGGGCGTCGGCGCCGACGCCTCGGCCAAGTTCCTGCTGCGCCCCCTGTTGCGACGTGCCGACCTCACCCCCGAGGAGGCCCGTGTCGCCACCGAGTTCGCCCTGGACTGGTTGCAGGTGCACGGTACCGACGGCGACGCTCAGTTCGTCCTGAACGCACTTCTGTACCGTGGCGACCTCACCCGGGCAGAGGTGACGGAGGCGGGGGACCAGGCGCTCCACTGGTTGGCCGCACAGGGCAGCCATCATTCGGCGCGGTACGTGCTGCGCCCCTTGCTCGAGCGCCCCGACCTGGGGTCGGAGCTGTCCGGCAAGGCAGTGCAGACGGCGATGAAGTGGAGCCGTGCCCGTACCGACCGAGGTCAGTCGGATGAGGGGATCGGTGACCTTGCGCGTACCCGCGCGGCCGCCCTGGCCGTCCTGCGGAGCCCTGTCGTCCTCGTCGCTGAGATCGCGAATATCGCCCAGGCGAAAGCAGCCGACCGGCTGGAGGCGCTGCGAACTCTGGCCGACATCCTGTCCCGAGTCGTCCGTGACGACGACGAACTGTCCTGGGAGAGCCAAGGCACGGGAGACGGGCTGATCGTGCTGCTCCCCGGCGATGCCCGGGGCACCGCGCTGGCCTCGGAGCTGCTCTCAGGCCTGGAAAGCGCACTGCACGACCACGCCGCCCTGTCCTGGCCGCTGCGGCTGCGTGTCGCCCTGCATTACGGCGAGGTCGAGCGGCGCGGGCGAAAATGGCACGGGTCGGCACTCACGACAGCGTTCCGGCTGGTGAAATCCGCGCCGCTGCGCGCCGCTCTGGAGGCGGGGAATCCCTCACCCGCCGCCGTGGCGGTGTCCGACGACCTGTTCACCATCGCGTTCCGGGCACACAGCCGCCTGGCCGGCATGTTCCGTCCCGTCCACATCCCGACCAAGGACGGAGTGGAGAAGGCCTGGATCTCGGTTGCCGGACACCAGGACCCGCCCGGCATCGATAAATGGAGCCGGCCCCCGGCGTAGCGCCCCGCCACCAGGCGCTGTTCCCACCCCAACCTTGACATGCAGGCAATCACCTGCATAACTTCGAATGTGCGATCAGACAGCGACCCCCGCATGGACCAGGTCTTCAAGGCCCTCGCCGACGAAACCCGCCGGCGCCTCCTCGACCGCCTCCACGAGCACAACGGGCAGACGCTGGGGGAGCTGTGCGAGCGGATCGACATGAGGCGGCAGTCGGTGACGCAGCACCTGGCCGTTCTGGAGGCGGCCAGCCTGGTCAGCACGGTGCGGCGGGGGCGGGAGAAGCTGCACTACCTCAATCCGGTGCCGCTCCACGAGATCCAGGAGCGGTGGATCGACAAGTTCGAGCGCCCGCGTCTGCGTGCGCTCGGCGCAGTGAAGCGACGAGCCGAGGAAGCCATGACCGACAAGCCCGCATTCGTGTACGTCACCTACATCGCGAGCACGCCCGAGAAGGTGTGGGACGCGCTCACCGACGCCGACCTGACCGCCGCCTACTGGGGCCACAGCAACGTCTCGGACTGGCAGCCGGGCTCCCGCTGGGCACACGTCCGCACGGACGGCTCCGGCGTCGAGGACGTGATCGGCACCGTCGTGGAGAGCGAGCGCCCGACCCGGCTGGTCACCACCTGGGGCTCCCCGGAGCCGGACAAGGAGGGGCAGGGGGACACGTATTCCCGGGTCACCTTCGACATCGAACGGCACGACGCCATCGTCCGGCTCACCGTCACCCACGAGGACCTTCCCGACGAGGCGGCCCGCGACGAGGTCTCCTTCGGGTGGCCGGCGGTGCTGTCCAACCTGAAGTCGCTCCTCGAGACCGGCAGTACGCTGCCCCAGGAGCCGTGGCTCACGCCGAGGCGGTGAGCGCGTCCGCTCCGTGCGAAGGCCGGTCCGCGCGGGGCGGACCGGCCGGTCCGTTCAGCGGGTCTCCCCGGTCCGTTCAGGGGTCTCCTACGGCCTGGGAGCGCTCCTCGCCGCCGTGCCGATGCACATCAGCCCCAGGATCACGGCCAGGGCGCCGATGATGATGTTGTTCACGATGACGCCGGCGTCCGGGCTGTCGCCCACGATCCACGGCGAGACGATCATCCACACGCCGAGCGCGCACATGGCCCAGCTCAGGCCGTACATGCGTTCCGGTGCGGTGGTGAAACCGAGAGCCAGCACGCCTATCGCGATGCCCAGGATCAGGTTGTGGGTCACGAGCGCGGGCTGGCTCGTCGTGTAGTGGAGTATCCAGGGGGATACGGCGCAGTACAGACCGAGCAGGAACACCGGTCCGTCCACGAGCGCCACATCACGACCGCCGAGCATGCGGGCGTACCGTGCCCGCATTTCGGAAACATCAGGGTGCGTCGCCATGTCACCTCTGGTGGGCGAGACGTTGGCCATGACTCGTCTCCTTTGACTAGCAGGCCCGACCGCGTCTGGTGCGGTATGCGGTAAGTGCCACGTAAGGGCATTCTGCGCTTATTTCATCTTTATGTGTAGAGGTCGTACAGCCCCCGGGGTCTCAGGCGGCCCCCTCCTGCCCGAGGCCGTCCCGCAGCCTGCGCAGTCCGCGCCTCGCGTGGCTCTTGACCGTGCCCAGCGGCCAGCCCGTGCGCTCGGCGATCTGGGTCTGGGTCAGGTCCTCGTAGAAGGTGAGCCGCAGTACCCGCTGCTGTGCCGACGGGAGCTTGGCGAGTTCCGTGCGCACGAGCACGCGGTCCAGGGCGGCCTCGGGCCGGTCGCCGTACGGGTCGCGGAGCGGGAGGGCGGATCGCGCCGAGGAGACGAGGTCGCCGCGGCGGCCGCGTGCGGACAGGGCGTCGGCGACCTTCCGCCGGGTGATGCCGACGATCCATCCGGTGATCGTGCCGCGCTCGGGCCGGTATCCCCGGCGCCCCCGCCACACCCCGAGGAAAACCTGCTGGGTGACGTCCTCGGCCTCCTTGGCGTCACCCAGCGAGCGCCGGGCCAGCGTGTGCACCAGGGCCGCCCAGCGGCGGTAGGCGGCGGCCAGACACGCCTCGTCGCCCGCCACCAGCCCCCGCGCCAGCTCCTCGTCGGCGAGCGACTCCTCGGCGGGGGCCCACAGGAGCGCGTCGGCCACGGCGCGCTGCGACGGGGCGGCGCGGGCGGGCTCGGCGGTGCTCGGGTGTGCTCTCATCGGGGCGGCTCCTCTCAGGTGCCGCCATCGTCCGAGCCGCGCCATCGAGGGCTCAACTTGCGTCGATTCTGCATCGTATAGTCGGTTCCATGGCGGATTTCCCGGAAACGGTCGTGGGTCTCACGACCGGTGCGCTGGCGCGCCGGCTCGGGGTGTCGCCCACGACCCTGCGCTCCTGGGACCGCAGGTACGGCATCGGGCCCGCGGAGCGCGCCGACGGCCGCCACCGGCGCTGGAGCGCGCAGGACGTGGCCGTCCTGGAGACGATGTGCCGGCTGACGTCCGCCGGAGTGCCGCCCGCCGAGGCGGCCCGTGCGGCCAGGGCGGGAACGGGCGGCGACGCCCCGGGCCGGGCGCCGACGGAAGCCGCGCCCCACGGCCGCTCCCGGGCGGCGGGTTCGCTGCCCCTCGGCGACGTGCGCCAGGAGTGTCGCGGCCTCGCCCGCGCCGCCGT
Organism: Streptomyces sp. NPDC002888; assembly: GCF_042888465.1. Classification (NCBI taxonomy): domain Bacteria; kingdom Bacillati; phylum Actinomycetota; class Actinomycetes; order Kitasatosporales; family Streptomycetaceae; genus Streptomyces; species Streptomyces sp. NPDC002888. The sequence goes on along the minus strand of NZ_JBIAPU010000007.1, from coordinate 30,984 downwards.
CCGGCTCGACGCACCGGCCGTCGAGGAACTGCTGGCCCGCGCGGTCCAGGAGCACGGTCTGGCCGTCGCCTGGCAGGAGGTGATGGTGCCGACGCTCCACGCGGTGGGCCGCAAGTGGGCGTCCTCGGACGACCGTTACGTCGAGGTCGAGCACCTGCTCTCCTGGCACGTCTCCAGCACCCTGCGCCGGCACACACTCCCGTCGCCCGGGCGGAGCGGCCCCGCCGCGGTGGGGCCCGTGGTGCTGGCCTGCGTACCCGGCGAGCAGCACACCCTTCCGCTGGAGGCGCTCAACGCAGGGCTGGCCGAACTCCGGCTGCCCACCCGTATGTTCGGCGCGGCCGTCCCCGCCGAGGCGCTCACGGCGGCCGTGGAACGGCTCGGTCCGGCGGCCGTGGTGCTGTGGGCGCAGACCCGCTCCTCGGCGAGCCTGCCCCTGGCCCGGCACGTCGCCGACGCGCAGTGGGGCGTCAGAGGCGCGCGCGGACGGCCCCTGGTGCTGCTGTGCGGCCCCGGCTGGCTCGGACGCTCCGCACGCGGCATGCTGCGGCCGACATCCCTCAGGGACGCGCTGGACACGCTGTCCGACGGGTACGGCCCCGAGCCGGCGGCCCGCTCCTGAGCCCGGGTCAGGGCGGCCCCTCGGCGCGCCGCTTCTGCTCGCGCAGCAACGCGTCCAGATCGGACAACCGGTCCAGGCCCCGCACCGCCCGCGTCATCCGCGGATTGCGCTCCAGCCGGGCCCGGTGCCGGTGCAGGAAGGCCCAGTAACCGGCCGTGAACGGGCAGGCGTGCTTACCGACCCGCTCGTCCGGCCGGTAGACGCAGGACGCGCACAGATCGCTCATCCGGTGCACGTACGCGCCGCCGGAGGTGTACGGCTTGGTGGTCATCCTGCCGCCGTCGGCGTACTGGGACATCCCGACGACGTTCGGCAGCATCACCCAGTCGTACCCGTCGACGAAGCAGCGGTGGAACCAGTCGGTCACCTCGGCCGGGTCCCAGCCCCGCTGCAGGGCGTGGCTTCCGAGCAGCATCAGGCGGGGAATGTGGTGCGTCCAGCCGGTGTCGCGCACCTGTGCGAGCACGGTGGCCAGGCAGCGGGCGGTGACGGCGTCGGCGTCCAGCTCCAGGAACCAGTCGGGCAGCGGCGCGTGGTGCCCGAGGGCGTTGCGGCGGCGGTAGTCCTCGCCGAAGTGCCAGTACAGCTGCCACACGTACTCCCGCCAGCCGGCGATCTGCCGGACGAACCCCTCGACACTGTTGACGGGGGCCCGCCCCGACCGCCAGGCGTCCTCGGCCCGCTCCACGCACTCGGCCGGGTCCAGCAGGCCCAGGTTGAGGGACGACGACAGCAGACTGTGGCTCATGACCGGGTCCGCCGCCAGCACGGCGTCCTCGTGCGGGCCGAACCCGGCGAGGCGGTGTTCGATGAAGCGCCGCAGTGCCGCCAGTGCCTCCCGGCGCGAGGCCGGGAAGAGCCGTGGACCGTCGCGGCCGACGAACCGGATGCCGTCGTGCCGCTCCCAGCGGTCGAGGTCGCGCCGGACCTCGTCGTCGATGTCGTCCTCGCGGGGCCGATAGGGGGCCGGGGCGCCCAGCGTCCGCGCGCCCCGGGGCGGAGGCTCACGGTTGGCGTGGTCGTGGTTCCAGCGACCGCCTGCCGGGCCTTCACCGTCCATGAGCAGGCCGTATCCGCGGCGCACCCACCGGTAGAAGTCCTCGTGACGCAGCCGCTGCCCGCCCTGCCCGTCGGCCCAGGCCCGGAAGTCGTCGAGCGGGACGAGGAACCCGCGCGCGGGCAGCACCCTGACCCCGTCCAGGGAGCGGACCAGCCGCAGCGCGGCCCGGGATGTGGGGTGGCACACCGTCAGGCCGCCGGCGCCGAAGGCCTTCTCCAGACCTTCCCGGTACGTCTCGGCCCGGACGTACCGCACCCGGTCGCCGAGTTCGGCGGCGCGGTGCCGCATCGCGGACAGCACCAGGTGCGCCTTGGCCCGGTGGAAGCGCCGACGCCGGAACACCGACCGCGCCTCGACCATCACCACCGGGGCGTTCCGAGCCGGGCCGTCCTCGCCCGGGGCGACGAAGTGAGGGCCGAGCTGGTCGCCGAAGAGCCAGTGCGGGGTGGCCACGATGACTCCTCAGTCGCGGTCGCGCGCCCGCTTGAACCGCGCGAGCCCTTCGGCCAGGTCGACGATCGGGTCCGGGTAGTCGACGGCGGACCGGTCCAGTCCTCGCAGCTTCCACGGCTCGTGCACCGCGGCTCCCGGAAGCTCCCGCAGCTCGGGCACCCAGCGCCGCACATACGCACCGTCCGGGTCGTAGCGCTTGGCCTGGGTGACGGGGTTGAGGACCCGGTTCGGCCGGCTGTCGGTGCCCGTTCCGGCCATCCACTGCCAGTTGAGCTGATTGTTGGCGACGTCGCCGTCGACCAGCAGGTCCAGGAAGTGCCGGGCGCCGACCCGCCAGTCGACGTACAGCGTCTTGGCGAGGAAGCTCGCGGTCAGCAGACGGCCGCGGTTGTGCATCCAGCCCTCGTGCCGCAGCTGGCGCATGGCGGCATCGACGACCGGGTACCCGGTGCGGCCCTCCCGCCAGGCCTCGACGTCCTCCCGCGCGGTGCGCTCCGACCGCCAACGGTCGCGTTTGGTGCGGTAGTCGGCGGTGGACGCGCCCGGCCGCGCGGCGAGGACCTGCCGGTGGAAGTCGCGCCACGCGACCTGTCGTACGAAGGCCTCGGCGCCCGGGCCGCCCACACCGCGCGCCCGCCGGACGAGCTCGACGGGGGAGAGGGTGCCGAAGTGCAGATGGGGCGAGAGGCGGGAGGTCGCGTCGCCCGCGAGGTCGTCGTGGCGGTCCTCGTAGTCGGTGATGCCGGCCCGTAGCCAGGCGGTGAGCCGTCTCCTGCCCTCCTTCTCGCCCCCGGGGGCAAGTCCCGGCGAGACACCCGACAGGTCCTCGCGGGAGGGAAGTGCCTCGGACCCGACCGCGTCCGGGACCCGCACGGACCGGGGCGCGTCGAGCGTGTCGCGCAGCGGCCGACGCGACCACTGCCCGAAGTACGGCGTGAACACGGCGAAGTGGCCCGACGAGGCCGGGGTCACCTCCCCGGGCGCGACCACCGTGGTCACCGTGTCGTGCACGTGCAGCCGCAGCCCCTCCGCCTCCAGAGCGCGCCGCAGCCGCCCCTCGCGCCGGTGGGCGTGGGCGCTGACGTCGGCCGCCATGTGCACCTCGTCGGCGTCCGCCTCGGCGGCGACCTTGCACACCTCCTCGACGAGGTCACCGGAGCGCAGGACCAGCCGGCCGCCCCGCTCGCGCAGGCCCGCGTCGAGGTCCCGCAGGCAGTCGGCGAGGAAGGCCAGCCGGTTCGGTACGGCGAACCCGGCGGCGTCCACCGCCCGGTCCCGGACGAAGAGCGGAACCACCTCGCGGGAGCCGTGCGAACCACGGGAGCCGTCGAGGGCCGCACGCAGCGGCGGATGGTCGTGCAGCCGCAGGTCGGCGGTGAACAGGACGACGGAGACGTTCATGGGGCGAACTCCGGAAAGGAGAATGGATCGGGTACCGATGTGCTTCGGTGCGGACGGAGCTTTCGGACGCGCGTGTCAGCGAATCGGCGCCCGCTCCCGCGTGTGGACGACCGCGCCCGTCTGTGCCGCCCGTGCGATGTTGCGGGCCATGCCGCCGAAGACCACGGCGTGAAAGGGGGAGACGCTCCACCAGTAGGCCTGGCCCAGCAGCCCGCGCGGATGGAACAGGGCGCGCTGGCGATAGCGGGTGCGGCCGTCGCCGTCCGTCTCGCAGCGCATCTCCAGCCAGGCAAGGCCCGGCAGCCGCATCTCGGCCCGCAGCCGCAGCAGCCGGCCCCGCTCGATCTCCTCCACCCGCCAGAAGTCCAGCGAGTCGCCCACGCGCAGCCGCGTCGCGTCCCGGCGCCCGCGCCGCAGCCCGACCCCGCCGACCAGCCGGTCCAGCCATCCGCGCACCGCCCAGGCGAGCGGGAAGGAGTACCAGCCGTTCTCGCCGCCGATGCCCTCGACGACCCGCCACAGTGCCTCGGGCGAGGCGTCGACGGTCAGTTCCCGGCAGTCGGTGTAGAGGCTTCCGCCGGCCCAGTCGGGGTCGGTGGGAAGGGGGTCGCTGGGGACGCCGGGCACGGAGGCGGACGACCACCGGGTCGTCACCCGGGCGTCCCGCACGCGCTGGAGGGCCAGCCGCACCGCCGCGTCGAAGCCGAGGGGACAGCCAGGGGGATCGGGCACGTGGCGGGCGATGTCGTGCTCGTGGCAGACGACCTCGTGCCGCAGCGACTCGGTGAGGGGACGGGCGATGGACGCCGGCACGGGCGTGACCAGACCCACCCAAAGGCTGGACAGACCCGGGGTGAGCACGGGGAGAGGGATAATGAACCGGCGCGGCAGACCCGCGACCGCCGCGTACCTGAGCATCATCTCCCGGTAGGTCAGGACGTCCGGCCCGCCGATGTCGAAGGCGCGGTTGACGTCGTCCGGCATACGGGCGCTGCCGACGAGGGCCCGCAGCACGTCCCGTACGGCCACGGGCTGGATGCGGGTGTGCACCCAGCTCGGGGTGACCATCACCGGGAGACGCTCGGTGAGGTAGCGCAGCATCTCGAAGGAGGCCGAGCCCGATCCGATGATCACCGCCGCCCGCAGCACGGTGGCCGGGACCCCGGAGTCGAGCAGGATCCGGCCGACCTCGGCCCGTGAGCGCAGATGCGGCGACAGCGCGTGCAGGGGCACCCCGGCCGGGGTGAGACCGCCGAGGTAGACGATGCGGCGCACCCCCGCCGCGTGGGCCCGCTCGGCGAACACGCGTGCCGCCCTGCGGTCGGTCTCCTCGAAGTCGTCACCGGTGCCGAGCGCGTGCACCAGGTAGTAGGCGACGTCCACGTCCCGCATGGCCTCGGCGACCGAGTCGGCGTCCGTGACGTCTCCCCGTACCGCTTCGGCGTCGTCGGCCCACGGGTGGCCGCGCAGCCGGTCGGGGGAGCGGGCGAGGCAGCGCACCCGGTATCCGGCGGCGAGCAGTTCCGGGACGAGCCGGCCGCCGATGTACCCCGTGGCACCGGTCACCAGACAGCGCGGCCCCTCGCGCAGGTCGTCACCCTTCATCAGTTCTCGGCCCTTCGTGTCGGCGTCCCTCTGCGGATCACTTCCCCGGAGGGACCGGCATCGGATGCGGCGAAAGAGTGTTCGTCTCCGGCCGGGTCACGACGGTATGAACAGGGATGGACATGGACACGGCGATCCAGGGCAGGCGAGCAGAGAGGAACGGTCCGTTCGACTCGACGGTGGACATCGGAGGTGCTGCCGCTATGGGCGCGAAGGTGTTGGAGCGGTTTCCTGCGGGAGCTCCGCGCGGATCGTGGCCGGCGGAGGAGTACGCGGCGGCTCGCCGTGCGCAGGGCGAACCCGCGACCGTGGTCATGGACCTGAAGGCCGATGCCTTCCTGGTCGTGATCCCGTCGCCCGAGGACGACTGACCGGGCGCCGCGCGGCACCGACCACGGCCGCCCGGTCCCTCACCGGTCCGACAGCCGCCGGGACCGGCGCACGAACACCGTGTGCAGATCCCGCGCGGCCTGCGGCACCGACTCCGCCCTGCGCCGCCGCAGCATCAGCAGCACGCGGGTCGTGTCGCCGGTGATCGGTCGGTGGGTGATCGCACCGAGCCGCTCCAGAGGGTCCCCGGCCACGCTGAAGTCCGGCAGGACCGTCGCACCCAGCCCCTCGGCGACCATCAGCTTGCCCATCTCCGCGCCGTCGGTCGAGTACGCGAAGACCGGCCCGCGGCCGTCCAGGAGCCGGTGCACATAGCGGTGCATCACATAGCCCGACCGCATGCCGATCAGCGGCTCGCCGACCAGGTCGTCCGCCGACACCGAGGTCAGGGACGCGAGCGGGCTGTCCGGGCGCACGCACACCACCGGCCGGCCGCGCAGCAGCTCCGTGGACTCGAAGTCGGCGGGCATGTCGTCGCCCTCCAGGTGGTTCACCAGGCCCAGGTCGAAGGCGCCTTCCAGCAGCGCCCGGTGGATGTCCGTCTGCTGCGCGCCCACCACCTCGACCTGGGTGAGGGGATGCGCCGCGCGGAACTCCCGCACCACCGGGATGAGCAGCGCAACGGTCGCCGCGTTCACCGTGCCGACCCGCACCATGCGGCTGATGCGATGCTGCTCGCCCGCCGCCGCCCGCAGCCGGTCCACCGCGTCCAGGACGTCGATGATGTGGGGCAGCAGTTCACGGCCCGAAGCGCTCATCGTCGCTCCGGAGCGCTTGCGTTCGAGCAGATCCACCCCCAGTTCGCGTTCCAGGTTGCGGACGGTCTCACTCAACGCGGGCTGCGAAAGGCGGAGTTCGTCGGCGGCCCGGCGCAGCGAACCGAGCCGTGTCACCGCCGCGATGTATTCCAGCTGTTCCGTTCGCACGTCTGAAGAATGCGGGCCCCTTCGACAACTGTTCAAGGGTTCCCCTGTCACACCTTCGTGAAATTCAATGGTCCGCGATACGAGACCGGTCGGGTTTACCTTGACGGCCGTGACCGGCGGCTGCCACGATCGACGACATGAAGATGCGACTGGACCTCACGCGGCGACGCCATGTCGACCTCGCGCGCGTCTCCAGCGCCTCCTGTTGCGCCGCGGCCTGATCGCCCTCCCGGGGATCCGCCGCGCTTTCCTCTTTTCCCGCCGGAATTCACCGCGCCCGCGCACCCCTTGAACACTGTCACGGGGCCTGCACCGGCATTGAATTCGGCGTGCTCGAAAACATTCCGCAACAGGAGTTCCGCATGCCCGCAGAGCCCGTGAAATTCGCCTACTGGGTCCCCAACGTCAGCGGGGGACTGGTCACCAGCAAGATCGAGCAGCGCACCGACTGGGGGTACGAGTACAACCGCGAACTCGCCGTCCTCGCCGAGAACAACGGCTTTGACTACGCCCTCAGCCAGGTCCGCTACATGGCGAGCTACGGCGCCGAGTACCAGCACGAGTCGACCAGCTTCAGCCTCGCCCTCCTCCTCGCCACCCAGCGCCTGAAGGTCATCGCCGCCGTCCACCCCGGCCTGTGGCACCCCGGCGTGCTGGCCAAGCTCGGCGCCACCGCCGACCACCTCTCGCACGGCCGCTTCGCGGTCAACGTCGTCTCCGGCTGGTTCAAGGGCGAGTTCACCGCCCTCGGCGAACCGTGGCTGGAACACGACGAACGCTACCGCCGCTCCGAGGAGTTCATCCGCGCCCTGCGCCAGATCTGGACCGAGGACCACACCGAACTCGCCGGTGACTTCTACCGGTTGCGCGACTTCTCCCTCAAGCCCAAGCCGCTCAACACCCCCGAGCGCCCCCACCCGGAGATCTTCCAGGGCGGCAACTCCAGCGCCGCCCGCCGCATGGCCGGCCGGGTCTCCGACTGGTACTTCTCCAACGGCAAGGACTTCGACGGGGTGACCGAGCAGATCGCCGACGTGCGCAAGTCCGCCGCAGAAGCCGGCCGTACGGCCCCGAAGTTCGGCCTCAACGGCTTCCTCATCGCCCGCGACACCGAGGCCGAGGCCCGCGACACCCTGCGTGAGATCGTCGCGAAGGCCGACAGTGAGGCCGTGGAGGGCTTCGGCGCGGCCGTGAAGCAGGCCGGCCAGTCCACCGCCGACGGCAAGGGCATGTGGCAGGACTCCTCCTTCGAGGACCTCGTCCAGTACAACGACGGCTTCCGTACGGGGCTCATCGGCACCCCCGAGCAGATCGCGGAGCGCATCGTCGCCTACAAGAAGCTCGGCGTCGACCTGCTCCTCCTCGGCTTCCTCCACTACCACGAGGAGGTCGAGTACTTCGGCAAGCGGGTGCTGCCGCTCGTGCGCGAACTGGAGGCCCAACTCCCGGACGCGGAAGCCGAGTCCGAGTCCGCCCCCGTCCACGCCTGAGCACCCGCACCGCGAAGGAGGTCGTACGCCATGAGCACCGCCACGCCCACCGACTGGACCACCCGCCCCGCCCCGCAGACCGCCCAGGACTGGATCACCCGCGCCGCCGAGGTCGCCGCCGTCCTCGCCACCGACGCCGCCGCCCGCGACCGCGCCGGCGCCACCCCGTACGCCGAGGTCCAACTGCTGAAGGACTCCGGCCTGGTCACCCTGCTCGGGCCCGTCGAGCACGGCGGCGCGGGCCAGGACTGGCCGACCGCCTACCGGGTCGTCCGCGAGGTCGCCAAGGCCGACGGCTCCATCGGCCAGCTCCTCGGCTACCACTACCTGTGGAACTGGGCCGCCCGCCTGGTCGGCACCCGCGAACAGTGGGAGCACGTCGAGGCCGAGGCCGCACGGGGCCGCTGGTTCTTCGGCGGGGCCGTCAACCCCCGCGACAAGGACGTCGTCGTCACCGAGGACGGGGACGATCTCGTCTTCACCGGCCGCAAGTCCTTCTCCACCGGCAGCAAGGTCTCCGACGTCACCGTGCTCGAAGGCGTCCTCGAAGGCACCGACCGGCATGTCTTCGCGATCGTGCCCTCCGACAGCGAGGGCCTGGTCTTCCACGACGACTGGGACAACATCGGCCAGCGGCTCACCGAGAGCGGCAGCGTCACCCTCGACGGCGTCCGCACCCCGTGGTCCACGGCGGCCGGCTACGTCGACAAGGAGTTCCAGCCGCGCACCTACAACACCCTCAACGTCCCCACCATCCAGCTCGTCTTCGTCAACTTCTACCTCGGCATCGCCGGCGGCGCCCTGGAGACCGCCGCCACCTACACCCGCACCAAGTCCCGCTCGTGGCTGCACAGCGGCCACGACCGGGCGGTCGACGAGCCGTACGTCATCGACACCTACGGCGACCTGACCGCGAAGCTCTGGGCGGTCGAGGCGCTCGCCGACGCCGTCGCCGCCGAGGGCCAGAAGCTGCATGACGACCCGGACGCGGTCACCGCGCAGACCCGCGGCGACTTCGAGGTACGGGTCGCCGCGGTCAAGGCCCGCGCGACGGACGTCGCCCTGGAGATCGGCAACCGGATCTTCGAGGTCACCGGCGCCCGCTCCACCGCCTCCGCCGACGGACTCGACCGGTTCTGGCGCAACGTGCGCACCCACACCCTGCACGACCCCGTCGCCTACAAGCGCCGCGAGGTCGGCCGCTGGGTCCTGGAGGGCGAACTGCCCGAGCCCACCTGGTACTCCTGACCGCTTCCGCCGGGGCGCCCGTGCCGCACGGGTGCCCCGGGCTCCCAGAAAGAGAAACCATGGCCACCGTCCTGTCCGTCTCCGGCAGCCCCTCCGTCTCCTCCCGCACCAACCGCCTGCTGCGCCACCTGGACCAGCGGCTCGCCGCACAGGGGCACGAGGTGATCCCGCTCGACGTCCGCACGATCCCCGCCGAGGCCCTGCTGGGAGCGGATTTCCGGCACCCGGCGATCGTCGAGGCCACCGAGCTGTTCGAGCGGGCCGACGGCGTCGTGGTCGGCACCCCCGTCTACAAGGCGTCGTACTCCGGCGTCCTCAAGGCGCTCCTCGACCTGCTCCCGCAGTACGCCCTCACCGGCAAGACCGTGCTTCCGCTCGCCACCGGCGGCAGCATCGCCCATGTGCTGGCCATCGACTACGCCCTGCGTCCCGTCCTCACCTCCATGGGCGCGGCCCACATCGTGCAGGGCTGGTTCACCCTCGACAAGGACATCACCGTGCACGAGGACGGCTCGTTGAGCGTCGTGCCGAGCGCCACCGAGGCGCTCACCCAGGTCGTCGACCAGTTCTCGGTGGCCCTCGGGCGCACCCCGCTCCTGGCCGCGGCGGGCTGAGCGTGATGTCCGCTCACGTCATCGCCGACGAGGCCGAGGCCCTCGCGGTCGCAGCCGCGCTGGCCGACGAGTTCCGCGCGGGCGCCGCGGAACGCGACGCCGGGCGGCGCCTGCCACGCGCGGAGTTGGACAGACTGTCGCGGTCCGGCCTGCTCGCCGTCACCGTCCCCGGCGAGCACGGCGGTGCGGACGTGGGCGCCGGGACCCTCGTCGAGATCTTCCGGCTGCTCGCCTCGGCCGACGCCAGCCTCGCCCAGATCCCGCAGAGCCACTTCGCCTACGTCAACGTGATCCGCCGTCAGGGCACGCCCGAGCAGCAGAAGTTCTTCTTCGCCGAACTCCTGGCCGGCCGCCGCCTCGGCAACGCCCAGTCGGAGGCGGGCACCCGGCACGTCCAGGACATCCGCACCCGACTGGAACGACGCCCCGACGGCTCGTACGTCCTCAGCGGCGTCAAGCACTACTCCACCGGCGCCCTCTTCGCCGACTGGATCCCCGTGCTGGCCCACGCCGAGGACGACAACCTGCACGTCGCCTACGTGCCACGAAACGCCCCCGGCCTCACGGTGATCGACGACTGGGACGGCCTCGGCCAGCGTACGACGGCCAGCGGCACCGTCCGCCTGGACGACGTCCCCGTACCGGCCGACCGGGTCCTGCCCCACCACCTCACCTTCCGCGGACCTCAACTCCACGGTGCAGTGGCGCAGTTGCTGCACGCCGCCATCGACGCCGGAATCGCCGGCGGAGCACTGGCCGAGGCCGCGGAGTTCGTGCGGACCAAGAGCCGGCCGTGGTTCGAGAGCGGGGTCGACACGGCTGCCGAGGACCCGCTGCTGATCCAGCGGTTCGGCGAACTCGCCCTGCAGGTACGGGCGTCCGAGGCACTGCTGCGGGAGGCCGCCCGCGCGGTGGACGCGGCGCGGGCCGACCTCACCGACGACTCGGCGGCCGAGGCGTCCATCGCGGTCGCCGCGGCGAAGGTGCAGGCCGGACACGCCGCCGTGGACGTCGCGAGCGCCGTCTTCGAGGTGTCCGGCACCCGCTCCGCCCTCAACTCACTGAACCTGCACCGCCATTGGCGCGACGCCCGCACCCACACCCTGCACGACCCGGCCCGCTGGAAGATCCAGCACATCGGCCGGTACGTGCTCAGCGGCACACGGCCACCCCGTCACGGCCTGCTGTAGACAGACGGACATTCCTGATCGGAGACCCCACGTGTCCCTCACCTTCCACTGGTTCCTCCCCACCAACGGCGACAGCCGCCATGTCGTCGGCGGCGGCCACGGCACCCCGGCCACCGCCTCCGGCCGGGACCGGCCGCCGACGGTCGCCTACCTGAGCCAGATCGCCCGCGCCGCGGAGGACCTGGGCTTCGTGGGCGCGCTCACCCCCACTGGAGCCTGGTGCGAGGACGCGTGGCTGACAACGGCGATGGTCGCCCAGCAGAGCGAGCGCCTGAAGTTCCTCGTCGCCTTCCGGCCCGGCTTCGTCTCGCCGACCCTCGCCGCGCAGATGGCGTCCACCTTCCAGCGGCAGACCGGCGGACGGCTGCTCCTCAACGTCGTCACCGGCGGCGAGAGCCACGAGCAGCGCGCCTACGGCGACTTCCTCGACAAGGACGACCGGTATCGGCGTACCGGCGAATTCCTCCAGATCGTACGGGAGTTGTGGGAGGGCAAGACCGTCGACCTGAAGGGCGAGCACCTCCAGGTCGAGGACGCGAAGCTGGCCCGGGTCCCCGACCCGGTGCCCGAGGTGTACTTCGGTGGATCCTCGCCCATCGCAGGAGAGATCGCCGCCCGGCACGTCGACGTCTACCTCACCTGGGGCGAGCCGCCCGCCCAGGTCGCCGAGAAGATCGCGTGGATCCGGACACTGGCCGCGAAGGAGGGGCGCACCGTGCGCTTCGGCATCCGGCTGCACGTCATCACCCGCGACACCTCCGAGCAGGCGTGGGCGGAGGCGGACCGGCTGCTGGAGGGCTTCGACGCGGAGACCGTGAGGTCCGTACAGGCCGGGCTCTCCCGCAGCGAGTCCGAGGGGCAGCAGCGGATGCTCGCGCTGCACGGCGGCAGCCGGGACCGGCTGGAGATCCATCCCAACCTCTGGGCGGGGATCGGGCTGGTGCGCGGGGGCGCGGGGACCGCGCTGGTCGGCAGCCATGAGGAGGTGGCCGAGCGGATCAAGGAATATGCCGCGCTGGGCATCGAGGAGTTCGTGCTGTCCGGGTATCCGCACTTGGAGGAGGCCTATTGGTTCGGGGAGGGTGTGCTGCCTCGGCTGGCCCGCGAGGGTGTGTGGAAGCATCCGGTCGCCCGCCAGGCGCCGTCGGTGCAGGTGCCGTTCGCCGGATGAGTGGGGTGGTTTCTGTTGTTCGGCGGGGGCGGGTTGTGGGTGGCCTTTCGCGCCCCGCGGCGGAGCCGCATATCGATACAGCCCCGCGCCCCTAACCAGCCAGGGCGTTGAGATGTGCCCTTCGTGATTCCCTGGTCTGGCCCTGGACCAGGAGGAACAGGGCCTCGCGGGCCAGGCGCTGGGCCTTGTTGGTGAGGATCATGGTGCGGCCGCCGCCGGTCACCACCGCCGCCGTGGTGGCCGTGCGCAGCAGTTCGAACGACTGGGTGCGCAGGGCCAGCCGTTCCTCCTCGTGCTCCTGCGCGACGGAGTGGTCGGCGAGGGCGTAGGCCCTCCCGCGGATCTCGTGGAGGCGGGCACGCAACGGGGCCGCCGTGTCGTCGTCCAGGAGGCCGAGGGCCGTCTCCGTGATACCGAAGGCCGCGGGTGAGGCGTTGAGGGTCCTCGCGCGGTCGGACGCGGCCCACTCGGCGTACGGTCGGCGCAGGACCACGGACTCCTCGGGCAGCCAGAGGCCGTCCAGCTGCAGTGCGACCGTCCGCGAGGCGGTGAGAGCCGCGAGCCGCATCGGTGCCGACGCCCGCAGGCCCGGCTGCTCCCGTGCCTCCGTGAAGGCGAAGAACGCCTCGTCGGCGTCGGTGATTCCGGCGAGCAGCATCACGTCGTTCAGGCCCCAGCCGGTGTACCAGGGCACCGTGCCGTCGAAGCGCCAGCCGGAGCGCTCGCGGGTCACCCGTACCGGGGTGCGCGGGTGAGCGCGCAGGTGGGCGTAGGCCACGCCGGACAGCAGCTCGCCGCGGGCCAGCGGGCCGAGCAGGCGCTCGCGTACGGCGGACTCGCTCTTCGTCAGCGTCGCCACCGGCGTGTGGTGCTGGGTCTGTACGAACCACGTCGAACAGCACGCCCCGGCCAGGATCTCCGCCGTTTCCCGGGCCACCGCGGCGGGCGCGTCCGCACCGCCGTACTCCTTCGGCGCGCTCACGCCGAGCAGCCCGGACCGCCTGATCTCCGCGATGTGCTCATCGGGTACGCCCTCCTGGTCGACGCGCTCCGCGTGCGGCGCGAGCAGGTCGTTCGCCAGCTGCCGCGCACGGCCGACGAGGGGGTGCGGTGTTGTGGTCATGGGACGATTCTTCGGTGTCGCGGGGCGGGGTGTCGATCGGGCCGCCTGCCGTTCGTGTAGGAGGTGAGACAAGCCGAGCGAACCACCCGACGCCAAGGAGACCGTCATGAAGTACTACCTGCTCAGCGTGGTCCAGCCCAGCGAGGGTGAGCCGCCCTCGGCCGAGGCGCTCGCGGAGATCAAGCGCAATCTCGAGACCTTCCACCAGGAGCTGCGCGAGGCAGGCGCCTGGGTCTTCGCCGCCGGACTGCACGGCCCCGAGACGGCCACCGTGCTGCGGCCCGGCGGCGGCGACGTGCTGATCACCGACGGCCCGTACGCCGAGGGCAAGGAGTACCTGGGCGGCATCTGCCTGATCAAGGCTCCCGACCTGGACGCGGCCCTGGAGTGGGGCCGCCGGGCGACCTGGGCCACCACACTTCCCATTGAGGTGCGCCCCTTCATGGGCGAGGCCTGATGCCGCTCGACGTCGAGGCCGTCTTCCGCGCGGAGTACGGCCGAGCGGTCGCCGTCCTCGTCCGTTTCCTCGGCGACATCGATCTCGCCGAGGAAGCGGTCCAGGACGCCTTCACAACGGCCGTACGGACGTGGCCGGACACCGGGCCGCCCCCCAGCCCCGCGGGCTGGATCATCACCACCGCACGCAACCGCGCGGTCGACCGCCTGCGCCGCGAGTCCACCCGGGACGCCCGCCACGCCGAGGCCGCCCTGCTGTACGCGCCCGACGCACCGGAGCAGGAGGGCCCCGTGCGCGACGACCGACTCCGTCTGATCTTCACCTGCTGCCATCCCGCCCTCGCCGCCCAGGCCCAGGTCGCCCTGACCCTGCGTCTCCTCGGCGGGCTCACCACCGCCCAGATCGCGCGTGCCTTCCTCGTGCCCGAACCGACGATGGCCCAGCGCCTGGTCCGGGCCAAGGCGAAGATCCGTGACGCCGGGATTCCCTACCGCGTGCCCCGCGACGCCGACCTGCCCGACCGGCTGCGAGGCGCCCTCGCGGTCGTCTACCTGATCTTCAACGAGGGGTACACGGGCGACGCCGAGCTGTGCGCCGAAGCCGTACGGCTGGGCCGGCTCCTCGCCGAGCTGATGCCGGACGAGCCGGAGGTGACCGGGCTGCTGGCGTTGATGCTGCTCGTCGAGTCGCGCCGGCCCGCCCGCTTCACTGCCGAGGGAGAGCTGGTCGCGCTGGGCGAACAGGACCGCACCCGGTGGGACCGCGCCCTTGTCGCCGAGGGCCAGTCGCTCGTGCGCCGCTGTCTGCGCCGCGGCCGGCCCGGCCCGTACCAGATCCAGGCCGCGATCAACGCCGTCCACAGCGACGCGCCGACCGCGGATGCCACGGACTGGGGGCAGATCCTGCGGCTCTACGACCAGCTCATGGCCCTCGCGCCGAGCCCCGTCGTGGCCCTCAACCGCGCCGTCGCCCTCGCCGAGACCGAGGGCCCGGGCCCGGCCCTCGCCGCACTGGACGGCCTCCACCTCGACGGCTACCACGTCTTCCACGCCGTGCGCGCCGACCTGCTGCGCCGCCTGGGCCGCGACACCGAGGCGGTACGGGCGTACGACACCGCTCTCACCCTCGTCGAGAGCGTGGCGGAGCGGGGCTTCCTGGAGCGCCGACGGCAGGAACTCGTCCGTCGGTGAGGGCCAGTCGAAGGGCAGGACCGGGCAGCTCGCGGGTGGCGCCGTCAGCTCATGTCCCGCAACCCCGTGGCCCGGCCCTCCTCGTCCCACTGGACCTCCAGGACCCGTACGACAGCCTCGCGGTCGAGGGGCCCGAACACGTGGGGGAACGAGACGTCGTCGGCGGCCCCGGGCGGCGGGGCGGGAACCGCCTCCTCCCACTCCAGCCGGGCGGTGAGCCGGTCCTCGTCCAGCACCAGGGCCAGCAGCGGCCTCGGCGCGTTCGTGTAGAAGGCGTTGGCGACGGCCAGGGTGGTCCGCTCGTCCGGGGAGCAGTGCACGAAGCCGTCGTCCCCGAGGGAGGCCGGGGTGTAGGGCTGGTCGGGAAGGGCGTTCCAGTCAGCGAACGGGACGAGGTGATAGATCATGGTCCGGTTATACCTGTTGCCGGAACGCGTGTTCGCACCGGTGGAGCGGCCGCAGAACGAGTGGGAGGGCACGGCCGGTTCGGCGCGCCCTCCCACTCGCCGTGGATCAGGCGACGCCGTCCGCGGCGTTGAGGATCGTGGTGGTGACGGCCTCGGGGCTGGAGGCCGGCAGGGCGTGGGAGGCGTTCGGGACGAGCGTGGCCTCCTTGGCGGCCGCACGGTCGGCCATGAAGCGGTGGGCCTCGAGCGGGATGTTGCGGTCCAGCTCAGGGAAGACGAACCAGGAGGGGACGGTCTTCCAGGCGGGCTCACCGGAGGCCTCGTTGAGCGCGGTGTCGCGCAGGGGGCGCTGGGCTGCGGCGTTGAGGGCGGCCTCCTCGGCGGGCAGGTCGGCGGCGAACTGCCGGTGGAAGGCGTCCTGGCGGATGTAGAAGTCGCTGGTGCCGTCCGCCAGGGGCACGACGTCCAGGACGTCGGGCAGGGTGCTGCCGGGGAACTTGCCGGTCAGCTCGCCGATGCTCTCACCGGACTCGGGCGCGAAGGCGGCGACGAACACCAACGCGCGGACCCCGGGCACGTCACGTGCCGCGTTCGAGGCGACCGCTCCGCCGTAGGAGTGGCCGACGAGCACGACCGGCTCCTCGATCGAGGTCAGCAGGCTCCGCAGCGCCTCGGCGTCGCCGGACAGGCTGCGCAGCGGGTTGGCGAACGCGATCACCCGGTGCCCGGCCGCCCGGAGGCGCTCGGTGACGGAGTTCCAGGCGGAGGATTCGGCGAACGCCCCGTGCACGAGAACGACGGTGGGCTTCTTACCGGTCATGGGTCACTTCTCCTGATCATCACGTGCACGACGAGACCTGCTCGACGGGTCACGGAAACCGCCGGCCCGGCGGCACCTGCCGTGCTCCGGCCCCCATCACACCAACGGCCTTTGCACCCGGGTTGCCTCTCCGTGCACGGACATCGCACTGCCCGCGCATGCCGTGCCGAGGACCGACCCTGAGGTCACTCCATGCGGCGCTGGTCCTCCTCGCTCCACGCGCGCGTGTCGCGCGGCGGGACGTAAGGCTCCTCATCGGCCGGCAGGCCACCGGCGACGGCGCGCTGACGGGACAGTTCCGCGTCGAACTCCAGGCCGAGCAGGATCGCGATATTGCTGATCCACAGCCACACCAGGAAGACGATCACTCCCGCGAGGGTGCCGTACGTCTTGTTGTAGGAGGCGAAGTTCGCCACGTAGAACGCGAACCCGGCCGAGGCGATCAACCAGATCACCAGGGCCAGCACACTGCCCGGGGTGATCCACTTGAAGCCGCGGCCCTTCACGTTGGGCGCCGCCCAGTACAGGAGCGCGATCATGACAGTGACAAGAACGACCAGCACCGGCCATTTCACGAACGCCCACACCGTCAGCGCCGTGTCCCCGATGCCCAGCGTCGCACCGGCCTCCCGGGCGAGGCTGCCCGTGAACACCACGATCAGCGCGCTGACGACCGCCAGCACCAGCAGCGACACCGTCACGCCCAGACGGACCGGCAGCACCTTCCAGACCGGGCGCCCCTCCGGAATGTCGTACACGGCGTTGGCCGAGCGGATGAACGCCGCGACGTAGCCGGAGGCCGACCACACCGCCAGCACCAGGCCGACCACGGCCATGATCGAACCGATGCCGCCCCGGCCCTGCAGCTGTTGCACCGCGTCGCTGATGATGTCCCGGGCCGACCCCGGGGCCAGCGTTCTGATGTTGTCCAGGACCTGGTCGGTGGCCGACTTGCCCGCGATGCCGAGCAACGAGACCAGCACGAGGAGGGCCGGGAACATCGCCAGCACGCCGTAGTACGTCAGAGCCGCGGCGCGGTCGGTGAGCTCGTCGTCCTTGAACTCCTTGACCGTCCCCTTGAGCACCGCCATCCAGGACTGCCGGGGCAACTGCGTCGGCTGGTCCGGCGCCCGCTGTTCCGCCTGCGCGAGCCTCTCGGTCTGCGGCTCGCCCTGGGCCTCCGGCTCCCGTTCCCTCTGCTGCTCCGGCTCGACCTGCGCAGATGGTCGGCCGACTCGGTGATCGGATTTCGCATTTCGTCCCATATGGCCGGGGTATCCCCGCTCTCCCGGCTCATGCGTGGGCGGGACGACCTTCAGGACGGCTTGAGGGGAAGAGCGTCTGCGTAGCCGTTCACCGGCCGGTCGACCTTCTTGACGGCGCCGGCGTCGAGCGCGGCCGGAGCGGAACTCGTGCCCAGCGTCCCGCCGGGATGCCAGGTGCCGACGACGGTCACCCAGGTGTTCGCCGCCAGGGCCGGGCTCCCATGGACCCGCACCTTCACGGACTGGGCGTCCGCCGCACAGCACGAGAAGATGATCCGGGTCAGATCCCAGCCATCACCCCCCTTGCCCGGCGTCACGAACCCGGTGAGCTGCACACTGCGTCCCTTGATGGCCTGCTCGCGGTCCTGCTGCACCCGCTCCGTGAAGTCGGTGAGAGTCATCGGCAGCGGCGAGGTCGCGGGCAGCGGGTCGAAGTCGTCCTGTTCCGCGACCTTCGCGACGGCCTTGGGCTCCGCGCGGGAGGCGGTGTAGGCGCCGAGCGTGGGCGGGGCGTAGAAGAGCAGACTCAGTGCGGGGAGGAGCAGCAGCCAGGCGACCCGGGGCGTATGGGAGTGGTCATGATCATGGCCAGCGGGGTCTTGGTGGTCGGCATCATGGCCAATCGGCTCTGGGCCGTCATGCCCGACGCCAGGCTGGCCCCTGCCCCCCGACCGCCAGTACGACCACGCCTCCACCACCCCCAGCACGAGCAGCAGCGCCCCCGACACGACCAGCATCGGACGCATCCCCGGCTTGACGTACCTGAGGTAGAGGTCGGTGAAGAGCGAGGCGTGCAGCAGGGCGAGGCCGCTGAGCACGAGCAGGACCATCTGCACGGGCCGTCTCACAGCAGCACCCCTCCGATCAGCACGCTGCACAGGATGGCGACGACCGTCGTCGCGGCGGAGAAACGGACCGCGAAGGCCCGACCGAACGTCCCCGCCTGAAGGGCGATGAGCTTCAGGTCCACCATCGGCCCGACCACCATGAACGTCAGCCGCGCGACGGGCGAGAAGCCGGTGAGCGACGCGGCGACGAACGCGTCGGCCTCCGAGCACACCGCGAGGAGGATGGCCAGCGCGGCCAGGAACAACACAGACAGCCAGGGCGAGCCGGTGAACGCGTCGAGCACGGAGCGCGGTACCGCCACGTTGAAGGTGGCCGCCGCCATGGCCCCCACGACCAGGAAGCCGCCCGCGTGCAGGAAGTCGTGCTGGAAGCCGAGCCGGAACTCCGTCCAGCGGCTGTGCCCCGGCCGGTGCCCGGTGTGCCGTACGGACGGCCGCAGCCACTCCGCACGGCCCAGCCAGAGCCACAGCCAGCCCATCACGGCGGCGGTGGCGAGCGAGGCCAGCAGCCGGGCCAGCACCATGGCGGGGCTGCCGGGAAAGGCGATGGCCGTGGCGGTCAGCACGACCGGATTGATGGCGGGGGCCGACAGCAGGAACGCGAAGGCGGCGGCCGGGGGGACACCGCGGCCGATCAGGCTGCTCGCCACCGGCACCGACGCGCACTCACACCCGGGCAGGACGACCCCGGCGACCCCGGCGACCGGGACGGCGAGCGCGGGCCGCTTGGGCAGCACCCGGCTGAACACCCGCGCCGGCACGAACGCGTTGATCGCCCCGGACAGGGCCGTACCCAGCAGCAGGAAGGGCATCGCCTGCACGGTGATGGCGAGACAGACGGTCCGCCAGGCCTGCATGGCCGGCGCGTCCATGAAGCGGCCGACGACGAACAGCGCCGTACCGGGGACGACGGCCGCCCCCACCAGCAGGAGCCCCCAGGACCGGGGCCGGCCACGTGCGGAGGCGTCGTCGGCGGACGCCACAGGGTCCGCGACCGCTGCCTCCGCCTCCTCGTCCAGTTCATCCGTCTTCTGCATCCCCACCCCTTGATTGTTCGCGTCGAACATAGCGGTAGCCGCGACCCGCCTCCGACCAGCCCGCCCCGCGCACGGTCAGCCCAGGCGCGGCGGCCTCCAGTCGGCGTGCCGCAGGACGGTGCGGACGGTCGCCCGGGACGGAGCCAGCCGCAGCGCGGTGTCGCGTACGGCGACGGCGAGCGGGTGTGCGAGATGCTGACCCATCCGCCCGGCCCGGCGCGCGGCGCGGGCGACGGACTGGCTGCGCGGGCGGCGTTCGGCGTCGTAACGGGACAGCGCCGCCTCGACCGTCGGCTCGGCGGCGAGCGCGGCGGCCAGTACGGCCGCGTCCTCCAGCGCCTGGCAGGCGCCCTGGCCGAGGTGGGGCGTCATGGCGTGGGCGGCGTCGCCGAGGAGGGCGATCCGGCCCGCGGCGAAGGCGGGCAGGGGCGTCACCAGCTCATGGATGTCGTGGTGCAGGACGGCGTCCGGCCGGGTGGCCTCCAGCAGCGTCGGGATCGGATCGTGCCAGCCGCCGAAGCGGCGGCGCATCTCGGCGAGGGCGTCCTCGTGCCGCACCCCGGCGGGCGCGTTGTACACCGCGTGCCACTCGGCCCGGCCGTCGACGAACGCGATGTGACCGAACTCGGCACCCCCGCCCCAGGTCAGGTCGAAGTCGGTGTCCAGCTCGACGGGACGCTCGGTGATGGCGCGCACGACCGTCGAACCGCTGTAGGCCGGGCCGGGGTGGTGAGGGAACACCTGGGCACGCAGCCCACTGTTGACGCCGTCCGCGGCCACGACCACATCCGCCTCCCGTACGCCGTCCCCCACGGGGACCCGCACCCGCCCGGCACCTCCTCGGTCGACGGACGTCACCTCCGCCCCCATGACCAGGCACTCGGCGGGCAGCGCGGCGCGCAGCAGTCGGTGCAGGTCGGCCCGGGGGATGCCGACGATCGGCGTGCCCAGCTCACGCTCGAGCGCGGCTCCGTCCATCCGGGCCAGCCGACGGCCGTCGGGGGCACGCGTGCCTCCCGTGTACTGGGGACGCGCCGCCGCACCGATGTCGACACCGAGGGCGTTCAGCGCACGGATGCCGTTGGCGTGGAGGGAGATCCCCGCACCCACGTCGGCCAGGACGGCGGCGCGTTCGACGACGGTCACCTCCCAGCCGACCAGGCGCAGCCCGATCGCGGCAGCCAGCCCGCCGATGCCGCCCCCGACCACCACCGCACTGCCGCCCATACCCGGCCTCCTTGTCCACTTCGTGCCGCCGTCTTCCCCCGTGCCGCTCGCCTTCTACAGATGTAGAAGACGGGTGGCCCTGAGACTACTCCACCCCTCTACGGGTGTAGAAAAGGGGCATGTCCACGGACCGACGCACCGTCCTCGCCGACGCGGCCATCGGCGTGCTCGCCGAGGCCGGAATGCGGGGCCTGACCCATCGGGCGGTCGACCGGGCAGTGGACCTGCCACACGGCACGACCTCCGCGTACTACCGCACGCGCCAGGCGTTGCTCACCGCGCTGGTCCGCCGCCTGGTGGCGCTCGACCAGGTCGAACTCCAGGCGATCGGCGAGCGGACGCCCACGCTGCGAAGCGCCGAGGAACTCGTCGCCGGACTCGTCGCCTTCGTCGACCGACGACTCACGGGCGAGGGGCGGCGACGCTCACTCGCCCGCTACGCCTGCGCCCTCGAGAGCGTCCGCCATCCAGAGCTGCGGGAAATCCTCGTACCACGCGAGAACGCGGCCAGGCAGACCTTGCAGGACTTCCTGGCGGCGCAGGGGCACGCGGACGCCGAGGAGCGCACCGTCACGCTGCTGGCCTGCGTGGACGGGCTGGTCTTCGACCGCCTGGTGACCGGCGGAAGTGTGTCCGGCACCGAGATCCACGGGCTGGTGGCGGCGGCCCTGCGGTGAGCGCCGCCCGTCAGGAGGAGCCGCTCGGCGCCTCGGCGGGCGCGCCGAGTCCCGACACCCGCATCACCTGGTCGATCGTCGCGGCCAGTGAGCTGTCGGCGGGGACCACGGTCTCGACGCCGCCCGGCAGCAGGTCCAACGGCCGGTACCACGAGCGGAGTTCGGCCGCGCCGACCTCGTCCGCGATCGGCTTGGTGGCGTGGCGGGCGAGGGTCTCCTCGAAGGGGACGTCCAGGTAGAAGCAGTGGCTGCGCCCCGAGTAGTCGGCCACCAGCCGGGTGAGCATGTCGCCGTAGTGCGCGACGTACAGGATGCCTTCGAGCACCGTGTGGAAGCCGTGGTCGAGGGCGTGCCGGACGGTCAGGTCGATCAGGCCGATGTTGACGCCGCCGGGCATGTCCCGCTCGCGCAACACCTCGCGGCGCAGGACGTCCTGGCTCACCAGGGCGATGCCGCGGCCGTATCGCTCGCGCAGCCCCGCGGCCACCGAGCTCTTGCCGGACGCGCTGTTGCCGCGCAGGACCACCAGTCGGGTGGGGGAGGGGGGCGTCGTCATCGTGGTCAGCCTACCGACGAACATGCGGTAAGCTTGATCTTGAGCAGGTCGCCGGAACTCCGGTGGCAGTGCCACGCGTTGGTGGTCCAAGGAAAGACGCCCCGCTTCCTGCGGGGAAATGCAGGTGCAAGGCCTGCCCGGCGCTCCGGATACGAACCCCACCCCCGAATCTCGGGGGTGGGGTTCGTTGCATGGGGCCGCTCCGCCCCGGGGTCGCCTCGGCGGCGAGCGCGTGACCTGGTCGATCCGGCTACGACACCCGCTCCGCCGCCTCCTGCGTCGCCGCTTCCTCGGTGTCGACATGCCCGAGGTCGGGGCGCGGAGCCAGCGGCCCCAGGTGGAACACGAGACGCGCCTCGTCGTCGCCCACGTTGCGGAAGCGGTGGCGCAGGTACGGCGGGATCAGCAGCCCCTGGCCGATTCTGAGGGGGTGCGGCTCCCCGTCCAGGTCCACCTCGAACGTGCCGTGGGTGACGTACACGAACTCCTCGGAGTACGGGTGGTAGTGCTCCGCGATGCGCTCCCCGGGCTGCACGAGGGCCACGCCCATGAAGCCGCTGGTCGACCCCACCGTGGTGGGCGTGAGAAGGGCGCGGACGTCACCGCCGCGTCGGCGGTTGGGCGCGGCGTCGGCGAGGGAGACGATGCGGGCCTGTCGCTCTGTCATGTCAGTCACTCCGAAGGCGGGAAGCGGTGGGACGTTCAGGGAAGGCGGTCGGTCAGGAGACGGGGGACCGGCGGTCGGTCAGGGGCTGCATGCGTGTGTGTGCGAGGAGCCGCAGCAGCGTGCGCTCGTCCGTCAGCGGCCCGTCGATGCCGAGGGCGGCCGCGTCCAGCAGCCGCTCGGCCTCAGCGACTCCGACGGGTTCGTGCAGCGCGAGGACGTACGCGGGCGCACCGTCCGGCTCGCCCTCCACGTCGACGAGCCGTACGACGAGGTCGTCGCGGTGGAACACGGTGGCTGCCCGCACTGGACTGGCCGGGTCGCCCGCGGCGGCCTCGTCCTGCCGCGCCAGCAGCCGGGCCAACGTCTGGGCGGCGCCGGGCCGGACCGGGTAGTGCAGGGCGCACCGCTGCACACGCGGCCCGTCCGGGCGCCCGGACGTCACGTGGTGGACGGCGGGCAGGGCGGCGCGGGTGAAGAACAGCCGGGCGGACTGCGGGTCGTCCAGGTCCCTGTCCCGCTCCAGATACGGGTTGATGGCCTCCTCGACGGCCCGCACCTCGGGCTGCCGGGCGACGTGGCGCAGCGCGGCCTGGAGGTCGCCCCGCACCTCGACCGCGCGCACGACCCGGTTGCCGTACAAGTACAGCGACGTGCGCAGGAGGCGAGTGGTGTCGTCCACGCGTGCCTCGGGCGACGCGTAGCCCGACAGGATCTCCCCGACCTTGGACTCGCTGCCGGGCCTGACGGTGAAGGTCAGGGCGTGACGTACGACGTTGCCGCCCACGCGGGGAGCAGGCTGGAGCGCCTCGTCGGCCACCGCGCGTGCCCGGGCGCCCCCGGTCTCCCGCAGGACGGTGTAGCGCATCGAGCGGGTGTCACGGACGCAGTGCTGCAACGGCTGCACCGTCTCCAGGTGCTCCTCGCTGTTGACCCAGGAGAGGAAGGGCGGCGCGCTCTCCCACTCGCTGGCGATGAGCCACTGCGTGGGGTTCTCGAGGGACTGGCACAGCTGGTCGCTGATGTGCCCCGGCACGGCGGCCACCCGGTCGCGCATGTACTCGTACGCGGCCAGGAACTCCCGCTGGGTTCCGTCGTGGATGTCCAGCATCAGGACGACCCGCACTCGGGATCCGTCGAACGCGGTGGTGGAGACAACGGTGGTGGAGACACCGTCCGAATCCGTCGGCACGGCAGGGGAGACCGTCATCCGGCACACCTCTTCCTCGGGGACACGTAAGGACGATCGTGGGTCGTGCCCGCAGGCACCGCGAACCAGGCGGGTCAAGCGGGTGAAGCCTGAGCCACCGCCCGCCGCGGGTGGCATGCATGAAGGGCCCGGCCGTGCCGTACGCGGCCGATTCCGCGGACACGACGTGCTGGAGGCGAGAGATGAACGCAAGAGCCGAGCAGGCCGACACCAAGACCCACCGGGTTCCGGTCCTCATCGTCGGCGGTTCCCTGGTCGGCCTGTCGACCTCGCTGTTCCTGGGCCGGCTCGGGGTGCCGCACACACTGGTGGAGCGGCACTCCGGCACCTCCATCCATCCACGCGGCCGGGGCAACAACGTCCGCACGATGGAGCTCTTGCGGGTGGCCGGCGCCGAGCCGGCGATCCACGAGGCGGCGGCCACGCTGGCCGACAACCACGGCATCCTGCAGACGCCCACCCTGGTCGGCGACGCCGGCGAATGGCTGTTCCGGAAGATCGACGCGGGCGGCGGCCTGGCCCGCTTCAGCCCCAGCTCCTGGTGCCTGTGCAGCCAGAACGACCTGGAGCCCGTCCTCCTCGACCACGCCCGGCAGCTCGGCGGCGACCTGCGCTACCACACCGAAATGATGTCGTTCGACGCCGACTCCACCGGCGTCACCGCCGTGGTCAAGAGCCGCGGTACGGGCGAGCACACCACCGTCCGCGCGGACTACCTCGTCGCCGCGGACGGCCCCCGCAGCCCCGTCCGCGAACAGCTCGGCATCGGGCAGAGCGGCCCGGGCGACCTCTTCCACAACGTCAGCGTCACCTTCCGCTCCCGAGGCCTCGCCGACGTGGTCGGCGACCGCCGCTTCATCGTCTGCTACCTGACCAACCCGGACGCCGACGGCGCCCTGCTGCCGGTGGACAACCGGGAGAACTGGGTCTTCCACGCCCCCTGGCACCCCGAGCACGGCGAAACGCTGGAGGAGTTCACCGACGAGCGGTGCGCGGCGCACATCCGCCGCGCGGTCGGAGTCGCGGACCTCGACATCGAGATCACCGGCCGGGCGCCCTGGCACGCCGCCCAGCGCGTCGCCCGCAGCTACCGGTCGGGACGTGTCTTCCTGGCCGGCGACTCCGCCCACGAGATGTCCCCGACCGGCGCGTTCGGCTCCAACACCGGCATCCAGGACGCGCACAACCTCGCCTGGAAGCTGGCCGCGGTCCTCGGCGGCTGGGCGGGGGAGGGGCTGCTGGACACGTACGACGCCGAGCGCCGACCGGTCGCGGAGACGACCAGCGCCCGAGCCGCCGCCCGGTCGGTCGAGCACAGCCACCCCGGCTTCGCCCCGGCGCCCGGTGTCGGCGGTGGTGGCGGTGGTCCCCAGCGCGGCATCCTCAACGTGGCCCTCGGCTACCGGTACCCGCAGGGCGCGGTCGTCGGCGCCGACCCCGCGACCCCGGTCGTCCCGGAGGCCCTGAACCTGACGGGGGAGCCCGGCAGCAGAGCACCGCACCTGTGGATGAGCCACCGGGGCGAGCGGGTCTCCACCCTCGACCTCTACGAACGGTCCCTGATCCTGCTCAGCGACGCCGCCGCCGGGAGCGGATGGCACGAGGCCGCCGCCCGCCTCACCGCGGAGCTGTCCGTCCCGCTCACCTCGTACCGGGTGGGCGACGGCCCCGACGCCGACCTGGTGCCCGAGGGCGACATGGACTGGTCGGAACTCCACGGCACGACGCCCAAAGGCGCGGTACTCGTCCGCCCCGACGGGTTCGTCGCGTGGCGCTCCTCGGACACCGACCCGGACCCGGAGCCGACGCTGCGTCAGGTCCTCACCACGCTGCTGGCGCGGCCCTGACCCGACTCAAGGGTCCTTGCACTACGAGCGCGCCACCCGGGCGGGCATAGTGCAAGGACCCCTCAGAGGACGACCGAGGCGACGGCCACCCCACAGCAGGCGATGACGAGCGGACGGAGAAGCACCGTGGCGTCGCGCCCCAGGCGCCACACCGCCACCCCGAGCAGGGCGACGGGCGCGAGGGACACGGCCGCCACGGTCGCCCGGGCCGAGACCGTGTCCGTCAGCGGGGCGGAGTCCTTCACCACCGTCAGGACGAACAACCCGGCCGAGGCCAGGACCACGGAGCAGCCGTGGCCCGACAGCACCCGGCGCAACCGGGCGGTGCCCCTCGCCCGCCCGGCGCGCCGCAGCGCCTCCCAGCCGGTGCCGGCGACACCGGCGGACGTGAGGACCAGGAACCCCGCGTGGTAGTAACCGGCGGGCGAGAAAAGATGCGGGGCGATCAGCAGCCAGTTGAGCTGCGGATCCGGATCGGCGAGCCAGGCGGCCTGGGACACCGCGCCGATCGCCGCGCCGACACCGGCGGCCACGAGGCAGCTTCGCCCCCGCCGCCGGTCGCGCGGCCCCGCGTCCACGGTGTCCGCCGGCTCCGGCGTGACCGCGAGCACCTGGCAGGCCCTGGTCAGCCCGTACACCACGACCGGCAGGAGCAGGTCCCCGACGGTGCCGCTCCAGTACGACCACAGCGGACGCACTCCCGGTGGCGGCTCGGTCGCCAGCGCCATCGCGCTCATCGCGCCCACCCCGGCCACCAGACACGCCAGGGCCGCGAGCAGCGGCAGCCGCGAACCCGTTCCCCGAACGGGCCCGCGGCTGCCTGGGAAGTGAGCACCCATCCGGCGACGGGGCTCAGTGGAGAGCGAACGAGTGGCCGCAGTTGTTGCACATCTGCCCGAGCCCGTCGAACCCGGAGCAGCCGCACGCGCAACCGCCGTAGCCGCTGAAGTGCGGCTTCGAGCCGCCGGACGTGGAGTTGTGCGACCCCGTGTCCCGGTCGGCGGACGAGGTGTCGCCGGACGAGGTGCCGGTGGACGACGTGTCCGCGTCACCGCCGCCGAAGACGTCCGTCACCAGATCGACGAGGTCGTCGAGGAAGTCGAACATGATGGTCTCTTCTCCTGCCGTGAGTCTGTTAGGAGGCGGCCGCGTCGACGGCGTCGACCACGCCGATGGCGTCGGCCGTCATCACGCTGATCGCGAGGCTGCTGCCGACGTTGAAGGCCCGGCGGCTGTTGTTGACGATGCGCTCGCGGCTCTTGCCCTCGGCGCCGGCCACGTCGGCGATGGCCTCGCCGATGCCCTCACCGATCGCGTTCTTCACCGGCCGCAACGCGCGGTTGATGACGATGGAAACTCCGGACATGTGACATGCCTCCATGCGCCCTTGGGCGCCCGGGTCCTGATGTGCCGTCGGAGGACACACCCTCCGACCAGGCAATCGTCCGCTTCCGGGCCCACTGTGCGGCAGACCGACGAGGGGTGTGCGCGGACCCCCCGTCCGGGGGTGCGGCACCACCCCCGGGCGGGGGTGTCACCAGTCGCCGAGGTAGCCGTCGCGGCGGAGTTCCTCCAGCAGTTCCTCCCGGGTGGAGACCTCGCACCCCGCCCCGTAGTACTTCTCGCGGATGGCCTTGAGGTAGCCCTTGACGGTGTTCTCGGTGATGCCCATCGCGTGGGCGACCTCCGCCGTGCGCATCCGCGCGTTGAGCAGTCCCACCACCTCGACCTGGCGGGACGTCAGCGCGATCCGCTCCCTCTCCCGGTAGATGAAGTGGGCCAGCCGGGCGTTGACGTACGGCCGGCCGGCGGCCGCCTCGGTGACGGCGTGGCAGATCTCCCCGAAGTCGTCGCCCTTGTGGAGGAAGGACTGGGCGCCGTTGTCCATGGCGACCCGACGCATCTCCGGTGTGCTGTCGTCGGCGGACACGACGACCACCTGGGTGCCCCACCTCATCAGGGTGGTGATGTTCTGGGCGAGTTTCGTTCCGTCGTGCAGCCTGACATCCAGCACCACGACGTCGGGCGGCTCCGGCATGGCCACGATCAGGGAACCGACCCGGGGACTGTCCGCCACCACCCGGATGGTGTCCGGTGTGTGCTGCCCGGTCCACGCCCGCATCCCCTGGCAGAAGGTGATGAGGTTGTCCACGACCGCGACACTGATCATTCCTTCTCCCGGCGGTTCTCGCGCAGCGGCATTTCCCAGATGTGGAACCAGCGGTCGCCCGTGACATGCGTGACGTGCACGGGGAAGCGTTCGGACAGTTCGTCCCAGGAGGGGGTACGGGGCAGGGGCCCGCCGTCGGTGCCGACCGTCAGCTTCACCCGGCCCGGACTCTCCCCGTGCACGGTCACCCAGAGGCCGCCGGTGGACCGCTCGGCCACCTCGCGCAGGGCGCCCACCAGCAGGAGACGTTCCTCCACCGGCAGGCGGCGGCACAGGTCCTCCTCGTCCTCCACCTCGGCGCCGCCGCGACCGCTTCTCCCCTCGGGCAGGAGCAGCGCCTGGAGCATCGACCGGCCCTGGAGCTCCCGGGTCCGCCGCCGCAGTTCGTCGGCGACCTCCCGGCACCGCACCTGCACCGCCGGATCGCCCGCCCGCAGGGCACCCGTGGCGAGCCCGTCGAGCAGCCGCGCCGCCTCGCGCTCGCTGTCCTCGACAGCCCAGCCCATGCTGACCTCGGCACCCTGGCGTACCCGGCGGGCCCAGGCGGTGGACCGGGCCTCCCGGGCCATCGTCCGGCCGGTGACGACCATCTGCCGCCAGACCGAGACCAGCAGGGCCGTACCGGTCGCGATGGTCGCGGCGGCCCCTCCGGACAGCACGACGTTGTGCAGGTCACGCAGGTTCAGACCGGCCCCGCCCATCACCACCGCCTGCGTCGCGACCAGCGCCGCCACCCCCAGCACCGGCTCCTCGGGAGGACGGCCGAAGGGCAACAACAGGATCGGCACCACGCTGTACCCGGCGACCCAGTTCGCGAGCCCGGTGAGTTCGCCGCAGTCCAGCTGAAAGGAGATCAGGACACACGCGGCAGGCCCGGCCAGCACGGCGACCGCCGAGAGCACCGGCCCGATCCCCCGGGGCGTGCGCAGCCACACCAGGGCGAGCACCGTGACAAGCCCCGCCAGGATGAGCACGACGGCCCACCCCTCGTCGTACGCCGTCCAGTGCGCCGCCAGCTGCGCGAGGTTGACGAGGGTCATCACGGCGAGCCCGATGGGCAGCGAACGCCACATCAGCGCGCCCAGCTCCGCATACCGTGCCTTCGCGCTCCGCCGTCCCCACCGGCGGACCAGGGCGTTCACACCGGCCACCGCAACACCACCGACGTGCCGCGACCCGGGGCGCTCCGGATGTCGGCCTTTCCGCCGACATCCTCCATCCGCGCCCGCAGAGAGCCGCGCACGCCCATCCGGTCCGGTGCCGGCTCGGCGTCGAACCCGCGGCCCCCGTCACGGATCTCGACGACGAGCCGCTCGGCGGTGCCGCCGACGACGAGGTCGGCCTCGCGGGTGCCGCTGTGCCGCAGTACGTTCGTCAGCGCCTCGTGGGCCGCCCGCACCAGGGCCGTCACCACGTACGGCTCCTCGGCGCCGTCCGTCCGGCCCTCCGTGTCGAGCCGCACCCGCAGCCCCCGGGCCTCGAAGTGCTCGACGAGCGCACGCAGCGACTCCGTGAGCCCCGGGCCGGAATGCCGGCCCAGCGCACGTCCGCGCAGCAGATCGGCGTCCCGGGCGCAGTCCGCCCGGAACTCGGCCGAGTCGGCGACCACTGCCTGCCCCACCATGGCCAGCCGTGTCTGGGGTTCGTCGTGGAGCAGACGGGCGCGCTCGTGCCGGGCGTTGGTCCGGGCGGTCTCCGCGGCGTCGAGCTCCGACTGGCGCGCCAGCTCCCTGGCCGCGTCGTCCAACGGCTGCGCCAGCACCCGTACCTTCGCGCAGCCGAGGAGCGCGGCGACGAGGGAGCCCGTCTCCAGCAGGGCCAGGCTTGCGTGCTCGACCAGCGAGCCCGTCCCGGCGACGGCCAGGGCACCTCGGTGAGATCCGATCAGAGCCAGCGCGGCGGCCCCGGAATGACGCCCGCCGGACATGCCCGCGCCGAACACACCGAGCCCGATCAGCGGCTCCGCCACGTTGACCGCGCCGGTGTACCGGTGGGCCACCGCCCAGCTCGCCGTCACACTGAAGACGGCGAACAGACAGCAGAGCCCGATCACCCACCGGGTGGAGTCGGCCCCGAGCAGCAGACCCAGCAGGCCGACGAGCGTCGGCACCAGGAACACCGGACACACCAGGGCCCAGAACACGACGGGATAGCCGGACCGGGTGACCACGACACAGACCGCCACCTGCACGCACGCGGCGCCGATGAGCCCCGCCGCGGCCCGCCGCAGTCCCGAGTCGACGATCCGCGAGGGTGCCGCTCCCACGGACCCCGGGCCGGAGACCGAGGCCACCAGTCGCCGTATCGGCTCCCTCCCGGGTAAGACGCTTCCGATGACAGCCTCCCCCGTCCGCCCCTGGACCGGGTGGTTCCTCAACCCGCCCGGCGCGCACGGAAGTTACCCCGAAAGCGGCAGTTCCACGCCAAGTGCCGCATACCGCGATGTATGCCGTGGCGAGGGTGCTGCGGTGGGTCAGATGAGGTGGGCGAAGACGACGAGGTTGTCGGTGTAATCCCGGACGGAGCGGTCGTAGTTGCCCGCGCAGGTGATCAGGCGGGCCTGGGCCCGGGAGGTGTCGCCGTAGACGCGCTTGCTGGGGAAGCGGTCCTTTTCGAAGGTCTCGACGCTGTCGATGAGGAAGGTCGCCCTTCGGCGGTCGGCGCGGGTGACGTAGAACGTGTCGCCCTTCTTGAGTTCGCCGAGGTTGACGAAGACGGCGGCGGAGGTCTTGGTGTCGACGTGCCCGGCGATGATCGAGGTGCCGGTCTCTCCGGGGGAGGCGCCTTCGGCGTGCCAGCCGACCAGGTTGGTGTCGTCGGCGGGCGGGGCTTCGAGCTGTCCGTCGGAACCGATGGAGAGCCCGGTGAACGGGGCGTCCACGCCGATCTTGGGGATGCGCAGACGCAGGGGTTTGGCGCGCGGGAGGTGCTTGCCGGTCTGCTCCGGCGCGGCGGGCTCCTCCGTCTCCCGCGCCGTGGGCGCGGCTGGCGCGGCGCGCGGCGGCTGGGAGGTGGGGGTCGGCGTGTCGTCGTTGCTGCCGAGGAGGGTCAGGGCCAGGGCGAGCGCGGCTACGGCGCACATGACGGTCAGACGGGAGGAGGAAGCCTGTTCGGCGGCCGGGGCGGGGGTGGGTTCCGTGGGAGTTGTCATCGGGGGGCGACCTCGCGGGTGCGCGGCGTGGGCGGGGGAGCGCGGCTGGGCCGCCACGCCGTGCCGGTGAGTCACGGGTGGCGGCCGCAGCGGGGTATTGCGGGGGGCATGGATCAGGCCAGGGTGGTGGCGTTCTTCTTGCGGCGCAGGGTGTAGGCGCCGCCG